>JAIPFP010000177.1 GCA_021736575.1 Pirellula sp. | reverse complement strand
AGGCTCATCCCCAAGCTGGCGAGCTCTTCAATCGTGAAAAAATGCCGGGATTGCATGATCCCTTTGCCGGTGGTGGGGCGATTCCGCTTGAGGCTCAACGGCTCGGACTTCAAGCATACGCCAGCGACCTCAACCCAGTCGCCGTATTGATCAACAAGGCAATGATCGAGATCCCGCCGAGATTTGCAAGCCGGCCGCCTGTACGCCCCGAATCAAAGTCAAGTAGGTCGGGAAAGTTGGGACTTGAGGAATCGTGGAAAGGAACCGCAGGACTGGCTGAGGACGTTCGTTACTATGGCCAATTGATGCGAGACATGGCCGAAAAACGAATTGGGCATCTGTATCCCAAGGTCGAAATCACAGATGAAATGGTTGAAAAGCGTCCTGACCTAAATCCTTATCGTGGACGAAAGCTGTCTGTAAATGCTTGGCTTTGGGTTAGAACGTTGAAAAGCCCCAGCCCGGCATTTTCGCATGTTGATGTTCCTTTAGCGAGTACTTTCATCCTAAGTAGTAAATCGGGAAAAGAAGCTTATGTTGAACCGATTATCAAAAATGGCGAATGTACGTTCACAGTGAAGGTTGGTAAGCCACCAGCAAGCGCTAAGGACGGGACGAAGATAGGGCGAGGCGGCAACTTCCAGTGTCTCGTTTCTGGCTCACCCGTGCCAGTGCAGTCAATTCGCGACGCCGGAACCGCGGGAAGGCTTGGCGAGCGACTCATGGCAATCGTTGCCGAAGGAACTAGAGAGCGGATTTATTTGAGCCCTACAGATCATGCCGAAATGCTAGCGCGGTCTGCTGTACCCGAGTGGCGACCAGAATTGCCAATCGCTCATAATCCACGCGACATCCGTTGTCAGCTATATGGCCTCATGAATTATTCAGACCTATTCACGCCTCGGCAGCTGCAGGCGTTGACGGTATTTAGCGATCTCGTCAGTGAAATGCGGGCGAATATTCGGGCGGATGCCGTAGTGAACGGTCTAGCTGATGACAATGAGCCGCTGGTCGCAGGCGGAACTGGCGCGAGGGCGTATGCTGAAGCGGTGAGCGTGTATTTAGCGTTGGCAACATCACGTTGGACGGATATGTCAAATACTAGCTGTAGTTGGAACACTACGAACCAGAATGTAAGAGCACTATTCTCTCGACAGGCCATTCCAATGAATTGGGATTACGTCGAGTTGTCGCCTTTTGGGAATGTGGGGCCCTGGATGTCGAGCGTAGAGTCGTGCGTCGACGCCATGTCTAACCTGCCCGCAAGATTTGGCGGGTGTGCCATTCAGGCTAATGCAGACGATGCTGTGCATCCACACCTTCAGTTTGTTTCGACAGATCCACCGTACTACGATAACATTGGTTATGCTGATCTGTCCGACTTCTTCTACGTTTGGCTGCGGCGATCGCTTCGTGAAGTCTACCCCGAGCTTCTCGCCACTATCGCAGTACCAAAATCCGAAGAACTGGTTGCAACGCCCTATCGTCACGGCACGAAGGACAAAGCAGAAAAGTTCTTTCTGGATGGAATGACTAGCGTAATGCGGAGGATCGCCGAAGAGGTCCACCCTGCAGCACCGATTACGATCTATTACGCTTTCAAGCAATCGGAGTCGGAAACGAATGGAACTAACAGTACCGGCTGGGAAACATTTCTTGAGGCCGTGAATCGAGCAGGTTTGGCACTAACCGGCACTTGGCCGATGCGGACCGAACGAGCCGAACGCTCTGTGAGCTTAGGAGCCAATGCCCTTGCATCTTCAATTATTTTGGTCTGCCGACCCCGCGAGAAAACGGCAGGAACCATCTCTCGTCGCCAATTAATCCGCGAACTCAACGCGACTTTGCCGCTCGCGCTCGAGTCAATGACTCGGGAAATCGAGGGGATGCATTCACCTGTTGCTCCCGTGGATTTGTCTCAAGCAATTATCGGGCCCGGAATGGCCGTCTTTTCAAAGTACGCAGCGGTGCTCGAAGCTGATGGTTCACCAATGACGGTCCGCACTGCCCTCCAATTAATTAATCGCTTCCTCGCCGAAGACGACTTCGACGCCGACACCCAATTCTGCTTGCATTGGTTTGAACAATACGGCTGGGAGACCGGCAAGTTTGGCGAAGCCGATACATTGGCACGTGCCAAGGGAACCAGCGTCGATGGCGTCAAACAGGCCGGTGTACTCCAAGCAGCGGGTGGCAACGTGCGGCTGCTGAAGTGGGCAGAGTACCCGACTGAATGGGACCCGCAAGCCGACCAGCGGCTGCCGATCTGGGAAGTCCTGCACCAACTGATTCGCGTCTTCAACACCGACGGCGAGACGGGAGCGGCGGCGGTCTTTGCCGCTGTCCAGTCCAAAGCGGAAGCCGCCCGGCAACTCGCCTACCGGCTCTACACGCTCTGCGAGCGCAAGAACTGGGCCGAAGACGCCCGCGCATACAACGAAGTCGTCACCTCCTGGACCAGCATAGAATCCGCCGCCGCCAAAGAACCAACCGCCACCCAACGCATGCTTTTTGACAATTGAAGGAACACCACATGAAACCATGGCGAGAAATTGCTGTACCGCATCGCGACGTGCTGGAAGGAACCTTTCAACAGTCGGAGTTCGCGGCGGACATCACGGCGGTCCATTCTGGCAAAGCGACCAAAGAATACCAGGATGCCTCGGCGTTCTATGATCGCACCTTTATCACAGAGGGGATGCGATTGCTGTTGACGCAGGTCGCCCAGCGACTGGTAGGCAACGGTGGCGAGCCGGTCATCCAACTTCAAACCGCCTTCGGTGGTGGCAAGACGCACACCATGCTGGCCGTGTACCACCTAGCCACTCGCAAGTGCGCTTTGTCGGAATTGGCTGGCATTCCATCTCTGGTCGAGCAGGCCGGGATGATGGATGTTCCCCAGGCTCGTGTAGCGGTTTTGGACGGAACGGCTCACGCGCCCGGCCAAGCCTGGAAACACGGCAAACAAACGATCAAAACGCTGTGGGGTGAACTGGCTTGGCAACTCGGTGGGAGCGAAGGCTATGCGATGGTGAAGGAAGCCGACGCCACGGGGACTTCTCCCGGCAAAGATCTATTGCGAGATCTGCTGGCCCAATACGCGCCGTGCATCGTTCTGATCGACGAACTCGTCGCCTACGTCCGGCAGTTCTCCGAAGGCCAGACTCTGAGTGGCGGCAGCTACGACACCAATCTGTCGTTCGTCCAGGCGCTCACGGAAGCGGTGAAGCTCGTTCCCAATGCCATCGTTCTGGCATCGTTGCCCGAATCCGAAGTTGAAGCTGGCAGCCAGCGCGGCGTCGCGGCACTCCGAGCGCTTGAAAAAACCTTTGGACGCATTCAAGCACTTTGGAAACCGGTCGCTACGGAAGAAGCGTTCGAGATCGTGCGGCGGCGACTGTTCGAGCCCGTGCGTGACGGCAAGACACGCGACGCGGTTTGTCGAGCCTTTGCCGATGCCTATGTGGCCGAAGGTTCCAAGCTTCCGGCCGAGACGCAGGAAGGCCGCTACTACGACCGATTGGTGCAAGCCTACCCGATCCATCCCGAGGTGTTCGATCGGCTCTATGAAGACTGGACCACCATCGACGGATTCCAGCGCACCCGCGGCGTGCTGAAGTTGATGGCCAAGGTCATCTACCGACTCTGGAAAGATGACAACAAAGACCTGATGATTCTGCCCGGCAGTCTTCCGCTGCACGATGGCAGTTCGCGAAACGAACTGACGTACTACCTCCCCGCAGGCTGGGACGCAGTCGTTGAAAAAGACATCGACGGCGACCGTGCCGAGACGACCGAATTGGAGAACAAGGAGCCTCGCTTCGGCCAGGTGAACGCCGCTCGCCGCGTGGCCCGCACGCTATTCCTGGGCAGCGCTCCCTCGTCGGTTGCCGGAAAGGCTGGAATTCGTGGTCTCGATCGGGCTCGTGTCCTGCTCGGTTGTTTGCAGCCGGGCCAGACTTCCGCAACCTACATCGACGCCCTTAACCGCTTGGCGGATCGACTCCACTATCTGAACAGCTCCGGCGACAAAGCCCAGGAAGCCACACGCTTCTGGTTCGACACTCGAGCCAATCTGCGCCGCGAAATGGAGGACCGCAAGCGACGATTCGAAGATGGCACCGATGTCCGCGGCAAGATTGGCGAAGCCCTTAAGAAGATGGTCGGCAGCGCGACCTTCTTCGATGGCGTCCACATCTTCACACCTCACGGCGACGTACCGGACGACAGCGCACTTCGGCTGGTTGTCCTTGCGCCCGAGAACTGCCACTCGCGAGATTTGAAACAACCTGCTGAAGGCGCGGTCCTTGATTACGTTCGTAACAACGGCAACAAGCCACGATACCGTGGCAATCGGCTGGTCTTTCTCGCGCCCGACATGGCTGTCTTGGCCAGGCTCCGCGATACCGCCCGCGTGGCTCTGGCTTGGCACTCCATCGTCGAGGACGTAAAAGAGGGCCGACTCAACATCGACCTGCTCCAGAAGAAGCAGGCCGAAAAGGAGCTGCAAAGCGCCGAGGAAGTCGTGCCCCGCGCCGCGAGAGAATGCTACAAGTGGCTGCTGTGCCCCGTCCAAAACACGCCCACCGAACCCAAGCCGACAGTCGAAGCATTCCCGCTCACCACCACCGGCGGCTCGGCCGGTAGCGAGATCGAGCGAGTTTGCATCGACAACGAACTAGTGATCACAACATGGTCGCCAATCCATCTCCGGACGAAGCTCAAGGAGCTATATTGGAAGGAGGGCAAAGCTGCTGCCGGAGCGATGGCATTCTGGGAAGACACGCTGCGCTACTTGTACTTGCCGAGGCTCAAAAATCGCGAATCGTTGACCCAAGCAATACTGACCGGAGCAGGGTCGGCTGACTTCTTCGGCACGGCCTACGGCCAGGAAGGCGACAAATACACCCGCTTCCATGTTGGCGAAGGTAACGTCCAGTTCGATGACACTCTTCTGTTGATCGAGCCTAACGCCGCCCTCGAATACCAGACCAACTTGAAGAAGGCGGCAGAGGCAGCAAAGGCTGGCTTAACAGAGACCACTGGCGGCACATCAACAGCCGGTGCCACAAGCGGCGGCATGACTGGCGCTGGCTCAACTACAGGCGGCGAGACGGGAACCGGAACCAGCGGAGGAACAGGCACGATTGGTGGAGGCACAATTCCAGCAACGAAACCGAAGACGTTTCACGGTTCCATTCAGATCAAGCCCTCCGCTGCCAAGATGCATTTGGTTCAAATCGCCGAAGAGATCATCTCGCTGCTCGCTGGGGATCCGAATGCCAACCTAAACATCACGCTTGAGATCAACGCGGAGTTCCTCTCCGGAGCATCAGACCAAATCAAGCGTGCCGTCTCCGAAAACGCAACGAGCCTTGGTTTCAAGACTAAAGTCTGGGAGTAGGAATTTCCAGAGGCATATGTAAACACCATCCATCTTCTAAGACGGCACATCGCCGCTCGCATCAGATTTCCCCGCAACTTATAGAATGTAATGAGGACGCGATATGGCAGACATTATGGGCATCTCGGTTAAAGTGGCTGGCACTTCGCTCTTTTCTTTTGAGCTAAATCCGGGCGACAAGATTGTGGTCAAAAAGTATGTTGCGAGGGCAAGCCGCCTTTCCACTTCCGGCGCTAAATATAGGACAGATGCATATATGTTATATCGGGGGATTACGAAGGTCGGCAAGCTTTCGGAAGCGAGTCTCAAGAAACTAGGGGGCAGTGTACCTGACGAATGCATCGTGACCAAAGTTGATGCAGAAAAAAAAATCCTAATGGTTTGTTTTCGGTCGACGTAGTTTCCCAGGAGTTGCGCCCGGCTAGGCTTGGGGAGTGCTTCTCCTGCCCAGAAGCGTTGACGCGGCCACTGACATGGCAACATTCGCAAAGACCGCACTGCTGGCTAACAAGAAAATGAATACATATGGCCGGAACAACGTTTCAGACGAATCCATACGATCTCAGCTGACATTAATTGGAAATGCACAAAACGGAACTCAAAGATGCAACTCAAAACCATTAGAATTACGAATTTCAAGTGCGTCCGAGACTCTGGACAGTTCAACCTTGATGCACATATTACTTGCCTCGTTGGCAAGAACGAAAGTGGGAAAACTGCGATTCTTCAGGCAATCGAGAAGATCAATCCGCTAAAACCCAAAAAGCCAATTTTTGATGCTCTCGAATATCCACGTTCGATGCTTACTGAGTTTCAGGAGAGCGAAGTGGAAAAACATGGACTCGAAACGACCTGGGAGTTGTCGGACGACGATGTAGCGTCGGTCGAATCGATAGTGGGAGAAAAAGTTCTTAAGTCACGTTCGGTCACGATTAAAAGGGGATATTACGACTCCACATATTGGACTATTCAAATTGACGAAGGCAAAGCGTTTGCGAATTTGCTCGAAAGCTCAGAGCTCTTTGAAGAAGAGCGCGCTGCTATTCAAAAATCGGGATCCGCAAAAGCCGCCATCGAATTATTGACAACAAAATCGAAGCCTGACGAGCAAGGCGGGACAGCCATTTCGGAGCGAGAACAAGCAGTTTTATCCAAATTACAAGCTCTTGGCAAAGAGCAAACCTTTTGGCAATCGGTAGTAGATATCCTGAATTGCCGGGTACCAAAGGTTGTGTATTTCAGCGAGTACATGCGAATGCCTGGTCAGGTATCACTCAGTGACTTGGAATCGCGGCCCAATGCAAAAGAAGAACCTGGCAATCAGGTTTTCCTGGCACTATTGGGGATGATTGGGCAGGATTTAGCATCACTCAAGTCCCTTACTACGTTTGAACATCTTCAGGGACAGTTAGAAGCGGCGTCAAATAAAATTACGCGAGATATCTTTCGTTATTGGAGCCAAAATCGATCTCTCAGAGTGCAATTTCGATTTGAACAAGGCCTCCCTGGAGACACCCCGCCATTCAATTCAGGTTATGTAATGCGGACCCGAATTGAAAACACTAGACATGGCGTGACCACCAGCTTTGACGAACGAAGTAGTGGTTTTGTCTGGTTCTTTTCTTTCTTGGTGTGGTTTAGCCAAATAAAGAAAACGTACGGTGAAAGCCTGATAATTCTCCTTGATGAACCTGGACTTGCGTTGCATGCCAAAGCCCAATCAGACTTGCTCCGCTACTTTGAAGAGCAACTAGCACCAAAATATCAGGTTGTCTACTCGACCCATTCACCATTCATGGTGGATCCATCCAACTTGTTGCGAGTTCGAACAGTGGAGGATGTTTACAATGAAGGCAAGGCATCTTTTGACGATAGCAACGACCTTGGTACTAAAGTGGGTGATGACGTTCTTAGTACCGATCGAGATACCCTGTTCCCGCTTCAAGCTAGTCTCGGTTACGAGATTACGCAAACACTCTTTGTTGGCGAACACACTCTCCTTGTCGAAGGTCCGTCAGAGGTGCTGTATTTGCCCTGGTTTAGCAGGAAGTTGGAAGCAATGAACCGGACAGGGTTGGATCGTCGTTGGGTTATCACACCTTGTGGTGGCATTGACAAAATACCAGCCTTTCTTTCACTGTTTGGCGGCCAAAAGCTGCACATTGCAACATTGGTCGACTTTGCTTCGGGTCAAAAAGGACAAATCGACCGAATTCGGCGAAACAAGCTATTACAGGATGGGCATGTATTCACGGCTGACGCAATTTGTGGACAAAGTGAAGCTGACGTTGAAGATATTATTGGAAGGCGATCCTACATTGCAATTGTCAATGAATGCTACGGTTTGAAGGCCAAGCAATCACTCCCCGCAAAAAAACCAGCCAATGCACCGGTTAGAGTCGTAAAGGAGGTGGAAGAGCATTTTCGCACAATTGCTATTACTGGCGATGAGTTTGATCACTTCCGACCATCAGAATTCTTGACTCAGAAAGGTACTGCATATACGCCAGAGGGATTGGATTCGGCTCTTGAGCGCTTTGAAAAGCTTTTTCAGGATCTCAATTCGCTCCTACCGAAATAAATCGACCGCCGGATTAGAAGAGGGAACCGATAGATCCGAAAACATGTAGTCGTATTTAGATGGCTCTTATTGACCGATAGTGATTTGGCTTGAGTGGCCAAAAACGACCAGACTCGTCGCAATTCCGGCGTCTGCTGTTTCCACGACAGCAGGTTCAAGACGTGGACCAAGAGGTGTGCCGATAAACCTTTGCAAATGGTCAATCGGGCAGATTCATTGGTCCAGCCAGGTATTCTTCAACCGCGCTTTTGAATTTCGGTGGAAAAGCGGCTCACGTACCCATGAATGCCTGTAAAAACACCATTCCCTGCCAGCTTTGCAGGTCAAATTTCCGTTTGTCCGAACGAAATATCGACGCGCAAAGTGCAAGGACTCAAAGCCTTCTCGCAAACCCTCTTGGTCCACACAACTGTTATGGCATTTTCCATTCAGAGTGTGATGTTTGGCGGTCGATTCGATGCGAATGATGCGAACTCGCGACTTTTCTTAGATTCGAATGCGTTCAATCTCATCCAACGTGATTTCGTCGCTGGTTCTATCATAGAGCTTTGTCGTTCTTGGGCTCTCATGGGCCGCGATGGCTTGTGCGTTCTCGACTGTTCCTCCATTTTCCAGATACGAAGTGATTCCGGTCGCACGAAAAGTGTGGCAGCATACTTTGTTCGATAATCCAGCAGCGATCGCTCGCCGCTTGATCATCCGAAACGCATCGTGGCGAGTTAATCGGTTCGCAGTAAGTCGATTCGTTTTGCCGACTGCGGTCAGGAATAGTGGAGCAGTTTTGTCGATTCCGTGGCCAATCGCCTTGAGGTACGCGTCGAGGTACTCCTCGGCTGTGTGATGAGCCGGTACTTCATGATGCTTGCCCCCTTTTTCGTGAAGTCGAATCCAGGACCGTTTGCCGATTTGGTAATAATCGTCGATTTTCATCCCGACGACGGCACTGACTCGTGCAAAGGTAAAAAGCATCGTGGCTATCAACGCTCGGTCGCGAAGTCCGACCACCGTTGAGATATCGATGGAATCGAGGAGCTGGCGAGCTTCCTCTGAAGTCAGAACTGGAGTCTTGCCACGTTTAATGACGTACTTGGGACCACGAACCGATGAGGATGGGTTCATCGGGATGATTTGTCCAACAACCAGCCAGTCCAGGCACATTCGAATGGCAGCTAGATGCTGCTTTACCGTTGGTTTCGAGTAAATCGTGACCAGATACTCGACGTACGCAGCAATGACGATGGGTTCCAGGTCGTCCAGCGAGAGTTTTCGACCCTCGCACCATGCAGAAAAGTCGACCAAAGCCAGGTGGTAAGCGGCTCGCGTGTTCCAATTGCGAATGTTGGCGGTGAAGAACTCATAGAATCGACGCGTAGCACGTTGGCCAGCACACTGTATTAGGGCCGGAGCGGTTCCCAGGCACCGGCTGGACACTCGAATTGGGAGCTTGATTTCACACTTTTCCATGGCTCTTCGTGCAACATAACGTCCTTTATGGTGCTCGACAAATTTGGCGTTGGCAAGCCATTAAATGTCGGATGTAGGAGACGAAAGAAAACGGGACAATGTCACGCTTTACATCCGCCGAACATCTGCACACGATAGAATGACCGTTTTACAGGTTCATTCCTTTTCAGTTGACGATTAAAATCGATGCCCTTGCAATACAACGACGAATGGGACGAAGGTTGGCCCTACGAACCGATGCCAACGAAAGCAATCCAAGCATTTGGAAAGATTCTAGACGGTCTCGTTCGTCGCTCGGAAAACAAATGGTCTGTCTACCAAATATTCAAGAACCACTTTGGCAGGTCGGGCCGCAGCAGCTCGGAGTCCTATGCTGAGACGGATATGGTCCAGGCGATGTCGACTTTTGCAGACAACCCAGCACTCTATGTAGTATCGTACTATAACGCACTAGAGGAAATCGATTCGAAGATAGAACTGAAAAACAAGGTGACAAGGCTCAATCAGATTTTGACCGATTATGAAGTTCCACTCGCCATTGAAGGCCGCGAACTCATACTGAAAATTCCGGACGCAGTAGTTTTAGACAGTACCGATTCCGAAGTCAATTTCGACCATCCATCGACAAGGCTGGTTTTCAATCGTGACAATGACATGATTGGACAAGGAGGATTTGGAACGGTGTACAAGGTGAAGCGTGCGACTTCCGTCGGAGAATTTGAATACGCTCTCAAACTGTTCGATCCCTCCGTGTTTCAGCCCAATCCATCGCGTTGTCTCGATCGCTTTAAACGAGAAATAGCGGTTCTGAAATCGCTTCGCCACCACTCCATTATCCAACTCATTGAAGCAGGGGTTATGCTTGATGGTAGTCCGTATATGCTGCTGGAACTCATCGACGGCGAGCACCTTGATGAATATTGCCGTGGGCAAGATTGGCTGGGAACACTTCGGCTTTTCTGTGGAGTTGCGGAAGCGGTAGGATATGCACACGAGAGCGGCGTACTTCACAGGGACCTAAAGCCTTCAAACATCCTCGTTCGAAAGTCAGACCATCACCCCATTATTCTGGACTTTGGATGTGCCTTTGTTCTTGACGGAATCGATGAATTATCATTGACGACCACGATTATTGGCACACAAAAATACATGCCTCCAGAAGTCCTGGCAGAGCCTTTGCTGAAGAGCACTTCACAAGACATATTTGCGTTGGGTGTCATGCTGTACGAAGCATTGAGCAACAAAACGTTCAATCTTCAAAACGTATCCTCATTGACAAGTATTCACCCTTCTCTTCACGCTGTTGATGCAATCATCAAAAAATCTACAGCCGCTGTCGCATCGCGATATTCAAATGGATTGCTACTTCACAAGGCGTTGCTAAGTTGCCTAAAATCCGTTGAACAATAATGACTCGCGGGAGCGGAGGGCAAAAACGGCCCTCGGCATACTGGTTTAAGGCACTTTGATTACGGAATCATTGCAGTGGAATTACGTCGAACTGGGCGACCGATGCAAGAAGTGGACATAATCGTTGGTTCGATTGCGTTGAATCTTGGAGACTGCAAAGTCGTCTCGACGGATTGTGATCTTCTCTCGATTTCAGTTCTAATAGTCGAGAAATGGAAAGCTCGTCGGCATAGAATCCCGCGATCGCCACAAATGAGCTAACGCAATGAAGCGATAGCTGAACTTCGATTCGCCAACAGTCACTGGTGCCAAATGGCACCGCGCTTGCAACCGGTGGAGCGATCTATTGGCGAACCCTTTCCAAACACGCAACTTTGGGTTTCTCGGAAAGAATGGAATCCACCGACTGAAACGAGAACGTTTTCGGGAAATGGCTCACGTGTCCTTGTTCCGCTAAAAAGACGCTCTAATCAAAGCATCAATTATGTCGCGAACACTATCTAACTCCGATCGCCCCAGTTCTCCCTTGGCAATACCCGCGACGACTTCTCTTGCTTCAAGTAATGACGCTACATCTTCTCGGTTGAAACGAAAGAGGATTTTATTGTTTTTACGAACGTTGAGGCATTGTCCCTCCTTGCGGATTTCCAACGGATAAATGTTCGTGAAGTTCTCGACCTTGAATGGGTCGATATCACTTGGATCAAAATCTTCAAATTCCATTTGGTTCCTCTCTTCTTTTGCCTACGCTAATTAAAAGCCTCAACGTACTGAAGCTACATGAATACCGAACAGATTTTCTAGCGGATTGTTCATGCTATCGAAACTGTCGGGCTCCTTCACTGGCTCGCTTCATCGCGAAAAGTCTCGCAGCCGAACTGCCTAGTTTGGCAAAAGTGTTTGTCTGGCAGGAACGAAAGCCTCCAAACCGCCACTTCCACCAATCTTCGCATACCACCATCAGCTCTAGGTCGATCCGTCCAGCACCAAAACCAATCGTGTTTCGATCCGACATGTTCGAGCCCTTGAAGTTCATTGATCTTTAAGGTTTTGAATGGACCTCCCGATGTCCTCATTTGAATCGGCTTGATTCCATTTGGAGGGCCAAAGTTTGGTCCCCAAAAAGTATGTATCTGTTGGCGGGGAGCTACGCAAAGTTCTGCACCTTCCTCTGCCAAATCTGCATTCTCACAGACTCGCAACGCAGCACCGTCCTTGAGCGCATACCACTCACTGGTTTCTACGACGATCAGATCGCCGGGAATTGGATTGACGCGTTTCATCGATTTTCCTTTCGTTCAAACACAATTAAAACACAACAAATGCTCGGTGAAGCTACCGTTTGAATCTGCTCGTTTGACTGCAAGATAATCTTGTTTTCACTGTCCCATAGCTGGATTCACTGTTCAGAAGCGGCTTCAGGAAGTGTTATGGCATTACTCGTGAATTCGTGACCCAAAGCGAGAAACAAAAATGAATGAAGCTAACTTTGTAATTCAAGCTAAGAGAGTCTCGTAGTGGAATCTATGAACGAGGTGAGAGGATCGCTTATTCGTTGCTACCGTCCCATGAGGGACGAGATCGAATCAACATGAAATAGATTTTTTGTGATTGTAGATTTGCTTTTACGTGAGTGATTTCGACGGGCAAAAAGTTGCCAAGTGTTGACGATCAAATAACAATCGAACCGAAGGGACAATGAATTCCACTTCGGAAGTGTTTTTAGGATGCCATAGTCACCAAACACGAATCAAACCCAGCAGCAGAAGAGCAGTGACTTGCCTACGAAATGGCAAAAATTCAATGACATCCTGAGACCCAAAAGACTTATCTCTAAGTTGGTCAAGTCGTGATTGTCGTGGTTCATGGTGCTTCGCGTCCCCTAAAACGGCAAATCAAGCGTAGCTACAAGAATGCTCCGAAAATGTTCAACCTCGTGCGGGTCAAGTTGTGCGTCCACGAGGGCATCGAGCGTCGTAAGGGCAACAATTAGCGAGCCGTCATCGGCCTTTGGGAACTCCATCACCTTTTGCCCGTTTTTCATGATGGTAATATGTTCCTCATCTACTAGTCGCTCTAGTGGACCTGGTTCGATGTTCTTCATGGTGCTTCATTACTCCTACGCATTTTAGTATTACGTGCAACTCCATCCGCGACCGTTTCCAGTTTGCGGCTGCTCAACTGTTCCCACAAGCACACAGCTAACCGTCGGCCAAGCAAAATTGCGACAAGCCATGGACACGTTTCACCATCGTTCGGGGAGAGCCAATTCTGAAATATTCTGTCGATTTCGTCTAGCACAGATGCACCAACCTTGCATTTGCCTTCCACACGCCAGGTGTGCAAAACCAGCC
>JAIPFP010000176.1 GCA_021736575.1 Pirellula sp. | reverse complement strand
GATCGACGCGGACAGCCATTGTTCGAAAACAGGTTTCTGCCGCCTGGAGAAACCACGTATTACTTTGCCGAAAATGTCTCATTGGTTCCGGAAGCAGGACAGTCCATCTCAGCCGCGAACCAACGCGCCATCGAACGACTCGCAAATCACATCGTCGATCAGATGGAACTGCGGTGGTAGGGCGAGTAGAACGACTTAAACCCAGCCGACAGCACCATTCATGCCTGGCACTTACGAAGGGTCCTGGCACTTAAGAATGGTCCTGCAGTAGTATGGAAAGTGACGGAGTCGACGCGTCTCAGCTCAACACACAATCTAGACGTATCAAATTCTGGTAAGCTTACTGTCTACTCTTTACGTCCGATTTCAATTCGACGGGCTCGCTTCTCCGCGACTTCGCCGTACAGAAGGAAAAGTTCATGGCCATTCATTCATTGAGGCAGTTGGATTTTCGTCTAATCACGCATCTTACTGGTCTCGTTTTGTTGTTCGGATTTTCAATACTCCATTGCATTCCGATTGCAGTAGCTCAGGTGGCAGAAAGACCAGTTGTTCCGCCCCGCAATGGCAACGATATCAATTTCGTTGAGCGAGAGGAAATCCGAGTGCTGGAGCCAAACGGGGCAATCGCGTCGAACGTGAAGTACGCCGCTGGCGGAAAATCGTCATCGTTTGAAATGTCTGAGCTATTGGGCTCAAATCATCCGACCATCGATGGAGGACTATTGCCGTTGAACTTTAAGCCATTTGAAGAGTTTGTTGCAGTGTGGAACGACCGAGGATTCTGCCAACTTGCAATTTCTCAGCTTTCGACAATGAAATCAATCCAGCTTCAAGAGTGGGCACGCCTGTCCATCACCTTAATGTCCGATGGGAAGCCTGATGGTGGATTGAGTTTTATAATCACAAATGACACGACATCAGACCGACAATTTCGGGGAATGCGATTCGTTGGCCATGGGATCGCGGACAGGAACGGGATGGTCAACATTCCTGTGATCACTCCAGGAAAGATCAACATTCGAACGAACTTCAGGCAAGTGAGGAATGGACTCATGAAGAGCGATGTATGGGATCGATCCAAGACGGTCCACGCCAAACCTGGGACAGCAGTCAAAGTTACGATTGGAGGAGGTGGGCTTAATGTCAAAGGAAGTGTCGCCTTTCCGGAAAAGTTCGAAGACGGCAACTTCTCTGAACTTCGAGGTGAGATTGAATGCATCCAAACTCGTGAAACAATTAACATTCCCATCGAATTTGACGGCACCTTTGAGTGCGACGAGGTTCCATTCGGAGATTGCGAGATTCGCGTTTTGAGTTCTAGGTCCTTTTCGCCAAACCGTGCTCAGCCAGTCTTCTACGGCAGCAAGATGTTTGAATCTAAAGCTAACCAGAGCTGTATGATTACGGTTGGCACACTCGAACTAGAAGAAAGGAATAGAACCAATCCAGCGCAAGTAGAAGGAGGAGCGACGGCATTAGTCGACGATGACTTTCATTCCGACATGCAAGTCGCCGTGGTTGCCTCCAAGAAAGCGTTCCTGACTCATAAGAAGGGGGAGACAACTACGAGAGCTGAGGTTTCAGCCAAAAATGGCGAGACGACAAACTACGTCCTTCTGGACAATAAAGGGGACTTGATTCGCGAATTGAATGATATTCAGGTTCCACGTGACTGGGGATCAACATGCAAATTCGCGGCCTTCGATCTCCAGAGAAATCGCCTCTACTTGATGTCCGAGTTTGACAAAAAAAGCAGGTTACGGACTTTACATGTGTTGGACTTATCTGGACGCCGATTGCGTTCCCGAGAATTGCCGGTAGACAGCTGTGCAATTGCAGTTGATTCTAATACGGGAAACCTTTGGGTATTATGTGTCAAGTGGATCGGCAACTCACACGTGCAGGTTTTCGACACTAGCGGGAGCTTTCTCAATTCCTATCCAATCGACGCCTTTTCGTTGTGCTATTCGAGGTTCGACAATGCCTTTTGGATGGTTGGATCTAAGATGGTCTGTAGAGTGAATGCCGCGACTGGTGAGGTCACTTATTCGCATGCGCTTCCCAGTGGCACGTGGACGTTGACAAACGTCATCCCGGATCCAACCGGGGGAGTGTTGACTATCGAATCATTGCATCCTGATAGTCCAAAATCCGGGAATCGTTTGCTGCATTTTGACTCTGAATGTAGGCTGAAAGAAACCATTGAGCTGGGTACGTTGCATGTCCAAAGTGCCGTGTTCTTGGGGGACGAGATTTGGATCTGCGGAAGGAATTTTGACGCAAAAGGAAGCGAGGGCGAGGTGATTTCCTATGTTACGTTGAGTTTCGATCGCACCTTTAAAAAGCAAACCGAACGAAAACTAGACTTTGTAGGGCTAGCTGCAATCGAGGATGGAAAGAGCGTATGGGCGATCAGTGATACCGATTTGCAAAGTTATTCCATAAACATCGACAACCAGATACGAATGGTAAAAAGGGTTCCATTTCCCTTTGGGGGCCCTATTTCATCGAGCGGCAACTAATCTAGTGTCGCCCTTCACTCCGAGAAAGTTGTGTGGGGATCGCACCTTTTGTGGAGCAAAAGGGGACAATCGGACACTTATTTAACTATCCAGGGGAGTCCCCAAAGATGTCTGAATCCACTGAATCCACTGCATCCGGCACCGTGACACTGGGTATTTATGAAAACCACCGACAGGTCGCAAATTTTGAACTCGGCCGCACTACAGAAATCGGTCGACGG
Source organism: Pirellula sp. (assembly GCA_021736575.1). GTDB lineage: Bacteria > Planctomycetota > Planctomycetia > Pirellulales > Pirellulaceae > JBKCUI01. The sequence goes on along the minus strand of JAIPFP010000176.1, from coordinate 10,488 downwards.
CAAGTAAATGAACCTGCGCCATACGAAAAAATAACCTTGGCCGAATGTGACCGCGTCATCGTTGCGGAACTCGCGGAAACGGCCGTGTCACGCAAGCATTTGACATTTGAACTCCTACCTACCGGTACGGTGACTGTCACCAACGACAGTTCGAAAAATAGCGTTCCAATATTGGGCAATATTCGGCTCGCCCCGGGTGAAAAGCTGACGCTGGAGCTACCGATCGCCTGTGAAATCGGAAATAGGGTTGTGCGCGTTTACATGACGCCCCGCGAAGAGTTGCAGTTCCTCACGTTGAACGCTGCGACTCATGCGCCAGGTCGTTCCGGAAGTCGGCCATCCTTAAGTCGCGGGATGGTTACCTCGCATTTTGATGAAGAGGAAGAATTGTTTTTGTTTGATTGGTTGCAGGCATCCATGGACGTGTTTCAGAGTGCAGCGACCTCAGTTGATTTTTTGTCGAAAGCCGCTCGGGCAGCAGTCGAGCTTGTTGGATTGAACAGCGCCACTGTTTTGCTTTACAACAAGGGCCAGTGGAACGTTGCAGCGAGAGATGTCCGCGAAGGTGAACCTATTCGCGAAAACTGGACCGCAAGCCAAACCATGTTGAAGCGAGTTCTTGAACAGCGGCGAACTTTTTTTAATGTGCCTGTTCATGACGCGAACATCGCAGCCAGCTTGGTCGATGTGCAATCCTTGGTGGCCGCTCCTTTTCTGGACCGAAATGGTGAAGTGCTGGGCGTTCTGTATGGCGAACGGCGTTCTGGATTAAACAGCCTAACCCAAATCGCCATCCGTGAACTCGATGCCAAACTCGTCGAACTTTTAGCTTACGGTGTCGCGTCGGGCATAGCAAGGATCGAACAGGAACGATTGTTGGTTGCCGAGCGAGTCAGGTTTGAGCAGTTCTTTACGCCTGAGTTGGCGCGCATGCTGTCAATCAATGGAGACGAAATGCTCTCCGCCCGCGACGCGGAGATCACGGTTCTCTTCTGCGACATCAAAGGCTTCAGTCGAATAAGTGCGGCATGTGGTGCTTCACTCTCAATTGAGTGGGTGTGCGATGTTCTCAGCGAATTATCGGATTGTGTGGCTGCCTTTCAAGGAGTACTGGTTGATTATGCAGGGGATGCACTGGAAGCACTTTGGGGAGCTCCGTTGCCCACAAGCGACCATGCCGCAATGGCTTGCAGGGCTGCATTGCAAATGCGCCAGACGCTACCCGCGATCAACCAACGCTGGCAAGCTCGTTTAGGAGAGTTGACCGATATCTCCATCGGAATTCACACTGGGAGCGCCAAAGTTGGCAACATAGGTTCGCGGCGGAAATTCAAATATGGTGCGTTGGGAACAACCGTTAATCTTACCAGCAGAATTCAGGGGGCAACGAAATTCGTGGGCGGTTCCGTGCTCGCATCCGGCTCGACCATGACAAGGTCGAATCGTTCGTTCGACGCCCGGCGCATTTGCACGATTCGTACGATCAATATCGCGGAGTCGGTCGATGTTTATGAACTATGCGAAGTTCCATGCCCCGAGTGGGATTCGCTAAAACTAAACTATGAACAAGCACTCGCAGATTTTGAACGACAAGAGTTTATGGCGGCTAAGGAAACTCTAATGGGCATCATTCGGCATCATCCGGACGACATCCCAACCCAGAGATTATTGGAACGTTTGTCGATTGCTGCGGCTGCGGGCCGAGCAACATCGTTCGATCCTGTATGGAATCTCAGTGGGAAGTAATATGTAGACCAGGCTGCCATCGCTGCCATCCTGGTTCGACATGCAAAACACAGGCTAGCAGCCTATATTACGGGCTTATCTCATCCTGCCGCTCGCCTTAGAAATACCGATTGAAGGAAACTTGAATTTCCGAGTCAAAGACGCGGTCCGGAGAAGCTCGCAATGGAACCACCGCACCGACTCGAAGATTGGACAAGGGTGTTAACTGAAAATGAAGGCCAGACGTAAGATTCAAGAGATCGAATCGATTGTCTGGAACATTGATCTCTCCAAAAAGAGAGCCTCCCGAAACAGGCACGCTGTCTGAGTCTTGAAGCGAGCTCGCGTAATGCAACTCAAGTACGCCTGCGATACCACTCAAATGGCGATATCCCAGATTCTGAGCAAACCAACGGCCAATCGTCGTGTCGAGATGAAGAATGTTTTGTTCGGTGTACACTCCCAATGCACTCTGAGACGACACGATATCGTTGCCCGACGCGGCGAAATCGATTTGCGTGAATGCCTGAAAAAACCAATCTTCATTGGGAGCTGCGGTGAAGGCGAGAAAGGGCATCAGGTGTATTGCTTGGTTCTGCACCGTCAATTGATCGAACTGGGTCGTTGTAACGGAATCGCTGCCTGTAGGTAGACCAATACCAAGACCGCTTGAAATTGCCAAGCTTTCGTCTTTGTACAAAAGCCCCTTGAGAAACATGGACAGATTGCCCACATTTCCAGAGTCGCTCGAAAGCGAATTGCTATTGAATGCCAAGCCACTGTTGAAAGGCATTCGCAAGTCAATCGACCAGAGCCCGTCAAAGAATGTTTTTTCGAAGCCTAACGAGTACCTGTGCAAACTCGTCTGACCTCCTGGATTAGAAGGGAGTGCATTGGCAAATCCGTTGTACTGAAAAAAGACTCTATCCATCGGCACAGCTTTGTTATTCTCGGCGACGTTGTAGCTTCCACCACCCGCCAGCATCAAGTTGAGATTCGATCCAAGTTGGCCCGTTTGATCCCTGAATACAAGGGACGCCGTGGGACGAAGCGAATCGCCAAACATGTTCGGAGCGCGTGCAAGTCGGACATAAGAATCCCGAGCACTTTTTCGTCCGGGACGGGCCGTAGATCGCGGCGGTGTATCCGCAGTTCCAGATTGTGATGGGTCTGGATTTCGCGCCTGGCCATCGCTGCTTGGCTGCCCTGAGGCATTAGGCACTGCTTGCGCAAAAGTTCGCGAAGAGTCAACGAGGATCAGCGTTAAAACGACATGGCAAGTAATTATCCATTGATTTCTTCGCATTCGCTATCGCTCCATCAAACCAGTTTAGACGAGTTGAGGCAACGCCATTCATCCAATGCTTCGACGATTCTATCGACATATCCTAAACAATCTCTACATCGCGTTTGGTAGGTTGGCTTCGTTTTCCTGCGGTTTGGGCAATGCTGGCTTTGCCAACTCCTCTAGGTCCTGTTTGTTTTCCTCCATTTGGCTTTTGTACCATTCATTGTGAGGGTAGGATTTCAAAAGTTCGCCTAAGCGAGTTTGTGCGTCTTCGAAAAGAGCACGGGCTGCGTCCATGTTCCCCGCAAGCCGCTCGATATTTCCAAGTGCGCCCAGACTTGCAGCCAAGTCGCCTTTATGATCTGGATTAGATGGATCTTGCTTCAGAAGCTCGTGATTCAGAGTTCTCGCTTCCTGCCAAGCTTGCTTGGACCGAACCGTGTCGCCGCTATCAAAATAGCCAGTCCCTCGGTTCATAGCGAGAACCGCTAATTCCGCTTGATAGGCGGCCACGTCTGGATTGGCAGCGGCAAGGGACTGGATGGTTTCGGTGGCCGCTTCAAAGGCTTCCACTGCGGCTGCGGTGTCTTTGTTTTCGGCCAAAACGCTTCCCTTTAATCGGTACGAGACTCCAAGATAAAACCGATTGCTCATCGAACGAGGCTCGCGTTTCACGAGAACTTGAAATTCTCGAATGGCGTCTTCAAAATGGTCAATGGCCGTCTCAAATCTCTTTAGTCGGACTTCTGTTTTCCCGAGCATATACCAGCCCATCGCTAAGTCGCGATCAATTTTTCCCGCTTCCGGATTGTTTTTCAAGTTAGCTTGTCGACTTAATTGTGCTTCTTGCATATCCAATATGCCCTCCTCGGGATCGCCCTTTTCCACTTTGGCCAAGCCAAGATTCATTTTTGAATTGGCGAGCAGGCGTTTGAATTCAATACTGTTTGGTTTCAGGGCGACCAATCGCTCTCGGACCGTGGTCGACTCAAGAAACATCTTCGAGGACTCATCGAATTGGCGATTTAAATTGTACAGACTGCCTAAGGCATTGAATGTGTCTGCCAACGCCTTCAAACGAAGTTGTTCACCAGGGTGAACTTTGAGAAGTTTCTCCTGCATGCTTCGCGCCAACTTGAGTTCGGCCACTGCGGTTTCGAATTCCCCCAATGCTTGAGAGATCAATCCAACTCGAAAATGACTCGAAGCGACTTCTTCCCTCAACGCCTCTTTTCCGCCGCTCTCCTCCAAAAAATATTGATAGTGTTTGAGGGCTTTCTCCAAAAGGTCTTTTCGAAGAAGCTGCATTCCTGGCTCGTGGAGAAGTTCGTCCTCGCTAACACGCGTGAACAGATCGTTCACGATTTGGAGAGCTTGCTGCACCCGCGACTCGGCAGTGGCGAGGGCTGCCGTAGTATTCCGATACCCAATCACGATCGACAGCATCGTCGCAAAGGCAAGGGCAATTGCGGTGCCGGTAAGAGCAGCCGGAATCGGATTGCGTTGACACCATCGCCAGACGCGTTCAATCCTGCTCACCGGGCGAGCGATGATGGGGCGCCCACTCAGGTAAAGTTCCAAGTCGTCTGCGAATGCCGCGCACGAATCGTAACGCCCAGCGGAGTTCTTGCGCAAACACTTGAGGCAAATCGTTTCCAGATCGCGATCGATCGATGCGTTGAGCTGCCGGAGAGCGACTGGCTCATTGTCGATTATCTGGCGTATCGTCTCAGCAAGGTTCGATGCTTGAAACGGAGCACGGCCAGTGAGCAAATGATAGAGCGTTGCCCCAAGCGAATAGAGATCGGCAGAGGCGGTGACTTTGCCCGCGTCCTGAGCTTGCTCTGGAGACATGTAGGATGGGGTCCCCATGATCTCTCCAGCACACGTCAGAGCGTCTTGCCCGTCGACGAATTTCGCTAACCCAAAATCCGTGACCAGTGGCCGATCGGATTTGCCATCTACCATGATATTGTGAGGCTTGAGATCGCGATGCAGAATCCCTTGCTCATGCGCTGCCTGAAGGGCACGGGCGACTGGCACCATATAAGTGACGGCACGTCTATTTTCTAATGGTCCGTCGCGTACGATATCGAACAAGCTACGCCCTTGCACGAATCGCATCGCGTAGTATCGCAATGGACATGCACCCGGTAGCTCCGAAGGCACTTCGCCGATCTCGTATACAGAGACTAGGGTGTCGTGTTGCAAATGCGCGGCCGCTTGGGCTTCCGTACGAAATCGCTCCAAAGTGCTCGTTCGAATGTCCAATGGCATCGCGTCGAGGAGTTCGTTGCGAACGACTTTTAACGCGACGATGCGATTGGCGGAGATTTGATTTGCACGGTAAACGATTCCCATCCCGCCGCGCCCCAATTCCCCTAAGATCTCAAAACCTGGGATCCTTGGATAGCCAGCAAAATCGGCTTGATGTGTGACTAGCAATTCACCTTGCGATTCGACTTGAACCGTTGCGAAGTCGTTGTTGATGGTGCCCAGACCCAAGGCATTGTCGGACGGAGCCCGGCTAACGAACGGAGCCCGGCTAACGAACGGAGCCTGACTAACGAACGGAGCCTGACTAACGAACGGAGCCCGTTTATCGATGGGTGACGGATGTTGTGAGGGCATCGGCACTTCAACGTTTCGAACGGTCTCCCATGAGACGTTTTGAATCCGCGTGAACTGCTTGCAAAGCGCCTCGGCGCACTGAGGATAGTTCACGTAATCATCCAGGCTTGGGGATTCCCCGCGCGCTTGACGTAAAGCAATTTCGCTGCAAACCAGATCCGTGAGTGCCAAGGCGTCAGAAGCAAGAGCCGGGTACATCGCGAGATAGCTTTGGACGGTAACGCAATCACCTCGCTGCCAACGTTCCCGTTGATCTTGTTGCAGCGATTCGAACATTGCGGATCTCTTCCAAAAAGTGTTGAGCAAACTCAGCCAAACCAGTAGTAGAAGGCTCGCCTAGGAGCAGTTTAGCTGAATCTCTTGGCGATTGGGAATTCAAGCCAGGAAAGAGTGAAGCGATTGCCATCAATCGTTTTGGAGATGAGAGCCGGGCCTTGGAGCCTTGGACTGCGGTAGGGATTGGGTTTGCATCCACCTCCAATGAGCAATAAGATCCAAATCGTAAACGCGATTCAGTGAGTTCCTGCAACCGGTAATTATCCATGAAAATTTGGTTTATCTCGGATACGCACAATAAGCACGAGGACCTCAAGCCGCCCAAAGTGGATTTAGTCATTCATTGTGGAGACGAATCAGAATCCGGAAATGCGTCGATGAATGAGCCGGAATCACGACGATTCCTCGAATGGTACTCTGCACTTGATATCCCAACCAAAATCTTCGTCCCTGGGAACCATTCGACAGCCATCGAACAAGGTTTGATTCGCAAGGAAGATTATCCGAAAATAACATTCCTCATCCACGCACAGACGGAATGGAACGGGTTCAAGATCTTTGGGTCACCCTACACTCCGAGGTTCTTTGATTGGGCATACATGAAAGAACGCAAAGACCTCGATGGTGTGTGGCAGTCGATTCCAGACGATATCGACATCTTGATCACACATGGACCGCCCAAAGGAATCCTCGATGTGACTCGCGACATGGACTCTGGGGAGCCAGTGCATGTCGGCTCCAAGTCTCTTTGTCGACACGTTTTGGAGCGGATCAAGCCGACGATTCACGCCTTTGGTCACATTCATGATGAAAAGGCGTTCATCAACTACGGATCTGTGACTCGCGGAGAAACGCACTTCATTAACTGCAGTTGCTGTGACCTAGCTGGCAGGCTGAAGCACAATGGCTTTGTGATTGAACGAAAGCACGAGTAAGGTCTGCAAAACTACTAGACGCGTCCGCATTATCGATCCGCCATTTCACGTTAGCCCTAGGCGGGTGCCATTCTCCTTGGTCGTCCCCACGCAATTTGCGTGGGAACGAGTTCTGTTCGGGTCCAACGAGCGGACATCTCAGAAGAGGACCGACTAGGCCCCGGCGGCTGCTGGCTATGCCCCGGCGGCTGCTGGCTAGGCCCCGGCGGCTGCTGGCTAGGCCCCGGCGGCTGCTGGCTCAACAGTCACAACAGGATCGCGTGCTTCGCCTTTGAAATCGAGCCGACTGATCTTGCCGTCTGCATCCTTGACAACATCGACCAGCAAGGTATTTTTGCCCTCGAATGTTCCCCTTAGCAGTTCCTCGGCCAACGGATCTTCGACGCGTTGCTCGATAGCTCGTCGAAGCGGTCTTGCACCGTAATCGAGATTCGATCCCTGCTTGATGATGAACTCTTTGGCTTCATCCGTCAGAATCAATTCAAAGCCACGTTCCTTCAAACGTTCGCGAACTTTTGACATTTCAAAATCGATAACCTTCTTGAGATCCTCTTTGTTGAGGTGCCTAAAGATGATCGTGTCGTCGAGCCGGTTTAAGAACTCAGGTCGGAAGACGCGTTCGATTTGATCCATCACGCGAGCCTTCATGCTCTCGTACGAAGCATCGCCGTCTGGCTTTTGAAACCCGAACGCCGATTCGTTCTTGATCGCGTCTGCGCCGGCATTGGTGGTCAAGATCAAGATCGTATTTCGGAAGTCAACATTGCGTCCGAAGCTATCTGTCAAGCGACCTTCTTCCATCACCTGTAGCAACATGTTGAAAATGTCCGGGTGCGCTTTCTCTATTTCATCGAGCAAAACAACGGCATAAGGGCGGCGTCGAATCTTTTCGGTCAATTGACCACCTTCTTCGTAGCCGACGTAACCAGGAGGCGCACCGATGAGCCGACTCACATTATGCTTCTCCATGTACTCGCTCATGTCGATGTGAACGAGAGCTTCGGAATCTCCGAACAAGCATTCGGCAAGCGCCTTGGCGAGCAATGTCTTGCCAACTCCGGTTGGACCGGCAAACACAAAGCAACCCGTAGGGCGCTTTGGATCTTTCAGTCCGCTTCGGCTCCGGCGAACGGCTTTGGCAACAGCCGTAACCGCTTGCTCTTGGCTAACGACGCGTTTGTGCAGCTCGGCTTCCATGTTCATCAACCGCATCGAATCTTCGGTTGAGAGACGTGTCAGCGGAATGCCTGTCATCTTCGAGACAACTTCAGCAACCACTTCCTCGTCCACCACACCATCGGTTTCGCGGCTTTTCTCGCGCCAATCACGAGTGATTTGTTCTTTCTTGCGACGCAATTTGTCGGCTTGATCTCGCAGGCTGGCAGCCTTTTCGAAATCCTGATTTGCGACCGCGTCTTCTTTTTCTTTGTTTAGGCGTTCGACATCATCGTCGATATCTTTCAAATCAGGTGGCTTGCTCATCGTGCGCAGCCGAACCCTGGCCCCCGCTTCGTCGATCACGTCGATCGCCTTGTCCGGTAGGCAGCGAGCGGTGATATAGCGTTCGCTCATTTCAACAGCGGCCGCGATCGCATCGTCGGTGATCTGTACGCGGTGGTGTTCTTCGTAGCGAGACTTGAGGCCTTTGAGGATTTGAATGGTTTCCTGAGTTCCGGTCGGCTCGACCATGATCTCTTGAAACCGTCTTGCTAACGCGTTATCTTTTTCGATGTATTTTCGATACTCGTCAAGAGTTGTCGCACCTATGCATTGGATTTCACCACGAGCCAAAGCTGGCTTGAGAACGTTGGCCGCATCGATGGCTCCCTCTGCTCCACCGGCTCCGACGAGCGTGTGGAGTTCGTCGATGAACAAAATTGTGTTCTTGGCTCGTCGAACTTCGTTCATAACCGCTTTGATGCGTTCTTCGAACTGTCCACGATACTTCGTTCCAGCAACCATCATTGCCAGATCGAGAACAACGATCCGCTTATCGGCGAGGATTTCGGGCACTTCGCCATTGATTACGCGTTGTGCGAAACCTTCGACGATGGCGGTTTTACCGACGCCGGCTTCTCCGAGGAGAACGGGATTGTTTTTCGTGCGTCGGCATAGGACTTGAGTGGCACGTTCTATTTCTCGTTCGCGACCGATAACCGGGTCGAGTTTGCCTTGCCGAGCAAGTTCCGTCAGATCCCGTCCAAAACTATCCAGGGCGGGAGTCTTGCTTTTGCCACCTTTGGGTGATTGGCCCGGCTCGTTTCCGCCGCCGGTACCTTCACGTCCGCCCCGTTCGCCGACTTCGGCGCTTTCCATCCCGTGTCCGAGCAAGTTGAGTACTTCCTCGCGAACATCCTCGAGTTTCATCCCCAGATTCATGAGAACTTGAGCCGCGACACCTTCTTGTTCTCGGAGCAGGCCAAGCAGAATATGCTCTGTTCCCACGTAATTGTGGTTCAGATTGCGAGCTTCCTCCATCGAGTACTCGATGACTTTTTTGGCACGAGGGGTCTGAGGCAACTTGCCTATAGTGACCATTTCAGGTCCGCTTTGCACGAGCTTCTCAACTTCGAGGCGGATTTTTCTCAAATCGACATCGAGATTCTTGAGAACGTTGGCAGCGACACCGCTCCCTTCCTTGACTAAGCCCAGAAGGATGTGCTCAGTCCCGATGTATTCGTGATTAAATCGCTGTGCCTCTTGGTTAGCCAATTGCATAACTTTGCGAGCACGATCTGTGAATCTTTCGTACATTTCCAAACCTTTCTTTCGTGGTCGACCGGATAGTGTTGTGCCAAAGTGGCTGGACACCAACCGTCCTCGATACCTTTTTAGGTGGCTCGTGAGGTGGTGATCGTTTTTTCTGACCCGCAACAGTGACTTGCACCAACAGATGCAAATCATGTTCCAACCCGTCTAGCCTGTCATTATTGTCGCAGTTTGACACCGACTGATCAAATACACGTTAGCTTGGCTCGCCAAATCGGCTAGGCCTCCCCATACGTTGCAGATTTGAGCAAGTAGCGAATTTGTCTGCACCGAACTTATGGCTCTTTCATCTTCACGGAAAGGGTTGTCCATTCCATGCCATCCGATCGTAACGGTTTTGTCAGTCGTGTGCAGGGGGTGTTTGAATCTTAAGTCGCAAGCACTGCTCTTTTTCTGACCGCAGTTCGGGCATCCAAGGTAACGCTGCATCGAGTCGATCGGTGCTGGAAATCAATTCGAGCGCTTGCGAAATTCGCCTCGTTCGCCGGAGAATCGAGATCCAAAGCAGCGTCGACTCGACGTCGTCATTGCCGCGAGAAACATTTTTTCGCACCAGTTTCTCTGCTTCGAAATAGTTGGCTTGCAGATAAAACTCTTGGGCGAGTTCAAGGTTTTTCTGGCGTTCCGGAATGGTTCGCGATCGCGAGGAAACATCGCAAATGCTAGGTCGAACTGCCGCAATCAACGCAGCCACACCCAAGGAAATCCAGGTCCCTGAAAGCAACAGGCTCGACAACCAAGTTGGACTGAAAAAGGTGGACAGCCACTCGGGCCAAACAAAAGTTGCAAGCCAAGCGATGACAAGCACCCATCCAAAAAGGATGGAAACGAGCAACGAATGAACATCCCCCTTCCACCAGGCTT
>JAIPFP010000175.1 GCA_021736575.1 Pirellula sp. | reverse complement strand
TGCAACGGACAACGAATGGCAATGGAGCGCGACGATGCCAAACAAAAATGGCAAGTTCAAGGCTGAGTCCGACGATTGGAAGCCGGCCGTTGTCCTTGAAAATCAAGCTGTCTGGAACCGCATCGACAACGACTTGAAAAATGCATTAGCCCACTCGGGCCTAGCAAACATTCCGATGGTACGCGCCTCGTTGCTCAAGAGTGATTATCTTCAACGAACACTTGGGCGCCCTAACCGAGACCAAATCGTGACAATGCGACCCAGCGATCTGAGTACACTCGAAGCGATCGATCTGAACAATGCGAAAACGCTGAACGAGTATTTGGAAGCGGGCGCACAAAGCATCGTTTCGGAGCATGGGCAATCGCTCGACAAGATTGTCGGTTGGATCACAAAGCATGCGTTATCGAGAGAACCGACCGCCTCCGAGGTCACGGTTGCACGCGAAGTACTCGGAGATGAAATCGATGAGCAGGAGATCCAGGACTATTTATGGGCAATCTTGATGCAACCCGAATTTCAACTCGTCAGATAATAGGTCGCACCTGCCGAGCCTGCCGGGTGCGACCATTGGACCCGAGCTGGTTATTGCAATGTAAACTCAGGGAGTTTGACCAATTGTCCGCCTTGGGTTGCACTTTCATGAGCGCATAGCCCAACGCAGGTCCAGTTGGCGCTCGTTACCGCATTGGGCCATGGATCGCGTTTTTCAACGAGGGCGCTGATGAACTCGTGAACAAGGTGTGGGTGAGAGCCACCGTGCCCACCACCTTGAATGAAGGACAAGTGGTCTTGATCTTGGATCGATTGCGTAAACATTCGAATCGGTTCTGGCAGCAAATGCGCATAGTCGGGAACCTCGATTTCGGTGGCAATTTCGTGCTCCGGTAGTTTTGCTGTATGCAGGACGTGCGGTTTGCCCTCGACGAGCGACCATTCAAAACTCTTCTTGGTTCCGTAAACGTCAAAGCTCTCACGATATTGACGTGCCGTATCGAATAGAAACCTCCAAATGTGAGCGGAGATATCACTATCTTTGATCTTGAGATGGCAAGACTCGACAGCGTATTTGTTGCCCGATTTTTTCGCGAGGTCATCGCTAATCGTTCCTGACCCAAAGCAAGAAACGTATTCAGCGCGTCCATTGACAAGTCCAAGCACTGGAGAAACGACGTGCGTTGCATAATGCATTGGAATCATGCGTTCCCAATACTCCGGCCAACCTTGCATATCTTGTGGGTGCGAAGCAGCCATGTATTGGATCTTGCCAAGCTCACCCTTTTCATAGAGCTCTTTGATGAACAAAAATTCACGGCTGTAAACGACCGTTTCGGCCATCATGTACTTAAGGCCCGTGTCGGAAACAAGTTGACAGATCTGATCGCACTCCCCAATGGTCGTGGCCATCGGAACAGTGCACATAACATGCTTGCCAGCCTTGAGAGCTTGCATGCTCATCCACGCGTGATCGGGAATTGGCGAATTGATATGGACAAAGTCCACTTCCGGATCTTCGAGTACTTTATCGAACTCACGATAGCGTTTTGAAATTCCAAATCGGTCGCCAACTTCATTCAAGTCCGTTTCATTGCGGCGGCAAATCGCGAGTACATTTGCATTTGGGTGCCGTTGATAAATGGGAATAAACTCGGCACCAAAGCCAAGTCCGACCATGGCGACGTTGATTTTTTTTTGAGTCATCGTTGTAAGGGAGAGTAGGGAATGGGACCGTCGAACTAACATCGCGTATAAGTTTGGCAAAACCTTTCCAAACACGCCATGACAAATTGTGCAAAAACGACAGTTTGCCAAGTCTTGTGCGTCAGCAATCGTCAATCTTGGGATCCTAGTGCTTTGTACCAGCTTGATTTTAGGGTAGTGGATCTTGTTAAAGATCCTGAATCTGGGGGATCTTTAACAAGATCCACACCATCCAACCCTAATTCTTAGCAGTCACAAAGTACTACGCATCCAGCCAGCGTTGAATGAAACGCCACAGCGATGGATACGACTGAAAAATCGGGGGTGGACTTGATAATGGAATCGCTGAGTCTCGCATTTCTTTTACAGCGATTTGGGTTCGACGATCGAACAAGTTATCGATCGAGAATCGCTTTCCGTCCTGAAGAGCTTTCGTCAAGTCATCCAAAATCGCGTCCGGGGTTTTCCCGCGAACCAAGGCGCATTCACCCAACCGGTAGCCATGTTCCACCAAGCGTACTGTCCATCGCCAGTCTTCAATCATCGGTGCAGAAACATCGCGTCCCTCGTTTGCATCGCTCGCATTCGCCCTCGGGAGGGATTCGATCTTGCGAACCAACGCGTCGTCCATGGGATCGCGGCGATTGTCCGGCGCAACCGCCGGTGCGGGTGCGATTTTCGCTTGAGCCTGTGGTTGCTCGCTTGACACTCTTGGTTCCAACGCTGGCATCGCGTTAACAGTCTTCTTTGTTTCGATCTCCTCTGGACGGATCCAATCCGTTCGAACGGATGGTTTGACTACTGCCTTGTCCGATAGAGCAGAGTTGGTTAAGGCAAGTGCTGCCTTTTCGGCAACCGTCATGCATTGATGCACATACTGCATCAACTTGTCGGGTATTGGTTCCGTGCCGTTGATACAGGAATGGCCTTTTGGGGAGATGCATACGGTTACTTTATTCACTCGCAATTCCGACAAATCCAACAAGCCAACATCCAGTGTCTGATCCAAAAAACCCGATGCATGCGTCTTTTTCCAAGATCTTAAGATTCCGAATTCAGGTAGCCGTTGCAGACGCAAGCCTTGTATCGCTTTGCTCTCGACGCCGTTGAGATGTTGTGCCAAAAGAGTCTTACTCAAATAGCCGTGCGTTCTCTCCACCGCCCGAAGAATCGTAATGATCAAATCGTAGGCGGGCTTGTTCTCACTAGGCAATAGCTGCTTTTGCGCAGCCAGCTCAAGACTAGGATTGTCCGTAACCGGTGTACGGGGCTCGAGAGTCGGTTTCGGTTTGATTGGTTCGATTGGTTTGGAGGAATCGGCGAATTTCTTTTCCGGCTTGAGATTCAACGCCTCGGGGGCGGGCGGTGCATTCAGTCGCTTTGTGGTGGCTGGCATTTTTGGCCAACCCGTTTTTCCTTGACATCGATCGCAAATACCGCAATTGGCTGCGGATGAGTCGCCGAAATATTCGAGAATCGTTCGCTGGCGACAAGAACGACTCTGCGCGAAAGCCACCATTTGGTCAAGCTTTTCGTAGTCCGCTTTTTTTCTGGCTGCCAGCGTTTCGTGATCGATCTTCAAGTCAGCGAAAGGCACATCGCGTCTTCGGAAATGGATGGCCCTGCCGCGAAAGGGTGGCACATATTCGAAGCAATCCAACTTGCAAAGTTCACGAAGGTTTCGCCCAAGCGCATCGCGATCCATCTGCAATTGTTGCATCAACCAGCGAGGATGAATGTAGACCGCTTCCTCGCGGCGATCTCCAATCGCTTTCTCAAGCGTTCGCAAAACAGTTCGACGCACGCTGGCGTCTTTGGGGAGCAAATCGACGAGCGTCGGAAGTTTGCTGCTGATACGAAACATTGCCAAGCCCCCCGCAACTTCAAGCCGTTCCATAACCGAAGTACGCCCGAGTATTTGAAGACAAGAGTTGATTGCCTCGGAAGTTGCCGGGGCGTTTGTAAGCTCGCGGATTTCCTCGGCTGTCAATTCGATCGGCACCTCGGTTCTTTGAACGAGAAAGTCATAAACCATCTGCAGCAGTTCTCGCGGTGGATTTGCATTTTCAATGAAAAATTCTTGAATGTACCGATCTTGCGAACTGTATAGCAACACGCACTGGGACGGCAGTCCATCGCGGCCAGCGCGCCCTGCCTCCTGATAGTAAGCCTCTAATGTGCCAGGCGTGTTGTAGTGAATTACGTACCGCAGATCCGATTTGTCGATCCCCATTCCGAAAGCGTTCGTCGCGACAATCACTTTCAGCTCGCTCTTCATGAACTGTTCCTGAATGAGCTTGCGTTGATCTGGGATCAAACCTGCGTGGTACGCGCCAACACTGATCTTGACCTCTTTTGCAATCTGTTCGACAAGAGCTTCGCAACGTTTTCGGGTTGCGGCATAGATGATGCCGGTCCCTTCCTGATTGGAAATGAACTCCATCAACTGCTTGTCCTTCTCACGGTCTCCCATGCATTGGACAGCCCCTAAATACAAATTGTCGCGAGCAAAGCCGGTGATGAAGTGTTTGGCAACACGGAGTTTAAGTGAGTCGACAATATCTTGTCGAACCCGAGGCGTGGCCGTTGCCGTGAGCGCGATGGTCTGAACGCCACCGAGCGATTCGCGAAATTTACCTAAGCGATGATAGTCTGGGCGGAAGTCGTGCCCCCATTCGCTAATGCAATGCGCCTCATCAACGGCCAACAATTGAACAGGCGTCGCTCGAATGGCTTCCAAGAATTTTGGATTGCGAAGTCTTTCGGGAGCAACGTAAACCATCGAATAATGGCCGCCAGCCACGTGGTCGAGCCTTTGGTTTTGTTCGGCCATCGAAAGCGTGCTATTGATCAGCGTGGCGGAGATACCTCGCTTCTGCAGCGTGTCGACTTGATCTTTCATCAAGGCGATCAGCGGCGAAACGACGATGGTTAGTCCTGGGCGGACAAGACTTGGCAACTGGTAGCACAGACTTTTGCCACCACCAGTCGGCATGACGCACAAGCAATCATGTCCAGCGATGACGTGACTGATAACTTCTTGCTGACCTTTACGGAACTCCTGCAGGCCAAAACGGTTCAATGCCCCGTGCAAATCGATCTGCCCAACAGCGGCCATAAATAATGCAATCCTTTCGCCGCGATGCAAATGATTGTCAAATTCGACGTTGGCAGTATTCTAAGCGATTGGGCTGGCAAACAAGTAGGGGGACATCCATGAAGCCCTGACAACTCACTCGTTTCCCACGCCCATTCGGGCGTTTTTCCCACCCCATTCAGGTGTTGCCTGGGGACGGGCTATCCAAAAGGCTTCAGAAGCATGCCATTGCGTTTCGATCACACAGCCGTCTTGCCGCTTCAACGCGCGGCAAATAGCTTCAAGGCTTCGAGCACGTCCAACAGATTTTTCTGCGAGATATCTGCCCATTGGCTCGCTCGGTGCCTGACGATGCTGAGTTTGAACTGCTCCATCGCATCGGCAATATCCGGCGGCAGACTAGGAAGTCCTACAAACGGATTCGTCATGTCTTTGCTGGCGTCAAACGAATCGGTTTCGACACCCGAGTCCCCTTGGTCGCCTCGACTTGCATTGGTTGGATCGTCGTCTTCGTCACCGAAATCCGGTCCTTCCGCCAACGGTCCGCTCGCTTCGATTCGATCGTTCTTTTCTCGATCCGATTCCTCGTCCGCTTCGGCGGTCAGGGCGTCGTAATCATCGTCGACTTCGGATGTTATCAATTCTTCGTCGCGAGGGGCGTTTTTTGGATCGCCACCGCTGGCCTCCCATCGCATTTTGCGCATGGCAGAAATGCTCCATTTGCTTCGCATTGCCCCTTCCAGCCAGAGCTCTGCATCATCCCAGTCGATACCGGCCAAGAAGTGGCTCCAGTACAGGCCCGGAAAACTCGTATAAGATTGCCCGAATCGTTCGAATACACGTCGCAATCTCCCAACATGTTGGCTTGTCACCGCACCGACTTGCTTACACCAAGTTTCATCGCTGAAACTATTCGGAGTGCTACCGGACTCGATTAAGGCAGATCGCCATTCGGAAATGATTTTGCCTTTTTCCCAGTTCGTGTGACTAATCAGAGTGTTCCACTGCCCCACGAATGGCTCGGTGACCATCTGTGATTTGGGATCAAGGTCAGCGAAGGTTGTCGCATCGCTACTAACTGGAGCATCAGAAACTGTTTCAACCGGTGACAGGAATGCGGTGGATGGTGTCATAGAAAATCGTTGCAGGAGGTTCGATCGGTTACGGTACTCTGCCAGCACTTCTCTCGGCTTGAATACGTTTGTTACGAAGAGAGAGTACAGCACGCTGCCGTGTTCACCAATGTAGAACCACGGTCAACTCATATGAATGATTTGCAAACCGATCCAGACATTCCACTTAGGAAAAATTTCCGGTCCAAAGCGAGGCCAAAGGCACGGTTTGGCTTATGTGCAAAACTCGTCGATGGATTGGCAATTGGAAAACCTGCATCGCCATTAACGAAACCAATGGAACGAGATAACAATTGGAACCAAGAAAATCACCCGTAACGCCACCGACTCGTCGTTGAATAAAACGGGCGTAATAGCAAGTCGTAAGCAGCGTTGGTCACAAATACTTCTTAAAAAGTATTCGGTTTTGGCGACGAAAGCGATTGCATTGCCGCTCAAGTTCGCTTGCGCTATCCAACTTGAGCACGTAGGCAAGTCGCGATAACTCCATTTCCGAAGACGGCAAATCGTGTCTAGCCAGTGTATTCATCAAACGTAATCCGGATTCGACGCCTCGCAGGAAATTATAACCCTCTCTCAAATCGTCGGCATCCTTGGTTTCAATCAAGCCAGCAAGCCGCAACCGATCGATTGCTTCGATTGTTCCGGCAACCAAGATCTCAGGCTTGTCTGCAACGTGCCGCAACAACAACAATTGCGCAATATACTCTACGTCTAAAGTGCCACCTTCGCCGCGTTTGAGATTGCGACTGCCTGCGGATGTCTCCAACTCAAAACGCGTTTTCAAGGACACATGGTTGTCCTCATCGGACCATGGACGCTCGCGGACGATGCTCAGAATCGCTTGGTGAATTGTTTGCTGAAACGCAGGCTGTCCGAGAATACACCTGGCGTTGCACAACTGCTGCCGTTGCAATGCCAGATCGGAAACTTCGGTCAAGAAACGTTGAAACTCGTTGACTTGCCAAGCAAGCATCGTGTTTCGATTGGGTGAAACGATCCAATTTTTTGTCTCGTACAGACGACCGGCTCTGCCTACGCGATTTGCGGTTTGGGCGATTTTTTGTGCGAGTTGGTGAAAAAAGTACTCGGACGAAATCGGCTCGTGGTGTCGGGTCGCGCCAAGTGGGCGGGTCGTCCCGTCGGAGTCGTACATTAGGAGCAGCGAGATATCGCTGTGGTAATTCGGTTCTCGCGCGCCGAGCTTGCCCAAGGCCACGATACCGAACCTGCATTGTACCCCATCGCTGGTCGTTGGAACGCCAAACCGCTTTACTAGTCGTGCGTGTTGTGAGTCGACGATTTGTTGAAAGCAAACGTCGGCAATATCGGAAAGCGCTCGGTGCGTGTCCGTGATACTCTCTTTGCCTAAAATGTCACGAACGCCGACATTGAGATGCCTCGCATTCTTGAACGAATGAACGATCGGTTCGATATCGTCAGCCCCTCGACATAGCTCGTGCAACATGACTCCGAGTTGCTGTTCCGTTGGTAGGCGGTTTAGCATCAGTGAATCAAGCAGTTCATCGATCATCCCTGGGTTGCTTGTCAAGATCCCAATCAAATACGGGCTAGCTCCGCAAAGTCGAATGTAAAGATCGAGCGAGGGTTCATGAACGCTGAAAAGCTCCCACAAAATCCCCTTGCCTCCAAGCGAACGACAACTAACCGCCAAATTCTCAAGCGTCAAATCAGGGTCAGGGGTCTGGCTGATTTTCGTTAGCAATTGCTTGGCAATAATCGACAAGAAATGGCGACAGCGGCGAGTCGAAAGCATCGTCACTTCTTCTTGCGCTAGCTCTCGCAAAAAACGGGTTGCTTCGTTTTTGTGCTTAAATCCGAATTTTTCGAGGACCTTTTCAACCCATTCTGGTTTCGGATTCGGATCCAGAATTAGATCCGTTTCTTCGGGCGCTTGATTCTCGTCCGCAAACACTTCGCCTCGTAAGTGATCGCGAATTTGCTTGACCTTGGCCCAGGACTCGAGCACATCGTTGTTGAAAGGAAGTACTTGAGGTTTGTCAACATGGTCCAACGGTCCAGCCGATCCTTCCGGGGGACGGAGCGGCTGTTGCATTTGATACGCAAAGATCGATTGATAGAAACGATAATAGGCGACGACCAAAATCGAGCGTTCTTGTTCGGTCAGGCAGCCGGTTTGAGCCAATGCTTCTATGGCCTCGACCGTGTTGCCTATGCGAATCGACTCCAGCTCGCCACCATTGATCAATTGCAAGAACTGGACAAGAAACTCGATCTCGCGTTTCCAGCCGGAGAGCATTTCCATGGAAACAGCGGTCTCAACCGTCGGAGCATTTTCGAGCTCCTTGCCATCGCGATCGATTTTTCGCTTGAGGGCTCCGATACCTGCGATGTCCGCTCGTGTTAAATAGCGGCGATAAATGAGGCCTGGGAATTCCTCCAGTAACCTATGTGCTAAACTTGTGTTGCCGAAGAGATATCTGGACTTCATCAAGGCGAGTCGCACCCAAGTTCGACCATGATTCTCAATAGATCGCATCCAACGGCGATAGTCCTGAATCTGGACCGTGCGTGTGTCGTTGCCGGAAAGGTCGTTGAACGGGATTGCAACGCAATAGCTTAGTCCGTCCGGATGCTGCAACAACTCGATGGCCCGCTCCGACAAACGTTGAACCTCGTCGATCTGAAACGGGATTCTGGACTCATCCTGAAATTGCTCGGAGTCTATTAGCAGCACAAGATCCAACGTGCCGTCGAGATCAAGTTCTTGTCCACCGATGGCTCCGACCCCAAGCACGCAAAGGTATTCGGTAAGGTCGATCGTAGGATTCTGATGAGAACTACGATGTCGACGCTCGTTTTTGCGTTCTGCATTGGCAGCAACGAAAGCAGCCGCAACTCCCGCATCTGCGATCCACGCAAATTGCTGAGAAGCGACGTCGAAAGGCATTTCATGCAGGCAGATAGCGCAAAGAACGCGAAGCGTCTCGCGTTTGCGAAATCGGTTCAAGCTCGCCAAAACCTGTGCTTCTTCATCGAGATGCTTGATCTCGCTTATAAGCGTATCCTTGAGGTGCTCGCGATCGACCGATTGACCCGCGCTCAAACGCAACCAATCGAAGCTATCCGGGTCTGCCACAAGCCAGTCCACAGCGCTGGATTCAATGGATAGAATTTGCAGCAGCGATGGAAGCGCATCTCGGTCCCGATCCAGGAAGACAAGGAAACTCGATGGAACGCGAGTATTGTTGACAAATTGCTTAAGCGGTTGGAGGCCACGTTGTAAGTTAGGAAACTTCGAAAGCAGTGGCTCTAGCTGTTCTACGAGGCTTCGCTGTAGATCCTTATCTGCAGCAATGGCAAGCAATTCATGGACAGCCGATTGAGCTGATTCGTTTCCTGTCAAGGCGTCAAGCGTGCCGAACGAAGAATGGATTTGTGTTGGGCGTGGATGAACAGAAGTCAAAAGTCGGCCCATTTAAGCGAATCGGTGACAAACATTCGGTCAAGAACAATAATGGTACACGAAACTGGGGCTTTTTGGATACTTCTCGCTCAACACCATCAATACGACTATGCGTGGTCCAATGAATCCCTCGGGTTTACCCTGCGGAGTTTTAGGTTTTTCGCTACAAAAATGAGCCCAGCGACCGAGCAAAAAGGCGAGCGGCAGCCGAGATAGTCCCGTAGCACAGGCTGCTAGCCTGTGCTTTTTAGACTATTACAGGCTGGCAGCCTGTGCTACAGAAAACTTCGAACTGACAACAATCCAAAATTCGACTAAACTACTTTTCGCGGTTTTCACAGTGATACCCGATCGATCTATCTTCAGAAGTTCCTTCGTTCGTTATGGTTGATTTAGTGGACGGCCCTATTCCGATTGACCGATTGTTGTCGGACTCAGCCGATGAATCCTGCGGTGCAACCGTGCTTTTTTTAGGAACGACGCGACGTTGGACAAGTAATTCGGAAACAGGTCAAACCGAGACAGCCTATTTGGAGTACGAGGCCTATCGCGAAATGGCATTGGTCAAATTAGCGGAACTCGAGGCAATCGCACGCGAACGCTGGCCAATCCGTTCTGTTTCCATCGTGCATCGACTGGGTCGAGTCGAAGTCAAAGAGCCCAGCGTTGCAGTGCTCGTCTGCACACCTCATCGCAATGAAGCGTTTGAAGCTGGCAAATGGCTCATCGATGAATTGAAAAAACAAGTCCCCATTTGGAAGAAAGAATGGTTTGCCATCCAGGCTCCCAAATGGATTCACCCAACACCCAACGCATGACTATTGCATCGGAATCCCTGCCCGAAAAGTATTCGCTGGAAGCCAGTCGCGAGCCACTGCCACAGTTGATCGATTCGTTTGGTCGAGTGCATGAATCGTTGCGTATTAGCGTTACGGACGCATGCAATATTCGCTGCCGCTATTGTATGCCGGAAACAGTAGCCAGTTTCTTACCGCAACATCGTTTGCTCTCATTTGACTCGATCGCCCGAGTTGTTTCGGTCTTGGCCAGATCAGGCATTCGCAAAGTTCGGTTGACCGGTGGCGAACCGCTGATGCGACCGAACTTGGAAAGGCTAGTAGACAAGTTGGCGAAGATTCCAGGCGTTGATCAGATCGCGATGACAACGAACGCAATGCTCCTATCCGACCAAATCACAGCATTGGAGAGCGCGGGCCTTACGCACATCAACATTTCGTTAGATACTCTGCGCGAAGCGGCTTTCAAGCGGATATCGCGACGAGATGGTTTGGACGCCGTATTACGCGGCATCGAGTCAGCTATTTCCACCAAGCTTGTCGTTCGTCTCAATGCATTGTTAATGCGAGACATCAACTTACAAGATTGCATTCCGCTCGTTGAGTTTGCACGTGCCAAAAAGCTCTTTATTCGGTTCATCGAATTCATGCCGCTGGATGCCGATCGGCAGTGGAGCCAGGACCAAGTGGTCAGCGGCACCGAGCTTCGATTGGTACTCGAATCTCATTTCGGCCCTCTCACTGCGATCGGTCGAGCTGACCCAGCTCAACCCTCCAGCGACTTCGTTTTCGAAGACGGTCAAGGTGGTGTAGGATTTATTGACCCAGTCTCGCAGCCATTCTGCCAATCGTGCAACCGCATTCGGCTTACCGCAGATGGAAAGCTTCGCAATTGTTTGTTTAGTCAAGAAGAATGGGACCTGAAGGCAGCCTGCGAATCCAACGCCTCGGATCACGAGATCCACTCAATCGCCACGGCGTGCATTCGAAAGAAGTATGCCTCGCACGGTATCTCGGAAAGCAATTTCAAGCAACCGGAAAGAGCCATGTACCAAATCGGCGGTTAAAACATCCGCAACTGTTTTTCAACCCAACGCGCCGTTGGGCGATAGCCCCGGTTTTTCAATTGCTCGACATTCGTCGAGAACCGGGACTATCGCCCTTCGGCTATCAGTTTGTTTCACTCGATGACTCATACTGATGTGCTTAGAGCAGTGCAGCCTATTCCTCTTCGACATCCCAGCGTTCCAGGACCCACTCCGCGTCTTCTTCGTCCGCTTCAAAGTCGTGCGGTACGTCGGTACCTTGCGGATTGGCGCGAGAGAATTCGTTTACGTACGCTAGATGTCGAAAGACAAAATCCGTGCCAGCAATTTTTTTGAACCCCAAATCCGCCAGCTCCCTGTCGTCGAGATCACAGGCAGTTCGTCGCATCACCATCGCGCAGTCGTTTCCAAACATTTCAGACAGTGTATTGATGATGCTAGATTGATACGGGCGTAGCTTTGGATGAAAGACCGAGTGCCATAGAAACAACACGTGGTCCGTATTGTCATTGACCTCAAGTTCGGCTTGAAACGAGTAGGTCTCGTCAAAAAGTGCAGCAAATAGCGTGTTCATCGTTTCGGAGTCATTGTCGCAAATACAAAACAAATCCGCAGCATCGGTTTCCGCTGCCGTTAAGAGTAACTGGTCCGCTCCCATCCGCCCCAGAACAACTTCCATTCCATCAGACGTGTATGCGATAACCGACAACTGTAAGCCGCGGATATAGTCGTCGAGTTCATGTCGACTGATTGACGCTTCAAATTTGCATTCAATTCGGATCATGGCTATCGATGTCTCTTTTTCTCTTTACCAATTGGCTAAGCTCGCATAAAGTTCACTAACGCTCGTGTATTCCCGATCGCGATTCACCCTAACTATACTCCACGTTCAAAACATGCGAAACCAAGCAACCCGCTTTATGGAATGGCTCAGCGTTGTCCTTGCGGTCAGCCTGACTGACTGTGTGGCGCTGTCGCAAGAGTCGGGAGATAAAGCGTCGGCTGGATCGCCGATTCAAGTTAAATACAACGTAGTTTATGGTCGCCAAGATGAACCCATGCACCGGGCAGACATCTACCATCCGACGGCCAACAGCGAAAGTAGGAAGTTGCCAGGCGTGATCGTCATTCACGGTGGCGCTTGGACCGTCGGCGACAAAGGAAACGATGCACTGCATGCGAAACGCCTTGCCTCGCTTGGGTTTGTTGTCATGGCGATTAACTATCGATTATCGCCCAAACATCCGTTTCCCGCTCAGATCGACGATTGCTATTTGGCCTTGGAATGGTTCGGCAATCAATCGGCCGAGTTGGGGGTCGATATGGATGCGATAGGTGGCTGGGGGTATTCCGCTGGCGGTCATCTCGTGGGTTTGCTCGCGACCAATCCCAAGGAGCGATTGCCGCGATTAAAGGCATGCGTCGTCGGTGGCGCTCCTTGCGACCTGACGCAAATCCCCGAGAACAGCACGATTCTGTCTCCCTTGCTGGGTGGCCCGCGAGCGGAATTTCCCGACCGCTATTTAGACGCATCCCCTGTTGCACACGTTAGCTCCGATGATCCACCCATGTTCCTTTTCCATGGCACCAAGGATCTGCTCGTATCTCCAGATTCTTCTCGCGTGATGCGAGAAGCGCTAGAGAAAAACGGCGTTCCTTGTGAGTACTGCGTGGTGGCAAACAAAGCTCACTTGATGACCTTCATCGATAAACAAGCAACAGAACGTTCGTTTGCATTCTTGCAGGAACAACTTGGGAAACGCCCTTGAACTGCCGGAGACACTTGTCGGCCTCATCTTTACCCACATTTCACAGCACGCCAGACTCGAAATCCCAATGAATTTGCGTGAACCCATCGCTTTTTCTCCCCCTCGCCCCGAGACCAGGGCGAGGGGAGCAAGATCAAAAGATGTGGGTAAACATGAGGGGATAAACCCAAGGGCATTCAATGTATGCCATCTGGCTTTATGCCAGTGGTAATTGACCTTCGCCCTAGCATGAAGGTAACGATCCCCTGGGATAACCCCAGGGGCATTCAATGTATGCCATCTGGCTTTACGCCAGT
>JAIPFP010000174.1 GCA_021736575.1 Pirellula sp. | reverse complement strand
TTCAAAGCGCCTATTGGGAAGCATTTTGCAAGCAACGCATCTCGAATCAAAGCACTTCAACTCATCCAAACCGCCATCTAATCAATGACTACCAACCGCTTTCACAGGCGTGTTGAACGGCGGAACGCCGGTCACACCCGTTGAATTTTCGCGTCTGCTTTGTCACCGCGGTATTGTAATCTTTATCGGCCCAATCACCAAGGCACTGCTAGTGGCGTACTCTTTTAGAGCATCAATCAAAGATGGCGCTTCTGTGAATCGCACCGGTGCAGGGGAGGCAAGTTTTATAGGGCTGGCCTCATCGACACCATCGGGTAATTCCAGATAGAGCTTGATTCGGTATACGTTTCCGCGGTTGAACGGTTGGCAGATGAAGTCAACATTCTTTTGCCTAGCCTCCGGAGTTGGGATCCGATTCTGAATCGTAATTGAATGGTGATGATCTTCACCGCGACCTTCTGCAAATAAGCAAAGTTCGCCGTCGTGCATTTCAATACCAAACGTGAATGATTCGAGATCCTTGTTTCCGCGATTAACAACCTCGACCGTAATCACGGACAAATTGTTCAAATCGTATGCTTCTTCATTGTGCAAGATTGAAACTTGCGCGTGTAATCCCGCTTCCGATCGTGAAGGACCACCGATTATACCAATATCCGTTCGGTAGGCGATGGGTTGCACTCTGTCTCGGTATGCGTCAACGACGGTCTTCAGCACCGCTCCCATCATCCCGCCGCCGAGAACAGTCAGTATCCAAGTTACGATCTGAACGTTAGTGAGGTTTTCCATTCTCGAATGTACTCGAACACGTTTGGGGTAAGGGCAAGCTCGCGGGTCTGCCTTGCGGACGAACGTCTACCGTCACCGAGCATCCGCAAGTGAGGTCTCAAAAGTCAAAAACGCCAGACCGGATGCTTCGGTGCGGTACGCCCAACATGGGCGTGATCCTGTGGGGTGCAAGTCCCCTGTACTTAGTTCCGGAAACTTTCACTAGGAGTCAGTATACCAAATGAATGTCCCATGAAAGCATCAGTACGAGGTGAAGGCAACTGCGGGGAGGCGACGATCCGTGGGAAGGAAGCCTGTGAAGATGTGCGTAAACGCCGGGTTTGTACCAAATCGCTACCCGGACTCTTCACACCAAGACCTACCAGGCTACGAACAGAAATCCCATATGAGGCAGACGTTTCAGGCGAGTGGGCTGCTGACCACGAAGCCAATCTGGAAACCGGGACGGAAGTAAATGGGAAGCTTGGGCAGGGACAGATCACACTCTCATTTGCGGAGATCTGTTGCGCGTACCTGGGAGTAAGCATCATCGGCTGAAAGCCAGGACGACTCGGGGTAACTCGAAATCGTGCCAACAGAAGTCAACAGAGTACGTAGTACTAATCCTCGACATTCCACTCGAGACAGGAACGACTGAACAATTTTAACTATAGCATCTAGCTCCCGTGGTCCTTGGTCGGAGCGTAGAACGCACATTGACAAACGACTATCTAACCAAGAGTGGTTTCGTGAGTCTCTATGAGATCTGGGAAAAGACTCGCTCCTAGAAATTGAACCGACTGGTGCGGACCCGCATGCCAGGTGGTGTGGGGGGGCCCCGGAGCAATCCGGGCTTCTATCCCGATTTTTTTTGTTATTTGGCGATTATCATCCCGGATCGCAGTCGGCGTACATGTCATGCTTCCATTCGATGTTTTGCAAGATCCAGGCCGAGAACGAGTTCAGAGTCGTTGCGACAAAGTTTACCTGATCCCTCAATTGTACCAAGTTGATGTGCGTTACATCAGGTAGCGTAGGTTTGCCATCAAGATCACGGGGGTAACGAAACGACGTTGATTGATCGTCAACGGCCGAGAACTGATCGATTACGTTTTGAATTTTAGAGTACTCTTGTTTCGTCCCTGGGTATCTATCATCAACTCGTACCATCAGTTCTCGGGCATTCATCCAGAGTTTTCGCAAGGAATGAACCACAGGATCGTCGGCTTCGATATCGAAAAGACGATTGCCATCTCTGATTATTTTCTTGAGTTGCAATTCAAAGTGATGGCGAAGAAGAAAGACTATTGGAAACACGAGAACGTCATGATCTCTGTTTTGGGAGTTTACGTGATTAACCAACAATTCCGCGCCGAGCCGATAGCCTTCGATGTAGCCATAATCGACAGAACGCGTGAAATTCAAGCAAGCATTGGTATGATCATTGCCAGCTGAGAAAAGACTGATTTTTGGTTTTTGCTTTGCCATGGATTAGTAGACACTTTGATGAGATGAATGGTTCATCAAGCCAAATAACGACTGGGTTCAGCGAGGCCGAGGTATTGACTCAACGCAAGTCAAGATCGCTCGCTCGAGGCCTTTGTCTGAGACCCATTGTTATTGGTATTTAGCTGTACAGTGGGCGGAACGGCCCGCTCTGCCATCGCCAAAGCTCGCTCAGCGATCTCCGTTACCTTGAACTGCGATGAAGACACGTCAGATAGAGATTCAGCCTGTCTGTCCATCACGTCAATAATCCGCCCCATAACCCCGTGAATATCTGATGCAAGGCGGAAGGCATGATTGAATGCCATGTGCAGGAATACAAGTTGCATCGAGAGAAATAATACGGTCATTAGGAATATCGAGCTAGTTGATGTTGGACCGCTGAAAGAAACAGCAAACAGGGTCAACACAAAAGAAATTACAGCAAGAATTAACACCAACGGGTGGGGCCACATTGAGGGGCGATGCGACTTAACGGTCGTGCTTCGGTCAACAACCAATGACGCGTCATTCTTTCGCTCGGTCTCGTATTTCAGCGAAGCTGTCTTGAGCTCTAGGTTCGATTTCATAAGGCCAAGGACAGCGGCAGTAGCTACAACCAATGATGTTGAAGCAGCGAGGATTGTAAGTAGCAAATTCATGGGATTGCAACGCGCCTTCTGGCAATAACGATTAAGTTCACCTGTTTTGCGGAAGTGAACTTGGGTATGGCACTTTGGGCTGATCGCGAAGTCAGGTGCAACTTCTGGTTGAACAGTGTTCCATTCGCAACCTCGTTCTACATTCCGTTGCTCCTTAGGATTTTATCACAGGACCTGTTGCCCGTGGGACGGATGGCTCTCCTTTTTTTACGTTTCTAGACCGAAGTGACACTAAGGGACACAGCATGTTCTCGGGTGGGTAGTTGCAAATCGGTTTTGGATTTCCTATTTTGATTGACTACACCGTTCTTCGGCTTTATCGACGGAGTGAATCATGGCAACACCCGATAGGTAAGTAAGGCCCCCCACAAATATGCTGTGTTCCTTTGCGCTCTCTGTTTAAATTTCTGGGATGCTCAAATCACGACAGATCTTCTTGGCCAAATGGTCAGAGATTTCATTGTGTCGCGGCACTGCAGATCGACTTCCATTGTCCGGGTTGCCCCACCAAGAGTGATTCCCACCTTCACGTATAAGTTCGCAGCCATGATCGATTAGATGTCGTATAAGATCTCGACGTTTCACAATTGGATAGCGACTTCTTCGTATGATTCACCAGCGGCGGCATTTCGCGCATCCTCTCGGTTCATCTCAATCGCCTCGCCAAGAGCTTCACGCAAATTCGAAAGCAATTCGTCTCGAGTTGAGCCCTGTGAATTGACCCCTGGAACTTCTTCAATCCATCCTATCCACCATGGCCCATCTTGTCGAATTACAGCAGTATATCCGGTCGGCAGCATTTTCGAACTCCACAAAAAATTTGAAACAGTCTCCTTCATTGTATCCACTATTGCTTGCTGGCGTTCAAGACGGATCATCCCATTGCGAAATCTTTGGGAAACAGTTTAGGATGGGGACACAGGGACTCAGCATGTTTTCGGGTCGGTAGTTGCAAATCAGTTTTGGATTTCCTAGGTTCAGTTATTTGTTTAGTTTCTGAAACGCAGCTAGACATTGAACTCACGATCAAAAAACCAATCAAAACACAGTGTAAACCCCTCACCCCCAGCCCCTCTCCCCGAGTACAGG
Organism: Pirellula sp.; assembly: GCA_021736575.1. GTDB lineage: Bacteria > Planctomycetota > Planctomycetia > Pirellulales > Pirellulaceae > JBKCUI01. The sequence goes on along the minus strand of JAIPFP010000174.1, from coordinate 9,303 downwards.
GCGAGGGGAGCAAGATCAAAAGATGTGGGTAAAGATGAGGCCCCATGAGCCATGCCAGCCCCATGAGCCTTGCCAGTAAGTCGTTCCCGCGCAGGCGGGAATCCAGTGGAGTGCGTGTGATGACTGGGTTCCCGCCTGCGCGGGAATGACATGGAGCTGGGTTACCGCCTGCGCGGGAATGACATGGAGCTGGGTTACCGCCTGCGCGGGAATGACATGGAGCTGGGTTCCCGCCTGCGCGGGAATGACGTGGAGATGGGTCCCCGCCTGCGCGGGAATGACGTACAAGTGGGAAGCTTACTCAAGGCGAATCGCGGCGTTGGCTATAAGTCCAACGCGTCGAGCTGATCGATCAGCGAGTCAAATTCGTCTCGCTTACGTTCCGGAGTATCTGCTTTTGCATCCAATGTGGCCGTCGACTTGGAAACGGATGGGTCGGGCATTTCGACGGCTGCACGGCCAGCCAAAATCAACTGCTCGTTTCTTTCACGTGCTGCAGCAGCGACGGGATCTTCATCTCTCTCCGGAGCCCCGAAGAGCTTCGATAGGTCGATCTTGAATCCGCCTGCGTCTACCGGTGCGCCCGCAATCGCGGGTGTCTTGTGTTGCGGAAACATGATTGCATTCTCTGGGCAAACGCGAGAACATGCAGGGCAGCCCTTACGGCAATTGTCGGGTTGTTCAACTAAAATCGTCTCGCCGCGATCTACGCCGTAAACTCCGAACAAACAGAAATCGATGCACTCCATGCAGTTGGTGCAGCGACTGTAGTCGATAACGGGATACCAACGTCGCGCTGGATGTTCGTCCATCCGCATTGGGACGATCCCCAGCGGCGATTCATGCGAGGCCGGTGCGTTCAAAACGAGATCCAATCGGCCGGAACCATCCATCGACAGAGCCGTCGAGTTCGTCGGATTCAGGAATCGCTCAAGAGACAAAACATCTTTTTTCGGTGCGTCGAGTTGTTCAACAGCGAGTATACGCCGGAACTCGACTTCAAACGCGGCGCCTGAGCCACTCGCTCGCATGTCGATCGAATAGATGTTCCTCGGTGGTCTAGCCGAAATACTCGTAACACGGTCGGCCGCTTTCTCGTCTTCCTTTTCTTGGTCGTCGTCATCCTCATCGTCGTTAAGGAGATCTGGGTTTAGCAGCAACACTTCGGCAAGCTGACCGCGGATTTCGTTGCGATCGAGGACCCAAAATGCAGCGCGATCGAATAGCCAACTCAAGATAACGATCGGGCCAGACCAGTTGCGCATTTTGTCGACGCTTTGGCTATCTGCCGCGAGGTCGTACAAGTTTGGAACGACCATGCTTGTTGTGTTGGGCAGAGCGGCTGCAATGGTTGCAATGGTCTCTTCCAGTTCGCGTTTTTCAGGGTTTCGGCTTTGACCCTGCGACACAACGACTAGCAGTCCGTTCGAAGGGGCGTTTCCATTGTTTGAACTAACCATGATTGCTATTCCTCATTCGACTCAATTGTATTGGCTTGTCCCTTGATGGTTCGCTGTGCGACATCCCAAGCTAGGGCCAAGTGTTCGATATACCGTTCAGGGCTCAGCATTTCGCTCGAATCCCCAGTCATTTCCATCAGCCAGCCTTCACCGTATTTATCCACATTGATCCCCGAGGGATCCTCTAGCAACTGTTCATTGATTCGGACCAATTGTCCCGTCATGGGAGCATAGAGTCCACTCTCTGCTTTCTTGCTCTCGATATTGCCAAATTCTTGTCGGTTTTTCAAGCTAGTCTGGGCTTCGACGGCAAATTCAAGAAAATAGACGTCTTGCAACAACCTGACTGCATAGGCAGAAAAACCGAACCGGATCACATCGTTGCCGATGGGCATCGCCCACATGTGATTCTTGGCATAGAGTCGGTCACAAGGGAATTCGGCTGCAAATTCACCCATCATGAACGTGAGCTGCTCGCTCATGTATATCGGACTCCGCGAAACTGTTCCTCAAAAAAGGCTGGCAATAATCCATCGACTCTCAACAAACCATCCATGGTCAATTCGATTCGAGTGCATTTCCCTGCCCCATCATCTTGGAGCGATACGTAACCTTGGTTGACGTACTCATCCCATACGGATTGCCAATGTTCAACAATATCGGTTTGGAACTTGGTTTCAAAGTACGCCACGTCCAAGTAGCCACGCTTGAGCTGCAAGATCATTTCGCGAATGAGCGACTGTTCCGTTGTAGGAACGAACGCCCTACCGATGGGCAGTCTATTCTCGTCTAGAATGGCACCGAGGTATTGATTCCATTCGGGAACATTCTGATAGTGCACTCCCGAAACGTGGCCGAAGCTTGCGATACCTGTTGCCAAGAGATCGGAACCTCGCCACAAGTTGTCTCGATAGGAAAAACTGACTTTGCTTGGATCTTTGATGACTGTGTATGCGCTGCTGACCGAATAGCCGGCATTTTGAAATTCTTCGAATGCAAAGCGAACCCAATCTCGTTTGGTCTGCCAGTCTGCAACCGGAGCGGCTTGGTGTGTTTGCAAGAGGTCTTTTGAGTAGACCGTGTTGAATGGCAACTCCATCTGATAAATGGTGACGCTCTCTGGGGAAAGCTCGAGAGTGCGGCGGACGTTCTCTCGCCAATTTTCCCAAGTCTCGCCGACCATGCCTGAAATCAAGTCGATGTTCACATTCGGAAATCCGGCAGCGACAATCCATTCCCAAGCTTTGTGGATTTCTTTCGATAAGTGAGCGCGACCGTTCTCCTCCAAAATTGCGTCTGAAAAGTTCTCGACACCCAGACTCAGTCTCGTCACTCCAAGCTCGCGAAGCGCATGTACTTTCGTTTCGCTCAAAGTGCCTGGCTCGCATTCAAACGTAACTTCTTCGGCGTGATCCCATGATATACTTTTATGGAGTCGATCGAAAAGCGACTGCAATTGTTTGACGGAAAGGAAGCTGGGGGTACCGCCACCGAAATAAACAAATCGAAAGGGTCGTCCTCCCATGACGGGTTGCTTGGAAACCAGCTCGATTTCGCGAGTCAAGGCAGACACGTAGCGTTCGATCTCTTCGGCCTTCATCTGAGTGAACACCTTGAAATAGCAAAACTTGCATCGCTTTCGGCAGAACGGTATGTGCAGATACAACCCCATGGGCGTGTCCACGGAGCCAGAAGCAAACTGTTGCTTGAGAGGTGGCTTGGCAAGCGCATCGACAAGGGCCGGCAGCGAGTCGCCCGTCCACTGTGAAAATGGCGGGTAGTTAGAAATGAAATAGCTTCCGACTTCGGTTTTTGTGGCTTCTGTCGACATGAGTTGCGTTGGGTGGTAGCTTTTGTTTGGCGATCAATCACGCGTGCCGCCAAAACCTCGCACATAGTGTAACCTCGAATCGGAAATCGTGCAGAACGAATAGCGAAATCATTCATGCAAACACGTTGGGATGTTATCATTGTCGGTGGGGGGGCAGCCGGTCTTTGGGCGGCTGGCACTGCTGCAGCCCGTGGCAAACAGGTGCTCGTCTTGGAGAAAAACAACAAGGCCGGCGTCAAGATTTTGATGTCCGGCGGTACACGCTGCAACATCACGCATCATTGCGATAGTCGCAAGATCGCGGAAGCGTTCGGGAAAAATGGCCGTGTTTTGCTGTCGGTTTTGAGCCGCTTGTCTCCCCAAGATGTTGTGCGACAAATCGAGCAAGAAGGAGTTGCGACCAAGGTCGAAGAAACCGGTAAAGTCTTTCCCGCCAGCGATCGGGCTATCGATGTTCGGGATGCCATCGTTCGTCGTTTGGCGCGCGAAGGAGCGAGTCTTGTCACCGGTGCCGCCGTTCAGTCGGTTCGTCCCGCAGCCGCCGGAGCTGGCTTTGAGGTTGTTGTACAGGTTCAAGCCCAATCAGCAATGAACTTAACATGCGACTCCGTTTTGCTTACCACTGGCGGATTAAGCTATAGCGGTTGCGGAACCAACGGCGATGGCTATCCCTGGGCGCAAGGCATGGGGCATACGATCACTTCGTTGCGTCCAGCCCTCACACCATTGCTCTCGCATGAAGCCTGGGTGCATGAATTGAGTGGCATCACGCTCGACGATGCGGAAGTTACGGCCCGAGTCATCGGTGCGGACGCCAAGCTGGCCAAGTTGGAGCGAGCGACGTCGAGGGGCGGACTCCTGTGGACGCACTTTGGTTGCAGTGGTCCCACAGCCATGAACGTGTCTCGTTGCTTCTCTGATCTGCAATCGCACTCGCCAGCCAGCATGCTCGTCGACTTACTACCAGACCTATCGCGCGAAGCCTGCGAGCAGTGGCTTCTCGATGCAGCCAAGGAGTCGAATCGAACCATCACCAATGTTCTAAGCCAACGCATTCCAAAGCGACTTGCCAGTGCGCTCGTAGCGATTGCCGGTTCGACCAACGATGTCCATACGTCCGAGCTTTCGAAAAAAATTCGCAATAGCCTAGTCGAGCGATTGAAAGCGTTATCGGTTCCGATTCATGGAACACGAGGCTATCCGAAAGCAGAAGTGACTGCGGGGGGCGTTGCATTGGGCGAGGTGAATTTCCAGGACATGCAGAGCCGCAAGACACCAGGATTGTTCTTTGCAGGCGAGATCCTAGATTTGGATGGTCCGATCGGTGGATTCAATTTCCAAGCAGCATGGAGCACAGGACATACCGCGGGACTTCATGTGTAATCTGTCCAAGCCATTTACCAGATTGTTTGGGTCGACATGAGAAAACTCAAATTCGAAGGTTGGTCCGTTTCGAGCAAATGAGCTAGACTAAGCATAACGGTATGAGTCTTCGAGTGAAATAAACTGATAGCCGAAGGGCGATAGCCCCGGTTCTCGACGAATGTCGAGCAATTGGAAAACCGGGGCTATCGCCCAACGGCTAATTGGTATGAAAAACATATGCGGATATGCTTAGAGGTTCAAAACGAGGTTTCAATCGTGAATGCAGATTTCCGTTCCCCCTGAATGAACGCAACCGGAGACATCAAATGCCCTCTTCCAGACCCCAAGCGAATAATGACAGGAAGTGGATCATTGGAGGCGTGATCATTGTTTTGATTGTGCTATTCGCAAGACAATCGCTAATACCCGTAAAAGCGGACAAACGTGGAATAGAGCCGCCAGCGGATGCCTTCTTCGAAACCAATATCGCCAACGAGCCCGGACCGCTGTTGGTCAAGTTCGGTGCCGAGTGGTGCGGCCCATGTAAATCGCTGGATGCAGCATTGGCAACTTATTCCAAGTCCGCGGACTCGCTCAAGGTCGTATTCGTCGACACGGACCATCAGCCCGGACTCGCCGCACACTACGGCGTGGGGGGTATTCCTCATTCGTTCTTGTTCAAGAATGGCAAAGTGATCGATGATCGCATCGGATCAATGTCCATCGGTCAAATCAAGCAATGGGTTGCAAGCCAGAAAGGTCTTTAGTGGCTGGGTTCATCCTTGGAAAGTTCCCGTTTTGCAACCCTACTCGTTTTCTTGCAAAATGGTATCGTTACCCCACACTTGCGTCTCATTCACCGAACTGAGGAACTGCCTTGCAACCAACACGCATTCGTTATGGGATGATCTTGCTGGCCATGCTCGTCGCCGTACTTTTGTACTTAGATCGTGTTTGCATGAGTATCGCTTCGAAATCAGTTGCGGCTGATTTGGGGATTAGCAGTACCGAACTCAATTGGCTACTCGGGGCGTTTTTTTGGACTTACGCTTTGGGTCAATTGCCAGCAGGATGGCTTGGGGATCGATATGGCGCAAGATGGATGCTCGGTGCCTATGTCATTCTTTGGTCGCTATGTACCGGGCTGATGGGGCTAGCAACGAGCGCAACGATGCTATTGGTGTTGCGGCTCGGTTGCGGTTTGTTTGAGGCAGGCGCTTATCCTGTCGCTGCTAGTATTGTTCGACGTTGGGTGCCGATGGAACGAAGAGGGTTTGCCAGTTCGGTGATTGCCGTCGGAGGCCGAATGGGAGGGGCTTTGGCTCCAATCCTGACGATCCAGTTGATGTTTTGGTGGACATTCGGTGATCAGTGGTTGTCGATTCCCAAAGATTCAGTGGCTGCCGTAACGAGCTGGCGACCTGTCATGATGCTCTATGGAATTCTAGGCGTATTGATTGCAATCCTCTTCATGTGGATGTTTCGAGATTGGCCCGATAAACATCCACTGGTGAACGCAGCCGAGGTTGATCTCATTCGGAGAGGTGATCCGCCCCAGTCCAATTCTGAAATGTCGAGAGCGGCTCCGCCGATCCTTGAAATGATCCAATCGTGGCCCCTTTGGTTGAACTGCTTTGTGCAATTCGCGTCCAACATGGGTTGGGCATTCTTAGTGACGAAAATGCCTCAGTACCTTGAGGATGTGCATCAGTCCGGTCAAAAAGACCAAGGCTGGCTGCAAAGCTTGCCGCTGCTGGCTGGAATCGCTGGGTTGCTGCTGGGTGGATTGTTTACCGACCGATTGACGCGAAGGTTGGGTTTGCGTTGGGGCAGATCGATTGCAATGAGCGTTTCGAGACTGATTGTTGCCTTTGCCTTTTTGGGGTGCCTCACAGTCGACAGCCCGCTTGAAGCAACTCTCTTTTTGGCTTTGGTTGGATTAGCGACGGACTTGGGGACCCCGGCTTGCTGGGCGTACGGTCAAGACATCGGTGGCAGCCATGTCGGCTCGGTGGTTGGCTGGTCCAATATGTGGGGGAATTTCGGCGCTGCCTTGTCGCCAGTGATTTTAGGGGGGATCGTGGCTCAATTCACAAGTGTTTCCGCAGGTTGGCACGTCGCGTTTGCGTCGTGTGCTGCATTAAACATTTTGGCCGCAGTCGCCGCTCTGGGAATCAATGCCTCGCGACCGCTTCGTCGCGGATAGGAAAGATGAGCCCGAACGCGTTTGCCAAGAACGCTCTTGCCGAGAGCGACTTTGCACTGTCGAAAACTCTATCCAAAAACGAGCAAGTATCCAACGAAAAAAATGGCCGCGTCTACGATCGCATGGCTAATCCATCCAGGAACGAGGCTGCCGCTCCGCTGAAACAAGACAGCCCAGATAAGTCCCCCGGTTGCGACCGCCAGCGACATGAGATAAGTCGCGATCGAGGAATAGCCAAAGAACTTCGCCAGTATGATTACGTGATGTGACATAAAGGCTAGACTCGATATCAGCATTGCCGTTCCCGTTCGGCAGTACGGTTTCAATCCTCCGAAGACCAGACCGCGCCAATAGTATTCTTCGAATCCTGAATGCAAAACGGCATAGAAGACTGCGATCGCGATCAGCAAAAGCGGCGAGTCAGCTCCAAAGCTCCGCATCTTTTCTATTGCCACAAGCTTGGCTGAATCCATCATCCCCATAGGTTTCAGTATCACAAGATAGCCTGCGATTATCGCTACGCCGATGACCATTCCTGACGCTGCCCCGATGGCAACCCAGAACAATCGCGATGCCGCAAAGGGTGTTCCCGGCATGCCAGCCGAAGCAGATGGTGGTTGTCGCCATAGAACCAATGCGACAATTAAAATGCCAAACTGAGCCATTTTTCCAATTCCGTAGGCTCCCTTTTGCGCGATGGGAGCCGAGTTGGCAAGCAGATCAAAATAGAGGTAAGCACTCACGGTTGGAATGAACATCGCCAAGAGGAGGATGATCCATGGGGTGCGCGATGTTTGCGTAGCACTACTCATGATCTCTCCCAAATGAGGAATGGCTCACGGACGGTTGGCTCGACTTCCAAGGGAAGCTCGAGCTACTACTATACTATTTGAAAGCTCGCTCAGGGCTCATCAAGCCATAGGCTGCCGCCCATAAGGCGATCGGCAGACCAAAAACTAACGTAGCACAGGCTGCCAGCCTGTAATAGTCTAAAAAGCACAGGCTAGCAGCCTGTGCTACGGGACTATCTCATGCAGCCGCTCGCCTCAATATCTACTTCGCCAGTGACTCGATATAGTCAAGCAACGATGCCAACTCAAGCGTTGTGAACTCATTGAGCACTCCAGACGGCATGACGGACGTCGGCGATGTTTTGCGTTCCTCGATTTCTTCCTTCAAAATCGTGGTTTCCTTTCCCTGTTGATCGCGAATCGTGACACGGTCTGTCAACTCGTTCGTCACGAAACCCGTCAACACGGTATCCTCTTTCGTTCGAATCAGATTGGTGACGAAACCTTGAGCTATCGTCTTACTGGGCTCGAGAATTGCAATGGCCAGTTCCGGTCGCTTGTACGTCTTAGCGATACTTCCAAGGTAGGGGCCCTTTTGAACTTCGTCCTGCCTGACTGTGTGGCATGCTCCGCAATTTGCTCGCGTAAAGACCTGTTTGCCAAGCTCGATATCGCCTTGCATGCCGACAACCTTGGCCGCCACGTCCTCCATCGAAAGCGAGCTGATTTTTGGAGAATTGTCTCCCTTTTTGGGTTTGATCTTCAATTTTTCGATGGCTGACTTCGCGATTTTTGCGATGGCTTCGTCTGGTTCTCGCACGGACTGCAAGATCTTTTCATCCAAGTAGTGATTGCGAATCTCGACAGCGACCTGCATCAATCGACTTCGTCGACTGGGCTCCCTCCAGGCATCTTCGATGGATTTCATGGCGTGTTCACGAGCTTCGGGGCTGCCATTGGTTCGGGATGCAATCGCCAAAAGCGCACCATCCGCCCAGTAGCCATCTTTTCCTTTGGCGGATTGTGCGGCTGTTTCAAAAAGCGAGACTTGCGATTCGATTGCCAATGAGTTGACCAACGCATCGCGCGCTTTCTTTTGAACATCGGACGAATCGCTAAGCTGAGACAGAGTTGAAATCGCCTTGAGCATGGCAGCGGCCGATTCCTTCGCATCCGACTTGGAGAGGATGACAACGGCATCGACCAACATGGCTGCAGACGCATCCTTTTTGTTGACTACGCGCAATAGCAGTTCCTGACCACCCTCCGGTATGTCCTTTAAAAGGGCCATCTGGGCGATCGCTGGACCTAGAAGTTGTTCGTTGGACTTGGCAAGTTGAAGCATACGATCCAGCGAGTCCGTCGATGGGATTCGATTGCGTTGCATCAACTCGATGAGCGTTCCCGCTTCTTCGGGCGAGGCACTTTCGAAGGATTTTTGCAAAACGGAAGCAATTCTCTTGGTCTCGCTCCAGGGCTCTGGTTGGTAGTATGGACCCCTCGTGTCGGGACGAGTTCCCCACGAGTCGCCTTTCCACGGACCTTCCAAGAAATGAAGACGGCAGAGGGACGCCAAAATCTCGGGACGCAACTCAGGCTGTTGTGCCTTGGACAGTCTAGCTATCAAGCCATCGACCACTTGCCCAATAT
>JAIPFP010000173.1 GCA_021736575.1 Pirellula sp. | reverse complement strand
CCGTTGCTGCTGGGGGTGTTGCTGCTGGGGGTGTTGCTGCTGGGGGTGTTGCTGCTGGGGCTGCTGCGTCGGGTGCCTTTGGAGCCGGATCGGTCTCTTGGGGCTTTGTCTCTTCTTGAAATGAAACCAATTTCAAATTTGGGTTTCGGATTGGACGCAATGCATTCGGCTTGGGGTCTTCCAAGACCGGCGGCAAGCCTGGCTGATCGTCCGAGGTTGCTGGCTTGGACTCCGGTGCAGGAGCTGGTTCGGTGGTAGGAGTCGCTTTCGGGTCCGTCGATTCGGTTGCAGGTTTTGAGTCAGGAATGACAGTGCTGGTCGGTTCGGGCGTCACGGGAACGCGAAACTGCTTTTCGCCGACACGGCGGTCGTAATCTGCGCGAAGCGTTTCTTCTGGAATAAGGGCCATCTGTTCGGTGATCACTTTTTCCATGTCGATGGCAAGATACTCAAAGTCAGCCGTCTTGGGTCGCATGAAGGCTGGTTGGGTCGCGATGGTTCGGGCCATTCGCGTAAAATCCTTGCCGGCTTGATACAAATCTTGAATCTCTCGTTCGGTCGGTTTCCCTTGGACTTGAGACTCGAAGTCCTTAGCGAAAATCGGAAACGCTTGGATTCGGGCAGCTTGGTTTAATCGAAGGAAATCTTGCCAATTTTTGCCCGGTGTCGAGAGGGCTGGTCGGCCGGTGGTAATCGAATTTCGGCGCTCTTCGAATCGAACACCAGCACCACCTAATTGGAGCACTTGATTCTTGGCCATTTCTTCGCCTATGAGTCGATTGAAATCGAACCAACTCAAGCGGTTTTCGGTCGTGTCTTTGAGTGCCTTCTCGATTTGGTTGCCATCCAGTTTGCCATCAACGAATCGTTTCAAGAACATCTTGACCGACTCATCGTCAAATACAATGCCTCGACGATTTGCTTCGGCCACTAGCAGCTTTCGTTCGATGATTCGCTCTTGAGAATCCATATCGCTCGTGATTCCAAGTTGACTCAGATCGGGCGAAACACCTGGAACATTCGGGGTTCCACCCTTGGCACGGACTTCGACTGCCAACTTTCTAAGAAAAGCGTTCGCCATCCGCAATTCATAATATTCGCGTTCGATTTGATCGAGGCGAATCGAACCGCCCGTCCAAGACGCGAGCGTTGGATTTGCGCCAGATCTCCCGCCGGGTCGGCCGACAGTCGTAAAACTCTGGATTGCGGGTGAGATAACGAAAGCCACAATGGCAATGAATACCACGCCGGCCATCCATAAACGTTGGTTTTTTCGAAAAATAGCAAATGGGCTGGCCATTGGAAAAGCAATCCTTGGGATTCGACCTAGTTCGTAAGGCGGTCCGTAAAAACGGCGTCGCACATAGGGATTGTAGGATTTCCGGCGATCGACGCAATTCCATTGCTCGCTCATCGAGAGGGCTTGACAAATGCCCAGCCTTGCGGTGACAACCGCTAGTGCAAGGTTGTGCAGCCTCGTTTTCAACCTTGCTCGCCAAATCCGCCTCAACCACTTTAAGATAACTATCGCTAATATGTCCGAAAAGAAATCCCTGGTTATCGTCGAATCTCCTGCCAAAGCGAGGACGATTGCCAAGTATTTAGGGAGCGGATTCCAAGTCGAGGCCTCGATTGGTCATATTCGAGACCTACCGGGTGGGGCCAAAGAAGTACCCGCCGAGTTCAAATCGGAGTCCTGGGCGTCGCTTGGCGTCAACGTCGATGCGGGTTTTGAACCCCTCTACATCGTGCCAGCCGACAAAAAGAAACATGTTTCTTTTTTGAAATCTGCCCTCAAAGATGCAAAAGATCTTTATCTGGCGACGGACGAGGATCGCGAAGGTGAAGCGATATCATGGCATTTGCAGGAAGTGCTCAAGCCCAAAGTGCCCGTCCATCGCATGGTTTTTCATGAAATTACCAAAGAAGCGATCCAAAACGCACTCAAAAGCACACGCCAAATCGACACAGGCCTTGTCAAAGCCCAAGAAACTCGCCGAATCCTGGATCGACTCTACGGTTACGATGTTTCACCCTTGCTTTGGAAAAAAGTTCGGCCCGGCTTGTCTGCAGGCCGAGTGCAAAGCGTAGCCGTCCGGCTCATCGTTCAACGCGAACGCGAAAGAATGGCCTTTCGGTCTGCTACTTATTTTGACCTCGACGCCCAACTCGAAACGACCAAGAAAGAAAAATTTACGGCTTCTCTAGTAAGCGTAGACGACCGTCGCATCCCTTCCGGAAAGGATTTCGATTCGGCAACCGGTCTGCTCAAGGATCCGAAATTCCTCCAACTCAATCTGGAAACCGCAGAAGCCCTCAAAAAGCGTTTGGAGCGAGTCCCGTTCCGGGTCCTCAACGTAGAAGTGAAGCCCTACACCGAACGCCCCAAGCCGCCATTTACGACGAGCACCATGCAACAGGAGGCGAACCGCAAACTGGGGATGACCGCAAAAGACGCCATGCGATCCGCCCAAAGCCTGTACGAAAATGGCTATATCACCTACATGCGTACCGACTCCACCACCCTTTCGAAAGAAGCGGTCGACGCCGCCAGAGAACTCGTTCGTTCTCAATACGGGGATGCATTTCTCTATCCAACGAATCGAACCTATGCGACCAAGGTCAAGAATGCCCAAGAAGCACACGAAGCGATCCGACCTGCGGGCCATCCCTTTCAACTCCCAGAAAAAATTCGCAGCGAACTGAGCTATGACCAATTCCGGCTGTTTGAATTGATTTGGAAACGAACGATCGCTTCGCAAATGGCCGACGCTCGCAAACAGCGCGTCGTTGTCACGATTCAAGCGGACAATGCGATCTTTCAAGCGACCGGGACTTCGATTGAATTTGAAGGCTTCCTGAGAGCGTACGTTGAGGGGAGCGATGACCCAGCGGCTGAACTGGCAGAGAAGGAACGCTTGCTTCCGGACGTAAAACCCTCGGATCCTCTAACCGCATTGTCGCTCGACTCGCTTTCGCATACCACCCAACCGCCTGCTCGGTTTACCGAAGCCTCGTTAACCGGCGGACTCGAAGAACGCGGCATTGGCCGACCGAGCACGTACGCATCCATCATCGACACGATACTTCGGCGCGACTATGTGTTCAAAAAAGGGACTGCGCTCGTTCCAAGTTGGACCGCATTTGCAGTCATTCGTTTAATGGAGGAGCACTTCACGTCCCTGGTTGACTACCAGTTCACCGCAGAGATGGAAGACTATCTCGATCAAATCAGCCGAAACGAACGGGAAAACTTGGATTACTTGCAAGAGTTTTATTTTGGCGATGAGAAAGTTGCTGAAAGCGTTGCACCGGGTGGCATCGGTCTGAAGCCGCTGCTGGCACTCAAGGTTGCTGAGATCGATCCCCGCACCGCCTGTTCTTATCCCTTGAGCACATTGGCGGACAACCAAGAAATACCTGTTTGCGTTCGCGTCGGTCGTTATGGACCCTACGTCGAACAAGGAGAACGGCGAGCAAGTATCCCCGACGAATTGCCCCCTGACGAACTCACGCTGATCGTCGCGATGGAAATGTTGGCCAAACAAGAACTTGGCGATCAGCCGATTGGAACCCACCCGGAAACACACAAACCGATCTACATCAAACAAGGTCGTTTCGGACCGTATGTTCAAATGGGTGAAGCGGACGACGAGGAGAAAAAGAATGCTTCGTTGCTAAAGGGGATGTCTCCAGAAACCCTCGATCTTGAGACGGCAATCAAACTCTTGTCCTTGCCTCGCACGCTTGGAATGCATCCCGAGAGTGGAGAGCCCATTATCGCTACGCAAGGTCGATTCGGACCCTTTATCAAGCACGGAACCGACTCGCGTTCGCTTGGGCCCGATCACAATCTCATGGAGATAACACTAGAAGAAGCCTTAGCGCTTTTGGCGCAGCCCAAAGCGGCAGGCCGAGGCCGCGCGGCGGCGGTTCCGCCTTTGAAGGAGTTTGATGCGTCTCCCGTCACAGGGAATAAGATTGTTCTGCGAGACGGTCGTTATGGGCTTTACGTCAACGACGGAGAAACCAACGCTTCCCTCCCCAAGGACATCAGTGGCGACGACCTAACGTTCGAGCAAGCGGTCGACTTGCTCGCCGCCCGCGCTGCAGCCGGAGGTTCGAAAAAGAAAACCAAACGCTCGTCCGCCAAGAAGTCGACCACGAAAAAGAAAACCACCGCATCCAAGAAAGCCGGCAAGAAGGCGAAGCCTGCCAGCGACAGCGACAGCGATGATTTGGACTTGGATGATTCGGATGTCGTTGTCGTTTCCGCTCCGAAGAAAAAAACAACGAAAGCCAAGAAAACTTCCAAAAAGGCTTCCAAGAAAAAATAGTTATCCAGACATAAAACATGCCTCATTTGCATCGCGAAACGTCCGCCTTGTATGAAATTAAAAACCTTCGGCCTGTACGATTCAAATGAGTTTGGAGCTTAATTAGCCTGACGCGTTAGCCGATTTCCTGAAGCGTGGTTCGGCTTGCGCCTGGGGCTGGGGTGTTAAAAGTTTGGTATTGCATTGTGAATTGTAAGTGACGTTTTTGTTCCGTTCGATTGGAAGTAACATTAGCAACGCAGTGAGCGAGAGCATGTGATTTTTTCTCCCCTTCTCCTCCTCGGGAGGAGAAGGGGCCGGGGGATGAGGAGGCAGAATCCACACCCCATCCTCAGGCTCAATGGATTGCATAGGCAAATTCGAATTCAATTGTACAGGTCGGACTTTTTGCAATCCTTATTACTAACAACTTTTCATCGAAAAGAAACACAATGTCGCGATACAGCATTAATGGATTTATCGAAAAGACTTCGCAACGGGATCGGAATCAGGGGTTCTTTGAACTTGAGAATGATAGACTCTTGGAGATCAATTTGAACGGAACCGTTTGAACCAAAGAAAATGCCATTTGCCTATCGCCCAGCGGCCCATTTGATTCCATTGACCAGTGTTTCCAAAAACACTTTGTCGGAAAAAGTTTCGTTGGAGTGTCCGTAGGTCGTGCCGAACACACGTCCTTTCCCGTATTGATTGGTCCAAAAAACCGCGTGCTCGTCGTTTGACTTTTCACTTTTGGATGTCGCAAGGACCGTTGTGTTAGGCCATACTTTTTCGATGATGTAGAGCTCGTCCATGGCGGACTTGTAGTCAGCGGGAAAGCCTTTCATGATCGGATGGTCGATCTTGGCGACCGTAACGGGATATCGGCTTTGATGATCGTGCCGGCGGCTGGTGACACCCAGAAATTCCCGCCAGTCATCGGTCTTGGCTGAGCGATAGGTATGCATGGCGCAATGGATAACGACAGCATTCGTCCCTTCGAAATGCGGCTTGGTAATGCTGCGAATGTAGTCGGGGTCGTCGGTATCCGCAAAGCACTCGTTATGGATGACCACATCGAATCCTTCGAACCACTTCGGGTTTTTGTAAAGCTCGATGGTTGCCTTGGTCCCTTTTCCGCCTTCATTGACAATGGTCCAGTCGATCGGCACTCCTCGCTCTTTCGCGGCCAGTTGCATCGATTTGCTTTGAAAATCATAGTCGTGGCAACAGCCCCCCGTGATCAACAGGACAGAGATGTTATTGTTGTTCGGTTTTGGATTCGTTCCGACGGCTGCAGCTTGGCCAAAGCAGGTGTTTGTGGATGCGACGGCGGTGAAAAACACCATCCAGGCGATTCGGTGAAGCGTAGACAACGAAGGTTTCATGAGTGAACTCTTAGGGAGGTGGGTTGAAGCGGCGACTAGAATGGTTCGTTTCGTCCTTGCTATCATACTTCAATTGCGATAGGCCGTGTTGGATTTCCACTAACCACCTGTTGCCCGAATCTGTTACAACTACAGCCATGCAAAGCGTTCTCCCTACCCACAAAAACTCAGCGTATCCTATCCCAATTCGCATCGGCCAAAAGCTATCCGATCTGCGAGGGTTAATCTCACGCTTTGTCGTTAGCCAAGCCCTGATCATGCTTGCCATTTGGTTCGTGGCTTCCTTCTGGATTTTCGGCTTAATCGATTATTTGCCAACCAAGTTTGGTTCGGCCGAATCGCCACAAATCGTTCGTATCGTCATGCTTGGCTTGCTGGCAGGAATTTCGATCTATTTGCTGTACCGTTTCTTGTGGCAACTTTGGCGCGTGCGTTGGTCGGATTCCTCGCTGGCGTTGCTGATTGAAAAGAAATATTCCGAGTTCCAAAGTTCGCTGGTGACTACGGTTCAAGCGGCGAGCCCGTCCGCCAACGTTTCATCCGATGAACACCCGGCTCGTTCCGGATTGCTTGAGCTCGCTCGCGAAAAAGCTTCGCAACAGATCGAATTGGTCGACGTCAACGATATTGTGCGATTCCGGCCTCTGCAAATGCAGCTCGTCGTTTTGGGTGTATTGTTAGCCTTGAGTTGCATCGTGGCGTTGAGCCAGCCAACGTGGACGGCTCACTGGGCCAATCGGTTGTTTGCTCTTTCGAACATTCCATGGCCGCGTGCAACGGAACTCGGCGTCGACGGAGTCGAAATGGACGTGCCTACCTTCACAGGCCGCAATGTTCGACAACGCTACATGGTCAAGTTCCTCGATGGCGTTGCTTCGGTACCCAAAGGCCAGTCGTGTCAACTCCGAACGTTTGCGAAACTGTCCGGTAAAATTGTGCCTGAAGTCTGCACTGTCTACTACCAAGACACAGCCGGCAATCGAGGCCGCGCTAACATGCGCCGTTTGGCACCAGAAAAGAAACAACAGTCGTTTGTTCTGGATGGACCGCCTTTGGAGTCGGTCAACGAATCCCTTTGGTTGAGCGTGGCTGGCGGCGACTCACGCATTTCCAACCTCCAACTCAAAAGCGTCGATTCACCTCTCGTTTCGCTAATGCAGCTCGACGTCACGTACCCTGAATACTTGCAACGATCTACCAAAACCACTTGGGGGCATGAGTCCGTTCCCTATCGAATAGGGTCTCGTTTCCCACAAGGCACACAACTCGATCTAGTCGTCCAAACCAACAAGCCTATCGATCGCTGCGAATATGTTATCGTGCGTTCAGGAGATACCAAAGAAAAAGCGGATTTGCCGGTTGAGACGCTCACGATTCCATCTGGAACCTCCGAATTTCGGCTTCCCATCGGAACGCTCGATAGCAATGTGATGATCGAGCTTCGACTATGGGGATCGGATGGAATCTGCTCCACTCGAGTGCAGCAATATGTTGTTTCGACCATCACCGACCAACCTCCTCAAGTCGACTTGGTGCTACAAGGAATCGGTACCGCCATTACGGAAAACGCGGTGTTACCCGTTTCCGGCAAAATCAAAGATGATTACGACGTCAAGCAAGCATGGTTAGAAACCGTCTTGGACGAAAACGAACCAAGTAGAACGTCGTTAAATGTCCAAAGCGATGGCAAGGCCACAAGCCAAATTGACCTAAAAGCCATGCGAGATAGCGGTCAACTTGTCGCCAAGGTCGGTTCAACTCTTGCGCTCACGTTAGCGGCCGAGGACTACTTGGATCTTTCAAGCCAACCACACGTTGGGCGAGCAAGCCCTATTCAACTGGGAATCGTTACGCCGGACCAGTTGCTCATAATGCTGGAACGACGTGAGCTTGCCATGCGAGCTCGCTTGGAGCAGATTATCGGTGAGCTTTCGCAAATGCGAGACTTGATGCTGAACATCCAAAAGGCGAATCAAACCGATGGCACTAACGCAGCTACGAAAGACTTGCAATCCGATGCAACCGCACCGCCAAGTGAGTCGGATGACCCGCCCGATAATCCCGCAGAGAACGGTTCGGCCCGGCAATTGCGAATGCAAATGCTCAGATCCCAACAAGCTGCGGCTCAGATGACAAAATCGGAAGGGGAGCTTCGTGGGGTTGAAAAAGAGATTCATCAAATCAATCAAGAACTCATCAATAACCGCATCGATAGCGCCGATCGTCGAACGCGCTTAGAGGACAAAATTCGCAAGCCGCTGCTCGTTGTGCTGGACCAAATGTGGCAGCCGATGGCGACCGATATCCTATCGATTGAAAAATCGTATTCAAAGACCGTGCAACCCGACGACAGCTTGATGGAACTCCTCCCAAACTCCATTTCGAAAAACAATGCAATTATCTCCGCTTTAACGGCGATTCTGAATGACATGATCAACATTCAGGACTTCAATGAAGTTGTCGATATGGTTCGCGGCATGCTCGACGATCAAAACAAAGTACTGGACAAGACCAAGCAGGAACAGAAAAAACAGTTGTTGGATTTACTAAAATGATAACTTTCCGTTCACTCACACAACTTTTCGGTTGGCCACTCCGCGTCGTTTCGCTTTCGACGATTGCAATTGGATCAATTGCAGTTCTTGTGATCGTCCTTGGATGTCGCCCACTCGAAGCTCAAGAAAAAAAACCGACGACTGAAAACGTTCGAGAACTAGAGCAGCAACAGAAACAATTGGCCCGGCGATTCGGTCAACTTGAGGAACTGTTGATTCGCATGAGCGAACTGGAAGCGGCCGCAAACCCAACCCGCGCAGGCTTGCTGTTGCAGGCTGCCCAAATGAGCAAACAGCTCGCAACCTTGCAGCGATTGAGCGTTGCGGGCGATTTGCTGTCGCAGGGAAAATTCACGCGAGCCATTCAAGAGCAAGAAGCGGGTCGCGAGAACCTCAAGAAATTATTGGAATTGCTCCAAAGCGAGAATCGCTCGACGCGTTTGCGCGACGAACGAGCGAGACTAGAAGACATTCAAAAGGAAATTCGCCGCCTCGAACAAATCCAACGCGGCCAAACCGCTCGCACCGAAGCCGGGCAAGACATGAAGCAAGCCGCCACCGATCAAAAAGATATCAAGGAACAGGTCGAGAAAATTGCCTCCGATTTAAATCAAGGCAAATCAGATGAATCAAAGTCGGACGAATCAACACAGGCAGAATCCAAGTCGAGCGAGCAGGACAAACCCAAAAACCCGGACGACAAGAATCAGACAGACAAGCCAGCGGATGATGCCAAGATGCCCAAAGAGGATCCATCGAAAGAATCTCAAAACGGCGACAGCAAGGACAGCAAGGACAGCAAGGACAGCAAGGACAGCAAGGACAGCAAGGACAACGATGCCTTGAACAAAGAATCGAATCCAACCGACAAGCCCAAAAGCGACAAGCCAAACAGCGACAAGCCAAACAGCGACAAGCCCAACGAAGACAAGCCCAACGAAGACAAGGCGGACAAAGACAAGGCGCCCGACAAGAAACCGACGGATGGAAAACCGTCCGATCAGAAACCATCGGATAGCAAAAAAGATAACGACAAAAAGGATAAAGCAGACAACGAGAAAAAATCCGGGAAACCGTCCGACTCCAAAGACTCAAAGGACGCCAAAGACTTAGAGTCCAAAGAGCAAAAAGGATCGGAATCGCAAGAGGCTTCGGAATCCTCAGACTCCTCCAAACAAAAGGAGCAGCCCAAGCCTGAATCGCGTGAGGACAAGGCCAAAAAGAGAGTTCAATCCGCCAAAAAACGGATGGAAAAAGCGCAAGAGAATCTTGAGAAAGAAAAACGGGAAGACGCCGTGGTCGAACAGCGCGAAGCAGAACGCGAACTTCGGGAAGCCATCGAGGAGCTAGAAAAAATCCTGCGACAGCTTCGCGAGGAAGAGATCGAGCGGTCGCTAGTCGACGTCGAAACCCGATTGCGAAAAATGGTCGATCTTCAACGCACCGTTCGCGAGCAAACCGAACAGCTCTCTAACCTAACAGGCGATCTCAAGGACCGAACACTCGAGATCAATGCCAACAAATTGTCGATTGAACAGACCAAAGTGGTGATGGAAGGTCAGCGAGCCCTGCTTTTGCTGCAGGACGAGGGATCGAGCACCGCGTTTCCGGAAGCCCTCGAGCAAGTCAATAGCGACGCGCAAATCGTTGCCAAGCGACTGACGCAAGCCAATGTTTCCGCGTCAACGCTTGTGATCGAGGATGAGATCATCGGCGCCCTCGAGGAAATGCTGGACTCTCTGAAGCAAGTTCAAAAAAAGCGTGAAGAAAAGAAGCAACAACAACAGCAACAACAGCAGCAACAGCAGGGCGAAAAGGAAGAGCCGTTGGTCGATTCGATCTCGGAATTGAAATTGCTAAAAACGCTGCAATTGCGAGTCAATCGTCGTACCCAATCGATGGCCAAGCAAACCGACAACCAAGAAGATGTCGTCGGCCAAATTGCCGACCCGAGTCTGCTTGGTGAACTGGCGGAATTGGCGACGCGACAGCAAAAAATTCACGAGGTAACTCGAGATATTCTTTTAAAGGCAGCCAAGGACTAGCATGAAGGGAACGATCCCCTGGGATAAACCCAGGGGCATTCGATTCATGCCGCTGGCTTCACGCCAGTGGTAGCCGCTGGCTTCACGCCAGTGGTAATTGACCTTCGTCCTAGCGCAAGCTTTTCTATTTTCGGTACAATGTCGGTTTGATGGCAACGACGTTTTAACAAAGAGGATCGAAATGAATAGTCGCGAAGCAATTAAGGTGTCTGTCGACACGGCAGACTTTGTATCGATGAGTTACTTGAATGATTTGTCCGATGCCGACCTGTTCCATCGACCGCATCCGCTTTGCAATCACATCAACTGGCAAATCGGCCACTTGGTGACTAGCGAACACAATATGCTCTCAGGTATCGTAGCGAGTGGTATGCCCGCGCTGCCGGAGGGGTTCGCCGCCAAGTACTCGAAAGAAACGGGAGTGTCTGACGATCCTGCTTTGTTTTCATCCAAAGAAGAGCTCATGTCCACGTACAAGGTGCAGCGTGCGGCCATGCTGTCCGCTCTGGAGGGAATGAGCGACAGTCAATTGGACGCCGCGACAGGTGTCAACTATGCACCTACCGTCGGCGCGATGTTGGCTATGCAGGGTAGTCATTGGCTCATGCATTGCGGCCAATGGGTAGTTGTTCGCCGAATGCTCGGCAAGCCGATTGTGGTGTAATTGGTTGCGGGTATTCGCAACTTCGAAGCAACTGCAGCCGCTGAATTGCGCTTACTTTTCAGCGGTTGCGGAGACTACGCAAGCCAACGGTGCATCACTTTGCCGCCGACGTCCGTCAGCCGAAAGTCACGGCCTTGGTTGCGATGCGTCAACTTGAGGTGGTCTAGCCCGAATAAATGAAGCATGGTCGCATGCAAATCGTTCATATGAACCGGGTCTTGCGTAACTCCCCATCCGATCTCATCCGTCGCGCCGTATGTCTGCCCGCCTTGAATGCCTCCACCTGCCATCCATAGAGTAAACGCAAATGGATGATGATCGCGGCCCGTGTTGGCATCGCGGCCGGAACGGTTTTCGCCAAGAGGCGTGCGACCAAACTCTGCCCCCCAGACAACCAGCGTGCTGTCAAGCAGCCCTCGTTGCTTGAGATCCTTCAACAGAGCGGCCACAGGTTGATCAACGACCCAACTGTTGTATCGCAGGTCTTGTTCCAAATCGCTATGCTGATCCCAAGCTTCATATACGATGTTGACGAAACGTACGCCGCGTTCGACCATCCGGCGAGCCAACAAACAGTTCCTCGCAAACGACAAATGCGCATTGGCAACATTTCCGCGACCGGTTGCCTGCGGGTGTTGCGGGCGATCGATGCCATATGCTGCCTGTGTCGTGGCCGATTCGCCTTGGATATCGATCAATTCCGGAGCCGAGGATTGCATTCGAAATGCCAATTCGTAACTTGCAATGCGACTCGCAATCTCTGGATCTCGCATAACGTCATATCGACTCTCGTTGAGCGATTTGAGAGTATCAAGCCCGCGGCGTTGAAGCTCCGGTGGCAAACCATCCGGATTCGATAGGTTCAGCACCGGTTCGCCTTCGCTCCGAAACAAGACACCAGCATAGTGCGACGGCAAGAAACCACTTGACCACAGCGATGCTCCTCCGCTCGAACCGCGTCCACTGGTCAGCACGACATAACCAGGCAAATTCTCGGACTCCGATCCCAATCCATACGTTAACCAACTCCCCATGGTCGGCAAGCCAAACGTGGCGCGGCCGCAACTCAACAGCAACTGACCTGGATGATGATTGAATTGCTCGGAATGCATCGAACGTATCATTAAAATATCGTCGGCACAGGTTGCAATGTTGGGCAGAAAATCTGAAAAATCCATTCCGCATTGCCCATGCTTGGACCACTTTCGCGGTGAACCCAGCAACACAGCCGAATCCTTCTTGATGAAAGCGAACCGAACCTTTTCCAGCATTTCGCTCGGCAGCGGCTTGCCGTGCAACTCGTTCAGCTTGGGCTTGGGATCAAACAGATCAAGTTGTGAAGGCGCCCCAGCCTGCAACAAGAATATGCAGTTCTTGGCTTTGGGAGCAAAATGGGGCGGCTTGACGGAAAGTGGATTGGTAGCCGCAGCGCTATCTGCAGCCCCAACACGCGAGCCAACCCCGTCTGAGCTGAGCATGGCCCCTAACGCAGCCAAGCCCAAACCGCTAGCCGACGTCGTAAGGAAATCTCGACGAGCTAGTTCTATCGCACGTTGATATGCTGTCATGTTGGTCTGCCTATTCGCGTGTGATGAACTCATCCAAATTGATCAAAACTCTGGCCGTAGCAATCCAGGCTGCATTTTCGTTCTCGGTGCCGCGTGAAAACTTGAAACCGCCGATCAACTTCTTTGCTTCCTCGGGATGGTCGAGATACCATCGCTTGGTACTCGACAGGAGATCCGCCAATTCTTGCAACTCATGGGCACTTGGCGGCCTCGAAACACAAAGACGAAATCCAAAAGCGAGCAGATCCGAATCGCCATTGGAAACTGACATGCCAAGAATTCGATTGGCAAGTCCACGAGCCGCATCGGAGAAAGACTCGTTATTGAGCGCGACCAAGGCTTGCAATGGCGTATTCGATTTGTTTCGGTCGACACAAACCAAGTTTGCATCCGGGCAGTCAAAGGTGATCAGATTGGGATGCGGCGATGTTCGTTTAAAAAACGTGTACATTCCACGTCGATACCGATCCACTCCTTCCGATACTTTCCATTTGAAGTTTCCTGCATAGCTCAGTTCGGCGATGCCTGGCGGCAATGCAGGGAACACACTTGGGCCACCGATCTTACGAGCCAGCAAGCCCGCTGCATCCAAACTGATGTCGCGAACAATTTCACCTTCGACTCGCAATCGATTTTGGCTTGAAAGCAGTTGGTTCTGAGGATCGCTATCGATCAAGTCGGATCGAACCTTGGACGATTGTCGATAGGTGGCGGACATTACGATTTGTTTGATGAGTTTCTTGCGAGACCACGCTTGGCCATTTGGAGGGAGCGAGATGAAATGACGAG
>JAIPFP010000006.1 GCA_021736575.1 Pirellula sp. | reverse complement strand
GGTGAGTGGGGAAACGGCGGGAACCCAAGTATACCAACGAGTGCTGTCTGATTGCAACTCCATGAAGCTAGCGTTAGAACCAAGCGGCTGGATCGGCGTCGCTTGGCATTCGCCAATCCCCACGCGGCGAAAGCGAGACGGTCCCCACCTTTGGGCCGTCTGGCACACAACTGCGCTTGAACTGCGATGCAAAAAACCGTCGCAAGAATGTCGCGAGTACTTTCTCTATTTCGTCTTCGGTATAGGCGACGTCAAACTTTGCATTCTTTGCCAAAAACCTAAGTTTGTCAGGCGAGGCACCGCCGCGAACGAAATGGTACAGGAAGAAATCATGCAGTTCGTAGGGGCCGATCGTGGCCTCCGTACTCTGATGCAGTGACTTGTTTTTTGAAAGCGGCAGCAGCTCTGGGGAAATCGGTGTATCGACAATGTCGAGCAAAACTCTTCGGATATCTCCGTCGTAACGGTTCATGGCCACATACTGAACAAGAAACTTGACCAGAGTCTTGGGCACGGAACAGTTGACGTTGTACATTGACATATGATCACCGTTGTACGTGCTCCAGCCCAGCGCTGACTCCGACAGGTCGCCCGTTCCTATCACAAATCCACGGTTCATTAAAAGCATCGTCCGCATTCTCGCTTGGACATTCTCAAAGACAAGATCGTTTCGTCTTTCCGATGGCAGTTGCTCAAGCTCATGCTGGAGTGTCTGCCAAGTGTTTTCCCCCAAGGCAATTCCAAAAGGCTTATGTTTCAAGTCTTGAAAGATACCAAAGCAACGATCGCGGATATCGATCGTTTCTAAGGTCAGCCCGAGGAGCCGCGTCAATTCGACCGCATTGTCTTTGGTTTTAACGGATGTGCCGAAACCTGGCATGGTGATGCCAACCAATCGTCGAGGATCCCAGCTCATTGCATCGAACATTTTCGCTGCCACGATCAGCGCAAGCGTGCTATCAAGCCCACCAGAAACACCTACCACGAGAGGCAGGTCAACTGGAAGTTGCGAGACACGTTTTGCAAGCGCGGCGCATTGGATCTCGAAGATCTCAGCGCATCGTTCCGCAAGCTCGGTGGACGCACTTGGTACAAACGGGTGTGCGTCCACGAATCGTTTGAGTGGAGTGGATTCGACTTCCAACTCAAATGCAATGCGGCGAAACGGTCGATGAAACTCACGCGATTGGGGTTGAGGCATTGTACCTGCGACACGACGATCATGATCCAGTCGATCTATATCGATTTCGGCCGTCGCAAAACTGGTCACTCCATCCTCTTGGGCAGCCGAAGCTATGTTGAGACCCGTCCCAATACGCCGTGACTCGGCCAGCAGGCTCCCATTCTCAGCGATCAAACAGTGGCCTCCAAAGACGAGGTCTGTAGTCGATTCCGAAGGCCCAGCACTTGCATATGCATAGGCCGCAATGCACTTGCCGGACTGAGTCGCCACCAAACGTTTTCGATAGGATGCTTTGCCTATCGTTTCGTTGCTCGCAGATAGGTTGAGCAACACATTCGCCCCTGCAATCGCTTGGCATGCACTGGGCGGAATCGGTACCCATAGGTCTTCGCAAATCTCTATGCCAACGGTAACTTGGCCGAATGTGAACAACAGATCCGTGCCGAAGGGAACCAAAACAGTGGATCGAAAGAAGGAATCGGTTCCGCTCTCGGAACTTGCGAGAGACAAGTGAACTTCGCCTGGGAGCGGCATCGAGCCTGATTGAAACCATCGGCTTTCGTAAAACTCTTGATAAGTTGGCAAATGCTGCTTGGGAACGATTCCCAAGATTTTCCCTTGGGAGATGACCGCGGCCACGTTGAACAACTTTCCATCGATCGACAACGGCAATCCGACGACGATGAGCTGCTTGCTTTGGACTGCTTGCGCGAGGTGGATCAACTCCCGAACGCACGCATCCAAAAGCGTTTTTTGGGTAAAGAGCTCCCCACAGGTATAACCGCTTAAGCCCAATTCACCGAAAACAAGGACGTCCGAATCCGCGAACAAGCCGATCGCCTTTTCGATCGCTTGCCGATTTGCCATCGGATTTGCTACGCTAGTTGTTGTGCAAACAGACGTAACTCGCAGAAAGCCTAGTGGATGCATGATTGACCCTTAGCGGGCGGGGCTTCGATGAAAATGAACATGTTTCCACTTGCCTTGTTGTCGATGCCACACTCGCGTTTCTTCCATCGAAGACGAAACCGCCTTGCCTTCGTGGAACCGTTGCGTCAAGCGAACATAGGCGATGACGGCAACGTCACCCATGATTCGAATGTGGGGCGCCACGATTGTGGACTGGACTGGGGCTGAGGTTGGAGGTGAGGGGAGGTTGAAGTAGTAGTTATGAAACTCGAGCCCGTCCACGAGGTTACCCAGCGCTTCGGGTTCAAAGCACGTTAGGGATTCGTCGCACAGGACGATGTACGTATCCCAATCCCCCGAAGTAATCGCGACAAGTAGCTTTTGGGTCAAATCTAAGATTGCATCGCGATCTGATTCTAACGACATTCTCTCTCCAGCACTTTCTGAACTAAATTATGATTTTATTCGGGCAACGCAGCATGGACTTGTAGCGTCAATGTGCCTCGCTCCACGGTTGACGACTCCGCGTTCGACGAACCAAAGGCAATCAGTCTACCGAAAACTAAGCAAGTTGTCGGTACCGTCGCAGAACCTAGCCTCCATGCGCCAGGAAGCATTTGGACGGAGACTTTTTGCTCGCCGAGTATCCATGGCTCATTCAGCGTCCAGAGATTGTTCGAATCAGGTTCGTCCCGTTTGCCAACGGTTAGTACCGTAACAATGAATTCGTTTTCTAATGATGCGTTGATCCCTGGCAGTTTCCCGATCGGGCCATATTGCATTACCGTTCTGGAGTTGTTGTCCTTTAGTATCTCCCTCGCGATGTTCTCGAGTTCTTTTCTCCAGATCGAAGCGGATCGTCCTCGCAACGATGCCGATTGCTCCGAGAGTTTCTTTGCCGTTCTGTAATAGTCGCCGATCAAAGCAATTTTCTTGTCCTTGGGAGCTTCATACAACTCATTCTGAAGCATTCGAAGCATTCGTATGGACTCCGAGATACCTGATGTGATCGATTCAAGGCTCTGAACCGTTCGGGGAGATTCGGAACTCGTGTTGTCCGACTTGTTGGACGATTCCAACTTGTCCAAATTGTCCAACTTGTTCGACGATGGCAACGATGGCAACTTGTTGGACGATGGCAACGCAAGCAAATCCGTGGAGGAGACCGCCGAGTTGGCGTCGTTGTTATTGTTGTTTTCGTTGTCTTCGGCTGCGAATCCCGGTCGTTCGGCGACAACGGGCGGCCTCGAGGTGTCCTCATTTCGATTGAGCGATGGAAACGCCTCGCGTTTGGAGCGAGGCTTGGCTGGTTGCTTCTGCACAATCGGCTCATCCCAGGATTCCCAGCGATTCGCTCTTAGTTTTTGTGGCACGATCCACGGAACATACTGAGAAACGTAATGGCCAGTCGTTCCAATGTCTCGCCCAAAACCATACCACATAATGGCAGTTGCGATCGGTAAAGCGGCCAATCCACCAAGAACCGGGGGCACCACCTTTCGCAAAAAAGATGTTTCCTGTCGGGGACGCTTTGCAGTAGCCGCGTTCAAGACATTCCAGTTCGGTTCAAACTCGTAGGGAGCTACGGCGCTTACTGGTTCATTTTCGTCTCGATCTGCAGATTCCCAAGGCAAAGATTCGCCTGGCAAAGATTCGTGCGGAAGAGCTTGAGCCTCGATTTCTGCGCCAGCCCCCATATCGGCAGACGCACCATAATCTTCCTCGTCAACCTCCAATTCCAGTTCCAGCTCCAATTCGGGCGTTGTTACTCGGGAGTCATCGGCTTGAGAATCGGATGGCGGCAATGCCTCCATCTCCGTCGAGGATTCGGTCGCCGGGGCGCCTTGACTCTCGGAATCGTCTCGTTGGAGGGGATACTGCATTCCGCATTCGTCACATTGAAAGAAAGCATTCGTTTTCTCCTCCGACGAGCGTTCGGGAATCTGGATCTGCTTGCCGCATTTGCACGGGAAAGACATTTGCATTGGAGAATTGCCGAAGTGTTCGCGAGATGATGTTTCAATTCATCAAGCCTTAGGATAGCACTCGGCAAATCCGATTGCTTGCTGAAATTGCGTAAAACAGGTGGCAAATGGAGTTAAGCACACGAATTGTTAGGTTTCAACGATGGAAACGGGGGCTTTAATCGGGCGAGGTGACGCGATATCCGCGATTCGGACTTGGCTATCGGGGGATTTTCGAACATAATTCGTGAATGACGGTGATCAAAAAGCGGTTCCTGGTTGACCATGTGCCGCGCACCCTTCGCGACTCCATCTCCCCACCAACCGCTTAATATGCTCCTCCGTAAAGCGCATCTGAGTTTCCTCGCCATACTTGCCTTGATAGCACTGAGGGTGGTTGTCGGTTGGCATTTCTTTATGGAGGGGACCGACAAAGTCCAAAAAGGCGGGTTCTCGTCGACCGGATTTCTTTCGGCAGCCAAGGGCCCATTGGCTAAAACATTTCAATCCATGGTACCAGATTTTGATGGTTCGGTTCGGCTAGATGAAGAAAAAATGAAGAAGGCCTACGAGACGTTCGCTTCGGAAGCGGGTGCATTGTTCCAATTTACCGAGGATCAAACTGCCGAGACCCAAGCCATTATTAGCGCAACGCGAAAGCAGCTGGGCGCTGTCTACAAAGAGTGGAAACCTAAAATTGACGAATACAAAAATGGCATTCCGCGAGTTGCCAACTTGGAAAACGACCCAATGCGATCCAATGTTTCGTCGATGAGAAAGCAACGCGATGAAATCGAAAGCAAATGGAAATCGCTCGTAAAACCTGCTCTTTGGGACATTGACAGGATTAATAATGAGTTCGAAACAGCTATCAACGCACTGGCAACCGAGGCTCAAATCGATAAGGGCAAACTCTTTGCGAACTTCAAGTTGCCGGGCTCTCCTCCGATCGATGTGAAACTGATCGATAAAATCATTCCAATTTTTGACATGTCTGTCGGCATCCTTTTGATCATCGGATTGCTAACACCCGTGGCTGGATTGGCGGCAGGAATCTTCTTGGCGTCCGTTGTGTTGACCCAATTTCCAGGGAGCTATGGTTCTCAGCCGACCTACTACCAAGCCATTGAAATGGTGAGTTGTTTCTTCCTCGCGTTCTCGGATGCGGGGAGGTACGCTGGTCTGGATTTCATCCCATGGAGTTTTTGGAACCGCAACAGTCAAACGATCGTACATCCCAACGCTATAGTTGCAAATAAGTACTGAACCAATCCCTTTATTATCCTTCAACGATAGGATTTTCTCAAATGAATCAGCTTACTCCTGAAGAACGCGCAACCGGGCAATCCAATTATTATGAGGCAGTTGGCTTCACGCGTCGCGAGTTCATGCACGGCGTCATCGCAGCCGGAGCTGTCTCCGGCGCGGGCCTTGGTGCGATGTATTTCGGCTACCAAAAGGTTGGTGATCCGGTTCGTGTCGGTGTGATCGGCACCGGTGACGAAGGAAACGTGTTGATCGGCGGTTGTACCCCTGAGTATGTTCAAGTGACCGCCATTGCCGACATTCGCCCGTATAGCATTTACCGGGCTTTCCATGGCGACTGGTCTTCTCCCGCGGCAGCGGCCGCTCGCCCAGGATTGATCAAGCAATACAAGTATGCAAGCGAAGCGGAAGCGCGGAAAAGCGTTAAAGTTTACGACGGCAGCAACGGCGGCATCGAAGCCTTGCTCGACGACGATTCCATCGAAGCCGTGATCATCGCCTTGCCATTGCATTTGCATGCTCCGATCGCGGTGAAAGCCATGATGAAGGGCAAACATGTTTTGACCGAAAAACTCATGGCCCACAACATCGCCCAGTGCAAGGTGATGGCCCGTGTTGCTGCAAGCAAGAGCGACGCCAATGGCAATCCCCTGCATTGTGCAACCGGTCACCAACGTCACTACAGCGTCCTTTACGACAACGCAGTTCACTTGCTCCGTTGGGGTATGATCGGTCAGTTGCATCACATCCGCGCCCAATGGCACCGCGGCAATTTACCCGGTAACGACTCTTGGTTTCCCCCCCTCCCAGGCGACGCGCCAATCAAAGACGGTTTGAACAGAATTCAAACGGAACTTGCAAAATTCCGCAAGGAGTTGGATGCAGCCACCAGCCCAGCGGAAAAAGACACGGTCGCCAAAAAAGTTGCTCAATGGGCAGCTTGGATGGAAGACAAGAACGTCGAGCCAACCAAGTACGGATATCTCGACAAGGAAATGGGTGGACGGACAAGATCCGCGATGGAAGAGCTAGTTCGATGGCGAATTTTTGATCGAACAGGCGGCGGTCTAATGGCGGAACTCGGTAGCCACCAATTGGACGCTGCAACTATCTTCTGCAGTGCTTTAAGAGCTGATGGAAAGAAAGCTCATCCTCTGTCTGTGCATGCAGTTGGTGGACGGCATATTTTCCCAGCCGACCGGGATTGCGACGATCACGTCTATTGCTCGTTCGAGTTTCCTGGCCCTGAGTACAGCGAAAAATTCGAACCGGGTTACAAGCTCCCAAATAACATGAAGAAGATCGCTGGTTACTCGGAAGATCCGAACAAGAAGATCGTGGTGACCTACTCGTCCATCAATGGAAATGGCTATGGCGGCTACGGCGAAGTCGTGCTGGGGACCAAGGGCACCATGATCATCGAGAAAGAGCAGGACGTTCTGCTCTATGCGGGTTCGGATACGGCTGCGAACGCTGGGGTGAAATCGACCAAAGGGGGTTATGCGTTGGACACCCAAGCTAGTGGAGGATCTGCTGCACCAGTTGAAAAGGCCGCCTCGGGCGGGCCTGTCAGCAAGGGATACACGGAGGAAATCGAGCATTGGGCCTACTGCATCCGCAATCCTGATCCAAGCAATCGGCCTAAGTGTCATCCCGAAGTCGCCATGGCCGATGCGGTCATCGCTTTGACAACCAATGTAGCCATGAAACGTGGTTCCCGAGGCGAAGCAGGCTTTGTTAAATTCGAAGAGTCGTGGTTTAACACCAAATCGGACGAAACTCCCGACGGCAGTAGCGTCGTCGAAGAGACCAAGCAATTGGAGAGCTATAAAATCCAAGGTGGACAGTCAGCGTGACCTTGGAATCGGTTGTAATTCCTAATGCAAAACAAACGCGCGGCATCCCTGGCCGCGTTTTTGTTTTAATATTCGTGGTTGCTCTTATGATCATCGGTTCATTGACCTTCGCTGTTGGTAGAAGATTCCAAACGATCATGGATCGCTTGGAAGTAGTGCGTTCGCTTTGGCCAAACGCTTCTCAAGAACTGAGGCGACGCTACGATCTTGCGATCACCACCTTCGACGATCTGAAAACCAGCGATTCCGAGAGGAGTGAAATCTCACGACTCCGAGCGGAGTTCGAATTGACCAGCCAGTTTGACCGGCAATCTGTCGCGGCCGCTCAATTGGAAGGGAAGATTGCTTTGGCTGTCGGTAATGATGCCTGGAACCTTAAAGATTTTGAACGACCCGCCTTGTCGAAACTGATTGACGCGGACCAGCAGCGAAAACAAGTTCAAGATGGTATGATCGGATGGCTTACCATAAGCGGATTGAGGCTCAAACTGCCGCCCATTTTTGATCCACGTCCGAACGGACATTAGCGAACCTAAGATGATTCAAAAGGACTGGAACTCTTTTCTCGGCCATGAAAAGCAGCAATCATGGTTTCGCAATGCGATCCGAGACAACCGTCTGGCTAGCACTTTCTTGATGGTCGGGCCCGAGGGAATTGGCAAACGAACCTTTGCTCGACTCCTAGCAAAGACCATGCTATGCACCGGTAGCGATCCGTCGAATTTCGCCCCGTGCTGCCATTGTGAAGCATGCGCGCAGATCGATGCCAGCACCCATCCGGACCTGCTTGAAATTGCACGCCGCCCTGATAAGACAGCCTTAATCATGGAGCAATTGGTAGGTGAAGGCGAGATGAGGATGCGAGAGGGTTTGTGTTACGAATTGCGCATGAAGCCCTACTCTGGCCGACGCAAGATTGCGATCATCGATGATGCGGATACGATTGCAGAAGAAGGGGCAAATAGTTTGCTCAAGACGCTGGAAGAACCACCACCTGGATCGCTCATTTTCTTGATAAGTACCAGCGTGCAAAGGCAGTTGCCCACCATTCGATCTCGCTGCCAAATGGTTCGGTTTCAGCCACTGACGAGCGATGAACTATCGCAATTGATTCTCCGGCATGGCATCGCAGATAACATTGAAGACGCATTAACAATTGCTACGCAAGCAGACGGGTCGATGGCTGCGGTCGCGAACTGGACTAACGAAGAACTGAGAGCATTTCGGTTGGAGCTATTTCGCCAATTGAAACAACGGCCGCTCGATTTCACGAAACTCGCCAAAGCGGTCCAAGGGAACATGGAATCGGTCGGAACTGAGTCACAACCACGTCGCGAAAGACTCAAAGTCATTTTGGACTTCGCACTCAACTTCTATCGAGTCGGCATGCGCACGATTTTGGCTGAGATCGACAACGAAGCGAGTCGACCGGCTGCAGTGGAACGATACGGCCATTTGCTGACTCTAGGAAGTAGCTCCTTTGTCGCAGCAGTACAGCGATGCATGGAAGCCCGCGAACACCTGGACCGAATGGTCAGTCCCGCATCGCTCATTGAGGCGTGGGCCGCAGACCTTGCCGTCATCTCGCAAGCGTGACTCATCTCGCAAGCGTAACACGAGCGGAGCAAACGACGACAATGTTCTGTCCTTCGCGAATTTACGGGGTTAGCCTGACACACGTCGCTAATCACATTCGCAACGGTTTTTCAACCCAATTAGCCGTTGGGCGATAGCCCCGGTTTTCCAATTGCTCGACATTCGTCGAGAACCGGGGCTAGCGCCCTTCGGCTACCAGTTTGTTTCACTCGAAGACTCAACCCGATGTGCTAAGTTCCGACAGGAGGTCGTCAGGCAAACGATAGTCCATCGCCCCGGCGAGTTCTCGAACTTGAGCAGCGTTTCGAAATCCCACGATGGCAGCCGTTACCGCTGGGTTCCGCAAAACGTAGGCGATCGCGAGCTCTCCCGCTTTCTTGCCAAGTTGATTTCCCATTTCTTTCAGACGCTCTGCAACTACTAAATTCTTCGACAAGAGCGGCTCTTGAAAGTGCGCATTTCGATTACGCCAATCGTCTGGAGGAAGACTTGCGATTCGTTCTCGCGTCATCGAACCGCTGAGCATTCCAGAGCCCATCGGAGAATATACGATAACGCCAATGTTATTCTCGATCGCATAGGGCAAGAGTTCCAACTCGGCTTCTGGACGAATCAATGAGTAGGGAGGTTGTAGGGAAGTGATCGGTGCAATTGCTTGCAAGCGTTTCATTTGAGAAACGCTAAAATTCGAAACACCGATCCATCGAAGCTTCCCTTCCTGCTGCAAATCGACGAGCGTCGACCAACCGAGTTCGATATCTTCATCCGGCTCTGGCCAGTGAATTTGATAAAGATCGATTACGTCGACATTGAGGCGTTTCAAGCTGGCTTCGCATTCGGCTCGAATGGAGTCTGGCTTGAGGGATTTGACAATCTGACGATTGGAATCCCATGCTCTCTCGCATTTGGTGAAGACATACGGTTTCTTGCCGCGGTACGAAGCCAGGGCTTTCGCTACGACTTCTTCGGAATGTCCAAGACCGTATACCGCCGCGGTATCAATCCAGTTTATGCCCGCGTCCAAGGCTGCATGAATTGCGTCAATCGAATCCTTGTCTTCTTGATGGCTCCACGAAAACGCCCATCCAGAACCCCCCATCGCCCAAGCGCCGATTCCAACCGGGGTAATGTGCAGGTCGGAATTACCGAGTTTTCTTGTTTGCATTTCCGTTTTTCGAAATCGATAGAGTGGGGGAAATAGAGTGGGGGAATTCGCTATCGATCGAATCGTCGCCGATGATAGAGTTGGAGTCCAGCCAGTGCATGATAGGTTCCTCCGCACTCTAGATCAATCTGCTCGCTGGCTTTCAGCATCGAACAAAGCCGCGAAACCGCTCTTTCCATCCAAGGTTGCGTGAGTTCCTTTTCGTCCACTGCATACGCTAAAAACTCCAACGTATGACCGGTAGCGCTGATACAGGCGCTCAGGTCAACCGTGTTTCCTGGTCGCGACGTGTAATTCGTTGAGAAGGAACCATCGGAGTTTTGAAATTTGCGAGCCGACGCGATCGCCGAATCGACGGCAGTTTTGGCCATCAACCAGCCTTGATCCATACTCCCTTTGAGGCGTTGTCGGTATCGAACTGCATGAGCAAGTCCCATCAGTCGATGCATCCCACCGCAAGGACTATCGGTTAAGTCTTGTTGGGCTTCGAATCGGACCAAGGGTTCGAGCGTCCATGTGTTTCCATCACTTGCTTGCCAGTTCAGATCCTGAGGGAAAAAGTTGGTCAACGCAATCAATGTCCACGAATATTCGCGAAATGAATTGTTGGGAACATCCCACTGAGCCTGCCTAGCCCAGTCCATCAATTGCAACGACTGACCGCTGACAACGACCTTGCGATCAAGCGACAGAGGGATTTGAGAGAAGTAGCCCAACCACTGGTCCGGGTGCCCTTGTCCAATGAAGCTTCCGGCATCGACTCTTGCGATGATTCCGGGTTTCTTGGTTGCAGGTAAAACGGGCCCGATGGAAAGTTCCCAACCTTGAATCTCGCCACCATCCAACAAATAATCGATTGCCAGAAGTTCTTTGCCTTCGACTGTGAGTGGCAAGGACGCTCCGTAGGCGACGGCCCCATGAATCACTTGCCAAGCACCGTTGCGGTCTTTGTCGAGAGATCGATTCTTGAGATTGCTTTCGAGTGTGGTTTGGATCATCGACTGCAATGGCGACGACACAGAGCCCTGTTGTGGTTGGAGTGTTGCAGTTTGCAAAGGTTGTTCTGCAAACGAGTGAACGGTTGCCAGCAGAGCTATGCATACACTCGATATCAGAAAGGGAATGCTCGAACGGTCCTTATTGCAACGATTCATTTTATTGCCGGCGATCTTCCGCTTGAACGACAGCGAGAGTGGACTCAAAAAGATCGGACGATATTTTGAATTGTGGTGTTTCCGATCGATAACGTTTGCAATGTTCGGTGATCAAGCGATACAAGAATCGGAAAACGTTGCGCGGTGTGGTAAGCGATTGTAAGGCAGCGATAAAGCGGGATTCGGTTAGATCGGCATCGAAGAAATCTCGGGGACTCGGTCGAGCGTCTGTAGTGGCGCAAGCCCACATTCGAGACGCGAGCAAGTCATATAGGGCTTCGCCGGTCCAATCGAACGATGCGACAACGTTTTGTTTGTCGAGCCGAGCCCGCTCGTGGAATTCTCGGGTTTCGCGTTCGATAAAGTAATGCAACTCGCTCGGCAACAACAGTTTGATACCAAAGTCATCGTGTTTGAGAAGTTTGTTGTCGAGCAAGGGCCAGACCAATTGCTTCATGCGTTCCGCTTGGCCGTTCACCAGTTCAGGTTCATCCACTCGATCCACAATCACGATCATGCCAGGGAACCCGAGGGAACGCAGCAGCAGTTGCAGCTTTTCCAAGAGAGCATAGCGATCATCGCAACGTTGCGATTGCGGGAGTGGTTGTTCATCTAACTCGGTATCCGAGAACTGCATCAGTAATTGCCTGAGTTGGCCTTGATCGCGTTTTAGAACACGAAGATTTTTACAGACTCGAATCGCGAGCAATTGGTGCCGAAACCATCGGTAACCGAACATGCCCCATGCCAAGGCTAAAGCGGCAGGCAATAGCCAGACCAAGTACTTGAGCCAATCCGAATCAGATTGATAGAGAAAGTAGGAAAGCCAAAGAGCCAGAGCGCTTAACCCGACACCGATTGCCACAGGTATCCATGTGTTGGGTGAAAAGAATCGAAGGCGTTTTCCTACGGCGGCAAAGCGATCGTGCAGCGTTCCCGTTTTCGAATGATCATATGCAGCAGTGAGCAGGAGTAGATCGCGACGTTGGCCTCGATCAAGACGGTCGATTGCGTCCTGTCGCACACTCATGGCGGGAATGTTGTTACTCGCATTGGTTTGCAAGATCCGGTCCACGAGTTGCGTGACACCTTGGCTTAGGATCGCATCCATATGATCCCATAATCGAAGCGAGTTAAGCACTTTGTCTGGATAGGATTGCTGACGGGCGGGCAAATGTTCTTGGAGTGCGCCAAGGTATCCGTTGAAATCAGCGTACTCGACTAGGAATACTCGCTGCTCGGGGAACTGCTCGTTGTGGGCCGTTATGTGACGCATCAACTGGAGCCGCATTGCTGTTTTCCCAGACCCTTTCGAGCCAAAAACCACCGCGGTCGCGGGTTGTTTGGAGTCGCCAATCACCTTGCTCCAAGAGGGGTGAAAAGTGCCCGAAATGCAGAATTCCCGAAAAACAGAATCCGTTTGAGCGTCTTCGTCGGCGAAAGGGTTGCGGGTAAGCTGATGGTGCGTGAGAAATTCTTGTTCTGTCATAGTGTCTCTAGCATTGTCAAAACCTTGTAAAAAACAAGGGTAGATTCGGTTTCGGATCGGTTTGGCGTCAAGGAATGGCTCAATTTGCGATTCGTTCTCATAGGAATTGAGTACAATCAGACTGCGTTTCTCGCTCCTAAAATCAGACGGACGAGCATTCTCGAAAATCTTCACCAACCGAGCAAACGGACATGGCAGGAATTTCTCAAAAACTCACTATAACTTTTTTCGCTGAAGTTTCTAGAAACGTTTGGTCTAGAAACGTTTGGCCTAGAAACGTTTGGCCTAGAAACGTTTGGCCTAGAAAAGTTTGGCAACGAGCGGATGTTTCGAGGCGAGCGGATGCTTGCAGGACTGTGTTGGGCGTCGCGTATGTGCTCTCGCTAGTACTTAGTGTTGGTTTTACCTTCGGGGACGAACCTGCGGTGAAGGCAGCGGTCCGAAAGGACGCAAAGCGTGTAACACTTCCAAAACAAGTAGAGAAAATCGATCTGTCGATGTCCGCGAATTGGTCCGAGTTTGGCATCAAGCCATCACCGGTCGAGGACGATTTGAAGTGGTGCCGTAGAGTGTTTCTGGACGTGATAGGCAGAATCCCCAGTTTTGAAGAATTCTCTGAGTTCGCGAAGGACAAGGCGCCTGACAAGCGTTTTTCGCTCGTGAATCGATTGATCAATGAAGATCGCTATACCGAGGAATATGCTAACAATTGGTCAACCGTTTGGACGAATGTTTTGATAGGACGAAACGGCGGGATGGAGAACCGCAGTCTGACCAACCGCGAAGGGATGCAAAAGTATTTGCGAGACTGCTTCGCCCGTAACAAGCCCTACAATGAGATGGTTTTGGAACTGGTGACTGCCAGCGGTGCGACGAAGCCTGGTGTCGAGGGATTCAATGGTGCCACCAATTTTTTGGCGATGAAAGTCAATGAAGAAGATGGCACTCAAGCGACTGCGGCGGTATCGCGAATCTTTTTGGGACTTCAAGTGCAGTGCACCCAATGTCATAACCATCCGTTCAACCAGTGGAAGCAGCAAAAGTTTTGGGAGTTCAACGCGTTCTTTCGACAGACTCGTGCTCTAAGAAAGTTTGTGCCTGGGTCGGTCAATCGCGATGTGGATCACGTTGAATTGGTCAATGAAGACTTTTCAGGGAAGGGTAGCAACGCGGAAAAAGCGGAAATCTACTACTCGCTTCGAAATGGGTTAACCAAAGTCGCTTACCCGGTATTTCTAGATGGCACGGAGATTGGCAAAAGCGGTTATGTTAGTCAAGTCAATCGTCGGGACGAGCTGGGCAAGCTCATGATGGAGAGTCCATTCTTGGACAAAGCCATTGTGAATCGGATGTGGGCTCATTTCTTGGGTTATGGATTCACCAAACCAATAGACGATCTTGGGCCACACAACCCCACCACCCAGCCGCAGTTGTTCGATGAGCTTGCCAAGGACTTCCGAAACACAAGTTACGACCTCAAACAACTGATTGTTTGGATCACGATGTCTCAACCTTATCAGGTTTCTTCGAGAATCACCAAAGACAATTCGTCCGATGAACCTTCGTTGGGTGATCCGCCTAAGTTTTCTCACTTTTACACGCGTCAAATGGGGGCAGAGCAACTTTATCAGTCGCTTTCCGTAGCGACACAAGCCAACCGCAAAGGAAGCCTTGAGGAGCAACAGCGACGACGCGAAGAATGGATGAAGCAGTTCGTCATCGCTTTCGGAACCGATGAAGGTGATGAGACAACAACCTTCAACGGCTCGATCCCACAAAGCCTAATGCTTTTTAACGGAGATTTGATCAAAGAAGCCATTTCCCTCGAAACAGGGAGTTGGTTGCATGGTCTTGCCCAGGCCAAAAGTTCACCCACCGACAAAATTCAGCATTTGTTCATTGCTGGTTTAGGCAGACGGCCAAAACCGGAAGAAGTCAGCGTGGCCCAACAGATACTAGTGAAAAGGAAAAATGAAGTAGGTGGAATGCTTCAGGATATGTGGTGGGCAATTTTGAATAGCAATGAATTTATTTTTAATCACTAGTGCGGCTAGTGTAGTAGTTCAAGTATTTGCGGGATGTTCAATCAACAAGTAGTTCGAAAAGGTCATAAGGAATATTAAAATGTGGTCTCGATTTGCTCCACCATCCGGCATGAACCGTCGGCATTTCATGAGTCACATGGCTGGTGCCGGTGCACTGCTAGGATCATCGATGTCGCTAGGGCACTCGCTGCGAGTGCACGCGGATACCCTAAAGAAAAACCATAAGTCCTGTGTCATGCTTTGGATGGGTGGTGGCCCGTCCAGTATGGATATTTGGGACCTGAAGCCAGGAACCGATAACGGCGGTCCGTTTAAGGCCATCTCGACGTCGGGTGACATGCAAATCTGTGAGCATATGCCACTGATGGCCAAGCAGATGCATCACATGAGTATCGTTCGGTCGATGAGCACGCGCGAAGCGGACCACAATCGGGGCCGATATTATATGCATACTGGCTATGTCCCGGATGCGAATGTGGATTATCCAAGTTACGGTGCAGTGATGTCGCACGAGCTCATGGGGCAACGTTCCGGCCTTGAGATTCCTCCATTTGTGTCGGTTGGAGGAGCAAGCGAGGGACCTGGGTTCTTGGGAATGGCATGGGCACCTTTCAATGTGTCGAGTACCGGACGTATCCGCAATATGGAGGCCAAGTTAGAGGGGGAACGACTCGCCCAAAGACGATATGCCTTGGAAACCATTGAAAATTCGTTTATCGCTCAAAAACGAGGTACGGTTTTGGAGGACCATCGGAAGGTGCTAGGTAAGACATTTGATTTGCTAACCAGCGCTCAAATGGAAGCCTTTAATGTTGAGAAAGAGCCTGAGGCCGAAAAAGAGAAGTATGGCAAGAATGGCTTCGGGCAGGGGTGCTTGCTGGCTCGCCGACTCGTCGAAGCGGGTGTACCGTTCGTTGAAGTTGACTTGGGCGGCTGGGACAACCACCAACGGATTTTTCAGACGTTGGAGAATGATCGATTGCCAACGCTCGATAAAGCCATGAGCGCACTGGTGGGCGACCTTAGCCAACGTGGGCTGTTGGAGGACACTGCTATTGTTTGGATGGGTGAATTCGCAAGAACACCACGCATCAATGCAGAAGGGGGACGCGACCACTGGGCGAGAGCTTGGAGTGTCGTTGTTGGGGGAGCTGGTATCCAAGGCGGCAAAGCGGTTGGAGCTACCAACGAGGATGGAACGCAAGTTGTTACGGAGCCGTATTCCTCGGAGGATTTGATGGCATCGGTATGCCATGGCTTAGGAATTTCGCTGGAAACTACATTTACTAGCCGAAATGGCAGACCGATGAAAATAGCCAACAGTGGCAAAATTATCAAAGATCTTTTCGGATAACGAGTTGACGTTACAGCCTGTTCCAACGCCTACCTCGGATGTTAGCTGGGATGCTTCCGTATTGATTACGAATCATCAAGCCGGCGTATGGAGGTACTTGCGTTCAATTGGCTGCGATCACTCTCTCGCTGATGATTTGACTCAAGAAACGTTCGTGGCAGTTCTGCGCAAGCCTTTTGTTCAGGTCAGCCCAGCCGCTACTTCTAGTTATCTGAGACGTGTCGCTTATCACTTGCTCGTTTCGTTCCGACGACGACAGAAAAGGGTAGTGATTACTAGTGAGATGGATCAGTTAGACTTGCAGTGGATGCGATGGGCGGGCATTGATGGAGATGGGAGTGACCTCACGGAGGCGCTTGAGGATTGCTTTCGTCGTTTGACGAAGCGAGCTCAGTTATCTTTGAAAATGCGTTTCGGAGAGAACGCGACGCGAGAATTGATCGCAAAGGAACTTGGTATTTCAGAGCACGGTGCCAAAAACCTGATGCAACGAGCCAAAATGCAACTTAAACAGTGTTTAGATGGAAAACTGAATCGTGATTGATCGAGATAGAGACAGTTCGAAAGAACAACCTACTTTTGAACCTGCAGAAATCATTTTGTCCAACTTGCTCAATGATGTCGTTTGCGACCATATTCCGCCAGATTTAACCAACAGAATTGTCACGCAATTCAATCGAGTCACTGTCGCCGAGTCTGCTTCCTCAACGACAAATAATCCCGCAACTCTGCAAGAGCGGTCCGGAAGCTTGTTCTCGCTTTCTGATTATGACGAAGCCGTGGCATTTGCCGAAAGCGAGATAGCCAGAGGCTACGGATTGATCGTTCCTCCCCCTGTAGACAACGCAAAGGGTAGTTATCAGCTCGCCGATAAGCAATTGAGTGTTTGGATCCAACGGGGCAAAATGCTTGTGGCGGCGCTTGCGGCATGCGTATTGGCTGTGCTGTTTATTCCACCTGGGTTACAAACCAAGCCGACCGGTGCGCCTCAAAACAAGGACATTGCTGACTCGCAAATGGACCAAGCGACACGGATTGACCAAACTGTTCCGCCACAAGTTTCCAACCAACCCAATTCCATAGCGGAGACAATTGCCGCTCCAGATTCGAACGAAAGACCTTTTCCAAACGAAAGGCAGATTGCTAACGCCCCTGACAATCGAGTTGATAACGCAACCAAACCTCAGAACTCGCCAATTATGGTTGCATCGCCAACGAAAAGAATGTTGGACAAGGACATTATCGGCATCATTGATGATCAGTTAAAACATCTTTGGAAACGAGTGGGCGTGACACCGCAACCGAGTATTAAGAGCGAACTTTGGTTGGAGCGATCAGCGCTAGCCATTGTCGGACGGCTACCAACTGCCGCCGAGAAAGAAGCATTTCGAGTTAACAAAAGTGAGACTCGCAACGTTGAGTACGTGGACAAGCTAATAGCTAGTCAGGAGTTTTCTAAGCGATGGTCCGAACTGGTATCGGGGCACTACCTTGGAAAGCGAGTTGTAGGTGTTCGATCCCAGCCCGGTCCCCAGCTTTCCTTCGTGAATTGGATTGAAGATTCGCTCTCGAATAAAGTCTTTGTGGGAGACATCGAGCGAGAGATGATTTCCGGCCCAAGCTCAACTCCAGTAGTGGAAAGTCCGTCGCTCCGAACCGATCCTGCGGCGTTTTGGCTTGCGGACATTCTAGAGCGTTCCGAGGTTGACCATCGCGAATCATCTGAGCATCTCTCGAAGAAGCCGCTCGAGCAAAAGAACGTTGGATCAGTGGCAGCCGCAAGGCAAACGATGCGAATCGGTGGAAACGCGTCGATGGTTTGTTCGCAATGTCATGATGGCGAAACTCGCAATGACGACTTTAATAACTATCTGGCGAGCACGCAAACCGTTCGCGGTCAGGATTCCTTTTGGAAAGTCCCTGCAAGTCTATCTGGCATGTCTCTCGACCGCCGGGTTCTAGGCGTTCGTGCTTTAAAAGTGATGAAATCATCCGAGTATTTTTTTGAAGATGCGGAAGGACGCTTGAAGCTGGCTGTGGCTGGCCCGCCGACCCAAATCATTGGAAATACGACTAGGAGTACACTGGCGGATTGGTTCCGATCATCGGTAGAACCAAGACGAGCTATGGTTGAGTTGGTATGGAATGAGGTTTTCAAGCAACCTCTATTTCCCATTTTCGGTTTAACGGAAGAGGAAGGCAACAACGACCGTGCGGATTTGCGAAACTTCCTGGCTAGTCAGATGCAAACCGGCGAGAGAGACTTGGGTGCACTCATCCGATGGATGGTTTTGTCGAGTGCATTTCGTGTTGATGGGCAAAAAATGGATTCACCCTGGTATCTAAAAGCAACCGCCGAACAGATTGCTGAGGCTCAAAAACAAACGAGGCTTTTCGCAAGTTTAGTTTCATCCGAATCGCCGACACTTGACTCGAAATGGACTTCGATGAATCAGGTTGCAACTTGGGTCAAGGCGAATCGCTCGTACGAATTGAA
The DNA here is from genome assembly GCA_021736575.1 of Pirellula sp. Classification (GTDB taxonomy): domain Bacteria; phylum Planctomycetota; class Planctomycetia; order Pirellulales; family Pirellulaceae; genus JBKCUI01. Next base: position 34,759 of record JAIPFP010000006.1, on the reverse strand, counting down.
CAATCAAGCGTTGGCACAGGGAGCGATAAGCCCGACTTCGCCGAATAGCACGCCAAAGACCAGTAAGCCAAACTATAGTGAAGACCAAGTCCGGTTCTTGGTCTCAGTGTCGAAACCGTACCGTAAAGTTTCCGAAATTGCGGATCGATTGGCCGCTAGCCAAATGTCTTGGCCAATGCTTCTGGAGCATGCATACCTTGTTAGTGATTCACGTTTCCCGACTCAAAACGAACGGGATGAATCGGAGAAACTGCTCAAAGCTGTCGAACAAGATCGAGCGAAGACATTGGTAATGATTATCAATGCAAGACTCGGTTCAAATTGATTTGAACCGAAAGTAGATTGGGACCAATGTCCCGATCCTTTGTTTGGACGGGACAAATGGTCCCATCCTACAAAGTTCCAGTGTCCGGATCCTTTCTCACTGCCACTCGCCCTATTGTGTTGGTACAAGCGTACACGAAGCTTCTGGCAAGATAGGGGCCCAAGCGGCGGCAATCAATCTCCGCTCTAAGGCTTCGTGCTCCATAATGCACTCGAAAAGACATTTCATTTGCTTCCAAATTTCTAGCGTCTTACACGATAGTTTTCCGCAGTATTCGAGATCGTCGAATTGCTCACTCAGGGCGACGCATTGGAGGACGATGTTCAAGTGCTGATCGAGTGCTTTGGACACATTGCGATCTTGGTTGGGACTCGGGCCGGCGACGTAGCCATATGTCTCTTCTAAACGAAACTGTCCGGACAGCTCTACACGAAGGCGCCTCAAAACTGAACCGCCATTTTGCTCAATCCAAGCGCTACTGAAGGGCTCTTGAGCGTAGGATCCCAGCAAGTTAACGTCGTCCCAAAGTGCAGAGTTGCATTCTTTGAGCTCGTTTAGAAACGCGTTATTGACAACGCGTGCATAACCAACTGAAGTCATCGTTTTGCCTCGCAAAATAGGAGCTTAAAAGATAGCTGTCGAATCGGAATCGCGAAACTGCTTCTCAATGTAAGCTTGAGGTTACCATTTCTCACGCATGCTCGCAACAATTTAGGATCGAAAAGTGAGAGCCGGTTCTCTTGGTTTACCCTAGAGGATCTAAGCCAGAATCTCTGGAATGATCTTTCCTTCGACGTTGGTCAGTCTACGTTGAATTCCGTTATGTTCGAAGCTCAGTCGTTCGAAATCAAGGCCCAAGAGATGGAGGATGGTTGCGTTGAAATGGGTTAGGGGATGGATGTCTTGAACCGCTTTCTGGCCCAAGTCGTCCGTTGCACCATGACTCACGCCGGGCTTCACTCCCGCGCCGGTCATCCAGCAGGTGAAGCCGTCTGGATTGTGATCGCGGCCTTTCGATCCTTTCTGAAAAAAAGGCATGCGGCCGAACTCGGTACACCAAATCACGAGGGTATCATCTAACAAGCCTCGTTGCTTGAGATCTTGGATCAAAGCGGCTGCGGGTTGATCTAGGATTTGTGCATGGAGGTCGTATTGTTCTTTAATCGCGTTATGTCCATCCCAATTGAGCACGCCACCACTCGCGTAGGCGCCATTGAATAGCTGCACAAACCGCACACCTCGTTCGATCAGGCGACGAGCAAGGATGCAGTTTTTGGCGAACGCGGCCTTGTTTGCGTTTTGTGAATCGTCCGCGCCATACATTTTTAAAATATGGGCGGATTCAGTGCTAAGATCGCTGATCTCGGGAACGCTGAGTTGCATCCGAGCGGCCAGTTCATAACTTGCGATTCGCGCGGCGAGCTTGCCATCACCAGGATGTTGTTCGAGATGACGAGCATTCATCTTTTGAAGCAATGAACGCGATGCGAGGTCGGCTGGCGGCGCGATGCCAGGCGGGATCAGGTGACGCACAGGTTCCTTGGAACTCAGCGTTGTACCTTGAAAAGCGACGGGCAAAAAACCCGGTCCCCAATTGTTGGATCCGTTCTGAGGTACACCCCGCGGGTCGGGAATCGCAACGTACGAGGGCAAGTTCTGATTCTCGCTCCCCAGTGCATACGTCACCCAAGAGCCAAGACTTGGGAAACCATCGAGAACAAAGCCCGTCGACAGAAAGTTCTCGGCTGGCCCATGTGTGTTCGAGGTACTGGTGAGCGAATGAACAAAGGCGATGTCGTCGGTGAGTTTCGCCAGATGCGGGATCAAGTCACTCACCCACTTGCCGGTCTGGCCGCGCTGACGGAAGTTGTATTGTGGTCGAGCCAAGTTGCCGGCGGGACCTTGAAAAGTAACGGATGGTCCACCCGGCAAGGGCTTGTCATCCCATTTGATCAACTCCGGTTTGTAATCCCATGTCTCTAACTGACTGACAGCTCCAGCGCAAAAAATAACCACCACGTTTTTCGCTTTGGCTGGGAAGTGAGGTAGCCTGGCAGCATAGGGTTGAGCGGGATCAATCCTAGGTTGGTCGGTAGAATCCAACAGGAGGCCGTCGGCGCACAGCATATCGGCTAAGGCAATCGAGCCGATCGCCGTCGCGCTGTTCGAAAGAAACTGCTGGCGATTTAGCAAGACACGGCCAAGGAGTGAGCCTTTTCCAGATTTTGAATTCCTTGAATTCATGGAAGAAACAAAGCCTCATTGCAATTGAAAAGAGCTCGGCCAAAGGTTTCCAACCCGTACTCGCGAACCACGAACTCAGCTTCTCGAAGCTCGTCGATGCTTGGCTCTCGACTCAGCGCCAAGTGATAGGCTCGCTGGATTTGCTGTTCGATATCTTTGCCAACTTCACGCGACAAGCGTTCCGCCAGAGCTTGAGATTGCTCGAGCGTAAAGACGCTGTTAAACAAATTGAGTGCTTGTATGGGTGTCATGGATTCCCGGCGGACAGCGGTGCTTTGCCCCGCATCAGGGCAATCAAAGGCCCCAAAGATCGCTTCTGTCTCGCGGCGAACCTTGTGAGCGTAGATCATGCGGCGAAGTCCCTCGCCGCGAAACGACTCTATGGGCTTGTAGCCACTCAGCCCACCCCGCTTGTCAAACAGATCGTAGCCTCGTCCATACATTTTGAGATTGAGTTTCCCGCTGATGGCTAGCATCGAGTCGCGAATCGTTTCGGCTTCGATCCGACGCGATGGATATCGCCAAAGCAAACGGACATCGGCGTCTTTTTCAACCCCTTTCGCATTCAACGCGGAAGACTGACGGTACGTTCGAGACAACACGATGAGCCGATGCATGGCCTTAATCGACCAGCCGGATCGTATGAACTCCGTTGACAACCAATCAAGCAGTTCGGGGTGCGAAGGCTTCATTCCATTATTGCCAAAGTCGCTCGGCGTTGGCACGATTCCAACTCCAAAATGCCCCTGCCAGATCCGATTCACCATCACTCGTGCCGTCAACGGATTCTCCGGACTTGCGATCCATCTTGCAAGAACAAGGCGACGTTCCTGCTCGGAGGAATCCTTCTTGAGCTCGACTTCACCAAAGGCTCTGAGTACAGCAGGCACAACCTCTTCTCGTGGTTGCTCCGGGTCGCCACGGCTAAGCAAATGGATTTCGTCCGGTTTGCGAAACGTACCGGCGAAGACTCTTTGTCCGCTCTCTGCGGTTTTGATCTTTGCCTCCAAATTACTTTTCTCGTCCAATAAACGAGTGGCTTTCGTGGCGTCTTCACCTGAGAGTCCAACAGTGGTAAGGCTCCTGTCGCGATCCGTGCCTGCAATCCAGGGAAAACGATCCGTTGAATCCGCCACCAATTGCCAGTTGTTATCGGTGCCCGTTGCAGTCTCGATTTTGTATTCCGTCGCGAGGCGGTCTTCGAACTTTCCTTCCCGATCTCGACTCCAGACGACTCGTGAAACTTCTTGTTCTGACGGAAATTCTAGTTCAACCCAGCCTTTTCCCGGCTCATTGGAAAGCCAGCTTTGCGAGTTGCCATACAAGCCATTGTGGACGAAACGTGCCTCGTGTCGATCAGGAACATGAGTGTTGCCAGAGGTTTTGGCTCGAGTATCGAAACTCGCGAGGGCAACGTTTTGTCCCTGACCATTGAAAACTTCGAGCTCATCAATACAGGGTTCGAGCCCGTTCGTTGCTAGGACGGTAAAACGCAATCGTTTTGCAGTCACCGCTACGAAACGATCCGTGTTCTTGCGGGGACTGACGGACGGCCTTTGCGGCAATGTTTGTGGCAATGTTTGTGGTCGTGCGAGTGACTCAAAGTTGTTGAGTTGCTCATCGATCTCCGCCACGCGAACTCGCATCGATGCTGCCTCTTGTTTGATCGCCTCAGCCGCCGGCGTGCGCAACTCGCGTTCCTCATACTCTACGCCCGAAACGAAGGCTTGCATCGAGTAGTAGTCTATTGCACTGATCGGATCAAACTTATGATCGTGGCAACGAGCACAACCGATGCTCAGGCCGAGGAAAGTCTGGCCAATATTATTGACAATCTCATCGATGGAATCCTGGCGGGCGAGTCGAATGGACGGAGCGTCCTTGCCGATTTGCCCAGGCAAAAGTACCGATGCAGTAACAAGAAACCCTGTGGCTGCATCCTCGCCCCATTGGTCACCCGCGATTTGATCTTGAATGAACCTGTCGTATGGCTTGTCCTCATTGAACGCACGGATGACGTAATCGCGATAAGGCCAAGCGTTTGGACGCTCGGTGTTAACCTCGAAACCATGAGTGTCCGCAAATCGAACGAGGTCAAGCCAATGCTGAGCCCAACGCTCTCCATAATGAGGTGAGTGAAGAAGTAAATCGACGGCACGCTCAAAAGCACCGCTACCTGTGTCGTCCACAAAAGCTCGAACTTCCTCCGGAGTGGGTGGCAGACCGGTAAGATCGAACGTGACGCGACGAAGCCAAGAGACACGATTCGCCTCTGGCGACATCGTCAATCCATTCATCTCCAATTTCTCTTGGATAAACGAATCGAGCGTGTGGATACCTTTTGGAATCGCGATTGGCTTAAAGCTCCAATGATCGCGAATATTTTTCAATAGCGAGGCATCCACTCCGTCTGGCCACGTGGCCCCTTCGTCAATCCATTGAATCAGCGTTTGGATCTCTTCTGTTTTCAATGCATCGCCTTCGGGTGGCATGCGATCGTTTTTGTCCTTGCTTGTGACCAACCGAATCAGCGGACTGTCGCCTGACTTTCCTGGCGAGAAAGTTTCACCGTAGCCATCGCCCCCTTTGAAAGCGGCTTGCTTCACATCCAGTCGGAGACCAGACTTCTGCTTCTTGTCACCGTGACACTCGTAGCAGTGTTTTTGAAAGATAGGACGTACGTCTCGAACAAAATCAATGGTTTGGGCGCGAAGCAATGATACGTACGAAAACGCAACCAGCATGCAGATCATTCTGGCGTAGCAATGCATCATTGGGTGGAAGCTAGATGGCACGGAAAACAAATGCAATGGAAAGGAAGTAGTCGACGAAGGAATTCACTGGCCCATCCATCTTACACTCATTTTGCCCTCTGGGTTCGTATGTTTCGCAGTTCAAAGCATGCGATTGCCATCGCTCAGGGAAATCTTGAATCGATGGTGTTAGCAGCTTGTCCAAAGTTCTAGCCAAACTTTGGCGAATTCGATAGGTTAGCTCCAATTTGCTGCTGGCGAACCTCACCGATCGAGTGGCTGGCTTTTGTCGCTGAAGGCGGGTTTGGGAAGGCGGATGCTACCCACTACAGTTTTTGTGCAATTCACGCTACAACATTGGCTGGCAGAACTCAATTGCGGGCCAAGTTAAGTTGCATAGGCAGAGTGTAGATCTATGAAAATTGTTACGAATCGAGAGAAATTTCTTGCTGCATTTCAGATCGCAGCAGGGATCGCGCCTTCGCGGAGTCCGAAGGAAGTCTTGAACAACGTCAAGATCGACGCAACCGATGGGCGAGTGGTGCTCATGGCAACCGACTTGGAGGCTGGGATTCGCTTGGTGGTGGAAGACGTTCAAATCATTGTGCCCGGCCGAGCTTTGCTGAACGTTCAACGGGTGGGCAATATTCTTCGTGAAGCCAGCGACGAAACGCTGTCGCTGGAAACGAGTGAAAACACGTTGGACATTCAGGGGGGGCATTCTGAATTTCATTTGCCGCTCGCCAATCCAGACGAGTTTCCAAGTGTTGTCGAATTTGCGGAAGACAGTTACTTTGAGGTTTCCGCTCGATTGTTCAAGGAGTTGGTCAAAAGAACCATATTTGCAACCGACAACGAGAGCACCCGATACCAACTCGGAGGCGTTTTATTTGAAATGGACGGAGACCAAATCACGACGGTTGCGACGGATGGAAGAAGGCTCGCATGCATGAACGGCAAGGGCACCTCGATCGGGGGTTTCAAAAACTCGGGTATGTCGACGATCGTGCCGACGAAAACGCTGAACTTGATGGACAGGTCTATCAGCGAGAAGGATGATATGGTTCACATCGCAGCACGAAGCAACGACATCTTGATCAGAACGAACAGATGCACGATCTATTCGAGACTTGTCGAAGGTCGATATCCCAACTGGCGTCAAGTTATTCCCAGTCGCGAAAACAAAACACGAATCGAGGGAATTGCTGGCCCCTTTTTGGCTGCGATTCGGCAGGCGTCGATTGTAGCGGACCCAGATAGCCGTGGCGTCGAGTTTGTCTTTGGAAACGGTACGCTCGTTGTTGCTGCCAAAACGGCGGACGTAGGACAATCTCGAATTGAAATGCCAATTGCTTACACGGGCGACGAAGTCAAAATTACAATGGACTACCGATTCGTTTCGGACTTCTTCAAGGCCTTAGACCTGGAAAAGCCATTTGCAATTGAAGTCCGTAGCAACGCGGAACCAGCCATGTTTTCAACGGACGATGGTTATACGTATGTTGTCATGCCGATGGCAAAGCAATAGAAGACTGGACGGAAATCAGGAGTCTCACCCACCTCGTAGCACGAAATACCCGCATGATATCGATGACTATTTCAGCGTTTATGGACAAGCATTTCCGTCATTTCAATGCGAGAGAAACGCTAGCTGCCGCTAGAGCGTTCAAGAAATTCGTGGACGAAGAAAACGGCATTATGCTTGTGTCGCTAGCAGGTGCCATGAGCACTGCCGAGATTGGGGTCTCGCTTGCCGAAATGATCCGCTGCGGCAAAGTGCAAGCAATCTCGTGCACCGCCGCCAATCTTGAGGAAGATCTATTCAATCTCTTTGCCCACGATGAATACAAGATTATTGACAACTGGCGTGCACTGAGCGTCCAAGACGAACTTGCATTGAGAGACTCGGGTTTCAATCGCGTGACGGATACGTGCATCCCTGAGACAGTCATGAAGCACATGCAAAAACGATTGCTCAAGTACTGGTGCCAAGCGGCCGACGAGGGCAAGAGTTACTTTCCATTTGAATACATGTTCATGCTGCTCGACGAGCCCGAATTGAGGGCTCATTACAAAATCCCCGCCGAACATTCGTGGATGATCGCTGCCAAGGAAGCCGGTATTCCGGTTTTTTCACCAGGCATCGAGGACAGTACACTCGGCAATATGTTCACCGCACGAGTCATGGATGGAAGCGTGTCAAACCACCAGGTTCTCAAGAGTGGAACGCAACAATTGGAGTATTTGGCAACTTGGTACCGTTCCGTCAGTAAAGAACGGGGCGTCGGTTTTTTTCAAATCGGCGGCGGGATTGCCGGTGATTTTGCAATCTGTGTCGTGCCCTTGCTCCTACAGGATCTGAACGAATCCGAGACACGACGCTGGGGATATTTCGCTCAAATCAGCGATTCAGAGACCAGTTACGGCGGATACAGTGGAGCAGTTCCCAACGAAAAGATTACATGGAACAAGTTGACTGCAGAATCGCCTAAGTTCATGATTCATAGTGATGCGACGATCGTCGCTCCGCTCATTTTCGCCTACGTCTTAGGACACTAAACGTGGTTCCAACCTCGGTTCAACTTTGGGAGAGAATCCATGCAACCGGGCTAGCGACAACCGAAGAATGCCGTCAGTGGGCCATAGCCATTTCGCAGGCTGGGACACCCGAGAGACTTCAGGATCCGGTTAGCTTGGTCTCCGATTTGATTCGACTCCGTAAAATCACATCTTTTCAGGCAAACGTCCTTTTTCATGGATTGGCCATCCCTCTTTCGATTGGTCCCTATCGACTCGAAAGTTCACAAGAACAGGAACTCGGCAAGCATTGGTTTGAGGTTGTCGAAAAGAATCACTCAAAGTCAGTTCACCACTGGATGTACCTGCTCGTCCCAGAGTCATTCCGCGAACCCGACAAACGCGAATGTCCACCCAGTCTGAGCTTAGCGGAAAAGCATGTCAATCTTTCTCATCCTTCGCTAGACAAATGGTCATTTGCAGGCGTGTCCAACATCTACGTCCTGGCTGTCTGTTCTCCGGTAGGGGGCCGATCGCTGGCCTCGTCGTTGTTGCAACAACCGATGAACTGGAATGAAACCGCTGTCATGATGGAACAGGTCGCAGCGGGGCTTCAAAAGTTGCATGATGCGGGACTCGTGCATGGGCGAATTAGCGCTGAATCGGTTTGGCATGTTGAGGATGGTGTTTATGTTTTGCGACGCGATCCGCTGTTTCCAATTTCCAACCCCTACGATGTCAGAGGAACTTCGATCTTTGGTGACAATCACGAGGAGTTGCTCTCGGTATCTGCACCAGAGCTAACGCTACCCGGAGCCAAACATACCGTTCAAACCGATTTATATGCGTTAGGATGTTTGTGGTATCGAGCCCTCAATGCAACTAAGCTTTTTGGCGATAAGGTCGATGGTTCCACGCAATCATGGGCGCGCGCTCACGCTCTTGAGAGTATTGAATCGACTCTATCGGAATCGAAGCAGAATAGGCTTCAACGATGCCTTGCTCACTTGCTCGCGAAGAATCCAAAATCGCGATTTGCAACGGCGAGTGACTTGATCAAGGCGATCGAATTTGCTCTTTCCGTTCCTGTCGTCGTTCCAAAACCAGAACAAGACGATGCGCCGGTGGTCGCGATTTTGGTTTGCGACCCGGTTACTGACGTGACAGCGAACTCGATTATGGACGCGACGCAGGACGAGCCACAGGCATTGCCCGAACGGGCTCAGCCATTGCGTGGACGCGCCCAGCCATTGCCCGATGAGCCCCGGCCATCGCCTGAACGGGCCCGGCCCTTGTCCGGGGAGACCCAGTCCTTGCCCAAGGTCGTCCAGAAGTCCGCTGCAGCCAAAAAAGATGGGGCCAAAAAAAGCGGGGCTAAAAATGATGGGGCCAAGACAACGAAAAAGAAGAAATCAAAAAAGTCGCGACCTGTTTGGCTGTTACCGTCGATGATTGGCGGTGCATGTCTTGTTTTCGCGGTGCTTATCTTCGCGCTCACTCAAAATGGACGCTCGACGATTCCAAGCAAGGGACAAACGATTGTTGTCGTCGACAAAAGCGGGATACCTGAGAAAACAGGTGATGGCTCAAAATCGCAAACATCAAGTGGCACGTCCATTGGGAAAAACGCAACAACCCCGGCAACAAAACCGCTCGATCCGATCGCCGAGTATTTTTCGGTCGTTCCCGACGATGGGAAACTGCTTTGGGCGCCACCGCAAGCGGGCTCGCCCTATTCACTAGAGCTATTGCCTGCCGGCCTTGAGGGGATCGTTTTTGTTTCTGGCAAGGTGTGGCACATGCAGGGAGGATTCGCCAACCTTGGTAAATGGTGGCTGGCTTCCCAGCCTGCGTTAACCAAGGCATTTGAAACCTATCCGATGTTGAGTGACGACCGAATAGAGTCCGTTGCGATCGGATTGTATCCAAGCAAGCAGTCTGGAGTTCCGCAGGCTCTCTTTCGCCTTAATCTCAAGGCAACGACGAGCATCGATTCGATCGCCAAAGCACTGCCGAACTTCTCAATGCAGTTGTTTGATTCAAAAGGATCGCGAAAGCAGGGACTGTGGAGCAATGAAGCAAATTCGGATGCGGTCGCAGTCGCCATGGAAGAGCTTCAATCAGACCCATCAGCCATGATTAAACGAATAACGATTGGACCACAGGAATTGGTGGCTACGCTGTCTGAGCTGAACGGAGGCGCAGCGCCGCTCCGCCGTCAGCTCGAAACTTTATTGCTATCCACCGATAGCCGGGCAGATATTTCTTTTTTGTTTGCTCCAAGTTTTTTGGCCGGTGATGCGCGGGAATTGCTTGCCGCTGTTCCGTCCGGACAAGCTCTTTTGAAAGCAAGTATCGATGAAACAATGCAAGCGGTGTTGCTCACGACAACGTTGGAGCCACGTTGGTATACGGAGTTGCGAATGATTGGATCGGAAACGCGGGATGCGGGCAAGTTCGCTTTATCGCTCAAGCAGAAGCTCGAGAAGCTGCCGGACGAGGTAGAGAGTGGAATGCTCAACGCAACCATTCATCCTTATTGGCGTGCACTGTCGATGCGATACCCGCAGATGCTCCGCAGCTTGAACAAATACGGGCGATTCGGGATTGAGGACGGCCAAGTTGTTGCCAACCTTTACTTGCCTTCGGATGCCGTTAGCAATCTGGCCGTCGCAAGTTGGATGGCGATGAAGTTTCCGGTGGGGACAAACAATCCATCCATGCAGACGACAACCAAACCAGTTGTGAAACCGAAATCCAAAACGATCGATGAAATACTTGATTCCAAGATCAATGTTGCTTTTGAACAAGAGTCACTTGAGACAGCGTTGCAATTGATTGCGGGCGAGGTCGCCGACTCGGTACTTTCCGGCGCACCCATCTCAATGGCAATCAACGGTTCCGCCTTTCAAAAAGGAGGGATCACTCGCAATCAGCAAATTCGCGCATTCAAGCAAGATGCGGTTCCACTGCGGACGATTCTCACGGATCTAGTGCGTCGAGCCAATCCTGTTACGACAGTTCAATCGCCCACCGAACTTGATCAGAAAGTCGTATGGGTGGTGCTCGACGATGCCGAGAATTCAATCCAAAAGAAGATCGAGCTAACGACTCGGTTTTGGACGGACGAGAATAAAGTTGCGTTGCCAAGTGAATTCATTGCGAAGTGAGTGACTTAGTCTTTAGGCTTTAGGCGTCTTGGAGATCTCCCGGCGAACTACATAGATTGTGGCTCGAAAGCTATTTGTGACCTTACAGCGACACAATAAACTGGAGAACTCCCGCCAAGCCGAATAGAGACAGGCCTGCGAATGCAAGCGCGAGCCAATACAAGAAACGCCCCGGATAATTAAGCCCGGACTCTTCCGCAAGTTGAAGAACGATTTGTTCCGCTTGTTGCATCGATAGCCCAAGCTCGTCTCGATAAAGGTGCACGGCCTCAGCCCAATGCCCTTGTTGGATCAAATGTGTTGCCAAAGAATCTAAGTTGGACATGCTTTATTTATCGACTACCAACCCTGTCAATTTGAGCGATTTGGGTTAGCTAGTGCCTCTGCGCAAATGAGGAGCTGAAAAGTTGTCAAAACGCGGTTAATTCTGAGAGGTTTTCAGGTATCGACACCGTGGAATTGCAGACTTAAGTCAAACCTTCGTCTTGAGACGATTTTTTTGAAGTCCTATACTTCCACGGCCTTACCAGCATTCCTAAACGGAACATTCGGCATTCAAGACCTCAATTAACTCAAGCCCATGGAGAGCGACTCGGTAGTGGAACGGACTCCCCTAACCGATTCAACCCGAAAGTCTCGACCGGTACTCTTGAACGCGCTTTTTTATACGCCATCGTTGTTCAAGAGTCGGTCGCGTCGATCGGACGCCACGTCAACTGCTCACTCCGTGGGCGGTCCGTTGTCGATTGCGCTCGGACTGATCGCCATTTTGTTTGCAAACTTCGTATGGCCTGAATCATTACTCTCACGCTGCCTCTCAGCAGAAGTCGGCTTGCCCCTTTCCGATCCAAAATTTGCGATCGATGTTTTTTCGCATTCAGCGACGAAACGTACGCAAGGTATTTACGAGGTTGTCACCTTGACTGGCGGCGTCCGCATTTATCAAGGAGCGTTCGCTGCGACCTGCGAGACGGCTCACCTTTGGATCGATCGATCTCAGCCAGAGCTAAATAGCAACGCGAACGAGTCTAAGGAGGCTAGCGTGCCGTTGGCCAAAAAGATCATCGTTCAAACCGTAGGCAACAGCGACGTGCGTTGGTCCGATGAACAACGGCTTCAAGATGACCAATGGATGGGTAGGTTGTTCAGCCATTTCGACATTGGTTTTCATGTGGACACTTGGCTTGAACCGACTGGAACTGCACCGGATCTGAATTGGAATGCGAGAAATCCAGTGTCCGATACGTTAGCATGGACATCGGCCGACGACGCGTCTCACACCCGCCTTGCGTCGCAAATAACGGGGCTTTCCGCTATTGGAAATGGCGAGTCGTTGCCGGGCCCTGTTGTTCAATCGCCTCCCAGTGGTGGAATGGCGATCCCCAACAACGCACAAGGCCAAGGCATTACGGTTGGAAACTCCCAGTTAGGTGGAACGGTACTTGACGCCGGCTCGTTGCCTCTCTTCGAGTCCATTCAACCGCCCAAACCATCCCTCGCGAATCCCGAGCCCGTTCAAGCGTTTCAGGTTCCTAATGCATTTGGACCTGCGCCTGTGGTCGCACCCGTTGCCTTGTCAGGACCTGTTTCGCCTGGTAGGCAAAGCATTGGAGCTCGCACTTTTGCATTTAGTGGACGCGGCGGTATTGAGCCTGAATTGAAAATCAGAAATAGACCTGAAAACGGCGATTCGGTGATCACCATCTCGCGTGGCATTCGGCTGATGTTTGGTGGCGCATCCGTCCAAACCAGTTCGGGCCCAATGGACCTAGGAAACGTGCTCATCGAAGCGGACAGAGCTGTCATTTGGACTCCCAATTTGACGCGATTGATGTCCCAGAAAATCGATGACTTGCCTGTCGAGGTGTACATCGAAGGAAACGTAGTTTTTCAGCAGGGTCAACGCAGAATCTACGCCGATCGAATGTACTACAACGTGCAAGCAGAATATGGAATGATCCTGGGCGCGGAAATATTGACGCCTGCTCCTCAGTACGAAGGGCTTCTTCGGCTGAAGGCGGATGTCATTCAGCAAAGATCGAGGGAAAACTTTTTAGCCTATGGTGCTGCACTGACAAGCAGTCGCCTTGGTGTTCCTCGCTACTGGTTGCAATCCGATCGCATTGAGTTGAGCGACCAAAAATCCGAGGCTCGCACCTCGATATTTGGAATGCCCGTCGCAGGTCAACTTGGCAACCAAACGGGTATGCAAGCCAGAGGTCGCAACAATTTCGTATATATTGAAGGCGTACCGGTTGCATATTGGCCAGTATTCAACACCAATATCAATACATCCAGCTTCTATTTGAGCGGACTCGCATTCAAGAATGATAGGATTTTCGGCAATCAAGTCTTCGTCGATTGGGATGCCTATCAGATATTTGGCTTGCAAGGGCTTGATGGTACACAATGGAATTTTTCGACCGACTATTTGAGCAATCGTGGCTTCGCGGCCGGCACGAATTTCAACTACAACGTTCCGAATTTGTTGCACGGGCCGGCGAGAGGGTTTCTTGACACATGGGGCCTCTATGATAATGGACTCGACTATTTGGGATCCGATCGAATCAACTTCTTTCCCGAACGTAACCCGCGAGGACGACTCACATTCCAACATCGCCAGTATCTGACGCCCGACACGGAGTTGTGGGCCGAGGTGGGGCTGATCAGCGATCGCAATTTCCTAGAGCAGTATTTTGAGGAGGAATGGGATACGCACAAAGATTACGCCACAGCCTTGCGTTTACGAAAGTATCGTGATCAGCAGATGTTCGACTTGTCGGGTCAGGCCCGCGTCAATCCGTTTTTCACAGAGACCGAGTGGTTGCCACGATTGGATCACTATTGGCTTGGACAATCGGTTGGCGACGTATTGACTTACTATTCACACTCCTACGTTGGCTATGCTCAACAGAAAATTGCAAGCACTCCACTTAACCCTGCGGACGCGGCCAAATTTCAATTGCAACCTTGGGAAGTAAACGCGTCGGGTTTGGTGGCGGTAACACGCCAGGAATTAAGCTTGCCGTTCGATACCGGCTTCTACAAGTTTGTGCCGTTTATCTCTGGAGAAGCAGGTACATGGGGAGAAGATGTAAATGGTCAGCAACTCACGCGATTGACCGGGCAAACGGGATTGAGATCGTCTTTGCCGATGGTACGCGTGTTCCCGGACGTTCAAAGCAGCGTTCTCAATCTCAATGGACTTGCCCACAAGGTTAACTTTCAAAGTGAATTCTTGTATGCAGATACAACGCAAGACCTGAATTTGTTTCCGCTCTACAATCCGATTGATGACAATTCTCAGGAACACTTTCGTCGACGCCTTGTCTTCAATACCTTCGGGGGTGTGCTTCCACCTCAATTTGATGCGACGGCCTATGCGGCGAGGCAAGCGATGCAAAGGTATGTCTCTGCCTCCGGTTCTGAAATCGTTACGAATCAAGCTCAATCGCGTACTGGTATCCACCAGCGATGGCAGACCAAACGAGGCGTACCTGGACGCGAGCGAATTGCCGATGTCGTCGAGCTTGACGTAGATGCCATTTTCTTTGCCAAACCCGATCGCGACAACTTTGGGCAACAAGTGGGCGGTATCAACTATGATTTCCGATATCACATCGGTGATCGGGTCACGCTGCTCAGCGACGGGTACTACGACTTGTTCCAGTCAGGACTCAAGGCCACAACCGTCGCCACTTTGCTTTCCAGACCGGGACGAGGCGACGTCTACTTCGGAGCAACGAGCCTCTCTGGGCCAGTTAGTTCCTTTGTGCTAACGTCTACGGTAAACTACAGACTCAATGAGAAATGGCTCGCCATGGGCGGAGCGTCGGTAGATCTTGGTTCTACGGGTACCGTTGGGCAAACAATAGGTCTCACTCGTATTGGCGAATCGTTCCTCATACGTGTTGGGGCGTCGTACGATTCCGGGCGCGACAACACATCGTACTCTTTCAGCATTGAACCTCGATTTTTTCAAACCAAGGGGTTGGGCGCTGTCGCCGGACAGTTGATTCCTCCTGCAGGCCTGTATGGCCTTGAGTAAACTAAGTCGAGCCACCTGTGGGGGTTAAACATTTGCCCCGATCGAATACAATGAGTGGACCATCTATATTCCTCGTTGGAGAATACCATGTCGTTTTTGCGTTCCACCGTCGCTGCCATGATTCCCGTTACGCTTGTCGCGTTCGCTGCAGTATCTTGGCTCAGCCGACCATTTGCTGCGGTCGCCTCCGAAAAGCTTGGGGTGGGCTCGGTCGCTCCAAAACTCAACGTAGAACACTGGGTCCAAAATGGGAACGGAAAATTCCCGAAGGTTACCGCCTTTCAAGCGGGCAAAGTATACGTTGTCGAGTTTTGGGCAACTACTTGCGGTCCATGTGTCCAGAGCATGCCGCATTTGGCTGCCTTGCAAACCAAGTTTGCGGACAGGGGGCTTCAAATTGTTAGCATCAGTAGCGAACCACTCGACACCGTCAAAGACTTTCTGAAGAATAAAATCGATGATGGGACTGGAAAAAAGACGACGATTGATGAGTTGACGAAGGCGTACTGTTTGACAACCGATCCGGACGGTTCATGCGATGTCGACTATATGTTGGCGGCAGAACAAAACGGTATACCTTGCTCGTTCATTGTTGGCAAAGACGCCAAAATCGAATGGATTGGTCATCCGATGGAGATGGACTCGATTCTGGAATCTGTTCTTGACGATTCATGGGACCGAGAAAAACATATCGCCGAGCAAAAGCTCATGGAGGAGATTCAAACGACGGTTGGAAGCCTTGCAAGAAAGAAGAAGTACGCAGAAGCTGCCATAGCGATCGATGGCTTCCTTGCAAAAGTCGCTGACAAACGCCTTCAATTCGGGTTGTACAAGTCGAAGATCGAAATGCAACTGCTCGCCAAAGCTGATATCAAGCAGCTTACAAAGACCTATAGTGACCTATTTGCAAGTTGCGAAAGCGAACCGCTATTCGTCCAGGATGTGGCCTGGAGTGCCTTTGAGAAATACACCGAAGACAAATTCGATAGCAAGGAAATTATACGAATGTCGATCGCTGCGGTCGAAAAAGCTTTGGATGGAGTACGAGGCGCCGACAAAGCAAACATGCTTGACACGGTTGCAAGACTTCATTTTGTAATCGGAAATCTTGATGCTGCGATCAAGGCTCAATCGCAAGCCGTAACGCTGTCAGATGGGAGCGATCAAGGGAGCTTCCAAGAGTTCCTGGCAGAACTGCAGGCGGAAGCCACGAAAGTGAAAAAGTGACGAAACGCGATGACTCAATTACTCCCCATCGCGGTTCTGATTTCCGGTGGCGGAACAACGCTTAAAAATCTGATTCGCTGTCGAGATCTTGGAACGTTGCCCGTGGAGTTTCGCTTGGTGATCAGCTCGAGATCGGACGCGACAGGGCTCCAATTCGCATACGAAGCATCGATTCCGACGTTGGTTGTTCCGAAGCTGCGAATTCAAACCGCCGAAGAGCATTCGGAAAGTGTGTTTCGCCCGATTCGGGAGTCGGGTGCAAGGCTTGTCGTCATGGGCGGTTATTTGCATCACGTCTTGGTCCCGAATGATTTTGAAAATCGGGTTGTCAATATTCACCCATCGCTCATTCCCTCGTTTTGCGGAAAAGGGATGTACGGATTAAAGGTGCATCAAGCAGCAATCGATTTCGGTGTCAAGCTCACAGGCTGCACAGTTCACTATGTCGACAATCAGTACGATCATGGGCCGATCCTATTACAACGGGCGTGCGAAGTGCGCGAAGACGACACGGCAGAAACGCTTCAAAAAAGAGTCTTTGAAATCGAGTGTGTCGCCTTGCCAGACGCGATCAAACGAATAGCGGGATTGGCGGGTTGGATGTAGTGGATCTTGTTAAAGATCCCATAGATTCAGGATCTTTAACAAGATCCACTACCCTAAAATCAAGCTGGTACAACGCAACAAAAGCCTATCCCGCTGCTTCGGGCGGTAGTCCGCACGACCTTAGCAACGTCCTCTGAACCGTCAGATCGTGCTCGTACGAAAAGTCCGATGATTTTTCGCCTCGAATGATGCGAGCCATATCAGCGGCGTCATCGACATAACGTATGTACTTGGGAAACGATAAGTTCTGATAGCCCTTCTTGAACTTGTCATGCGGCTCATCGAACGACACGATCGCCGCTGGATGATCGAGCGGTTGAACGTGAAATGTCCCTTTGGTACCAGCCACCGTCAAGTGTCGACGTTCACCTCCATCCACTTCCACGGCGCTGGATTTGACAGTTGCAATTGCACCTGGGTATTCAAGCACACTGAGCATATTGTCGACGAGAGTATCATCTGATTTCGAAACTCGCGTAGAGAATGGGGTTACCTTGGCGGGCAACCCCAAAATTCCGACGACCAAATCGAGAACATGACATCCGAGTTCGAACATGATTCCACCTGGGAACTCCGCTGACTCAAGCCGACTCGCTGGCGTTACGACCTTGCTCATAACCGTTTGGACTTCGAATACATCTCCCAACCATCCTCGCTTCAAGAACTCGCGAAGCAATACGATGGCTGGGTTGTAGCGATACATGTACCCCATCTGTACGAGAAGCTGTTTTTTGGATGCCTTGTCGAGGACTCGCTGAAAATGCGGTAAGGAGGGTCCCGCCGGCTTGTCGATATGGACATGCTTACCTGCATCGACACATGCTTCTGCATTGTTCAGCAGATCGCGGACTCGAGTCTCGACCAATACCGCTTGAAGTCCCGCAACATTGAGCAATTGCTCCTGTGTCATCCAAGTGAGTCCGCGAAAGGGCTCAACATTTTCGCTTTGCTGACGCAGCTTCGGATCGGCTTCGACGATTCCTACCACTTCATAGTCCGGGGACATTCGGTACACGGCCAGTTTGTTGGCGTGTGCGTGTCCGACACCGATCTGGCCGATTTTGATCTTGGGCTTAACCCCGCCAAAATCAGCCCGTCCTTTTTCGCATTTCGAGTTAGCCAACGAACAAGCAACACCGGCACTAATCCATCGCAACGTATCGCGTCGAGTGATGTTTTTCATTGTTTCTCTTTGGGAGATCATGCAATTTTTTTCGGTGGCGTTCAGCTCGAAGTCTCCTATTTCAGTTTCTGAACTTTCACCAAGTGGTTGTCGAACCATTCGACCATTTCCTTTGCGAGCAAGCGATTCCCGTCCGCGTCGAATCCATGCGCAGCCCCTTTGATGACAACCAACTTGCTAACCACTTTGACTCCGTCGAACGCTTCTTTAATTTTCTCACTGTGCCACAGCGGAACCAATTCATCTTGGTCACCGTGAAACAACAATGTGGGTGCATCGTCGGATGTCACCTTCATGAGTGGTGAGACCGACTCCGCCTGCGATGGCTCGAATCTTAGGGCTGGGAATTGCTCGCGTCTGGGGCTTTTAAAATCGACGTAAGGAGCTAGGTCCGTTGGCGGAAAAACAGCGACCACAGCCGCCACTCTGGCAATCGAGTCGTTCTTCTGTTTTGAACCACCAACCGTTCCAAGCATCAAGGATAGGTGCCCACCCGCGCTAAATCCGAACACGCCCAATCGTTTCGGATCTACCTGCCATCTATCTGCGTTGCTCGCGATGAAGCTAAGAGCAAGCTGTACGTCGCTCACGCATTCAGGAACAAAGTACCGAGGGCTGCTACCATGCCTGACCGCGAAAACCGTGTAGCCCGCATCGGACAAATGTCGAAACATTGGAGCAATCTGTTTCGGCTCAGTCCACGACGAAACCCAACCTCCACTCACCATAAAAAGCACTCCAACTCCGTTCGCTTTTTCCCTAGGTTGAAAAACATCGAAGGTCAATGCCATGCCATCCTTGTGACCGTAAACAACGTCGGGAGTTACCTCCAAGCCATCCAACTGTGCCCGCGAGCAAGTGTTGCCCAAAAGCGTAAACGCAATCGCCAGAAAGATGGGAACCTGGGTCATTCTTGCCATAATCGGTTGTTTCGGTGAGAGTTGCTGTGGCTGACTGCATTCCTATGCATGAAAACTTGCAAAACGGATTGTAACCATTTTCCGATGCGATGCCGAACCCGAAGCAGCTTGGCTGACTCCTTTCGGGACACAGATCATTCGACGAATTGCCAACCTCGTGGTATACTTCGACGGCGTGTAATTCGCGAGAATCCCTTAGTATTTAAGGAGCAAGTTGTTCGCGATCGTAATTTCGTTCAATTGTAGTGTTTTTCAACAAACTGTTCCCCCCTGAGTTTTAGGAGAGAAAACGAATGGCTTCTGTTTCTAGCCGTCCAGCAACCACTGTCATGACCGGTGCCGAGATCGTGGTGAAGTCGCTTGTGGACCACGGCGTAGAAGTCATTTTCGCATATCCTGGTGGATGCAGCATGCCGATGCACCAAGCGTTGACACGGTACTCCGATCGCCTCAGGACGATTCTGCCACGACACGAACAAGGGGGCGCGTTTGCGGCCCAGGGCTATGCACGATCCACGGGCAAGATCGGTGTCGTTATGGCCACAAGCGGTCCGGGCGCAACGAATCTTGTGACCAGCATTGCCGATGCAAAAATGGACAGCATTCCGTTGCTGGCAATTACCGGACAGGTACCAACGCACGTAATCGGTACCGATGCATTTCAAGAGACGCCGATCGTGGAAGTCTGCCGCGGTATCACCAAGCACCATTACTTGGTTACCGACGTGAAGGATGTCCCGCGCGTGATGAAAGAAGCATTTCACATTGCGACGACAGGGCGACCTGGTCCCGTCTTGGTTGACATGCCAAAGGATGTTCAGCTCAGCAGTTGCGAAGTAGATTGGGATGTGCCGATGAACTTGCCAGGCTATCAACCTACTAAGCACCCCAATGCAAAGCCCGAACAAATCCGACAAATAGCTGCCGCCATCAAGCACAGCAAGCGACCGGTTATCTATTGCGGTGGAGGGGTCGTGACTGGTGAAGCCGCCGCGGAACTCCGACTGCTGGCGGAAAAAACCGGAATCCCAGTCACCATGACGGTTATGGGTCTAGGGCTTTATCCTGCCGATGGTCCTTTGTCGCTCGACATGCTGGGGATGCATGGCAGCGCCTACGCAAACTATGCAGTTCGTGATTGCGATTTGTTGATCGCTCTTGGGGTTCGATTTGACGACCGGGTGACTGGAAATCTCGCATCGTTTGCAAAGAATGCAAAAATCATTCACGTCGATATCGACGCATCCGAACTCAACAAAAACAAGATTGCGCATATCTCGGTTCGCAGTGAAATCAACTTTGCGTTAAAGGAACTCAACAAGATCGTCGAAAAGCCGGATGACATTTCTGCTTGGATTTCCAATTGCAGTGCGCTCAAGGCAAAGCACCCGTTCGCTTACGACGACAAGTTCGATGGAATTCTCCAGCAGCATGCGATACGTACCCTATCGAACATGACCAAGAACCGAGACACCTATGTCACGGTCGGTGTGGGCCAACATCAAATGTGGGCAGCACAGTTCTTTCAGTTCCGAAGGCCTCGTACTTGGCATAGCAGCAGCGGACTCGGGACGATGGGGTTCGGCTTGCCAGCAGCCATGGGAGTTCAAGCAGCCAACCCTGACTCGCTGGTAATCGACATCGATGGCGATGGTTCCTTTCAAATGAACATCCAAGAACTGGCAACATTGCACTGTGAAAAGCTGCCTGTGAAGGTATTGTTGCTCAACAACCAACACCTCGGAATGGTGGTTCAATGGGAGGATCGATTCGAGGGAGCCAATCGGGCCCATACATACCTCGGCCCAATCGATCACGAGGAAGCCAAAGGACCTGGGTCGATGGTTCCACATTCCTATGCGTCCAATCGCTATCCGAATTTCGTCCAAATCGCGAAAGGTTATGGATGCGGTGCGGCGACGGTTAGTAAAAAGTCAGATTTGGAAGCCGCGTTGCAAGAAATGATTAGTTACCCCGGACCATTCGTTTTAGACGTCGAAGTCCCGTATCAAGAGCATGTATTGCCAATGATTCCTGGTGGCAAAACGGTCGACGACATGATTTTGAAGTGAGGGCCTTTCAACGTCTGTCGAACAAAGGTTGACCGGGAATAAGGTCCGATTAACCGGGAATGAGGTCCGATTGAGAAGGAGCAGGATTTGTCATTTATCGCAATAGCCTTGCTGTTGTTTTTGGCGGCCATGGTCATCTTTGCAATCGATTTGATGATCCCAAGCGGTGGCGTGCTGATCGGCGTGACTGCTTGCCTTGCTTTTGCGGCGGTTGTTTTTGCGTTTCGTCATAGCACGAGTTCTGGGATTTGGATGCTCATCGCTTCGATGGGATCCATTCCGATCATGATGTGGTTGTTTGTCGAGGTATGGCCACTGACTCCGCTCGGGAGGCAAATGATCAGCAAGCCCGAGCCGTCCGGATCGTATGTTTGGTCTGACGCCGCCAAATCAGTAAATGCCGGCTCGCTCATCGGTGCGGAGGGAACTGTGTTAAACGAGATGATTCCAAGCGGCTTGGTTCAGATCGGCGATCAGACTTTCGAAGCCTTTAGCGAAAGCGGGCCGATCGACGCTGGCAAAGCGGTTCGAATCGTTCGATTGGATGTTGGCCGATTGGTCGTTGCTGTGATCCGTGAAAAAAACCCAATGGATGCACCCATGTCTCACGGTACCGGACTCGACCGCCCCATCTCGGATCTCGATCTTGAATCGATCGATTAAACAAGGCCAGCGATAGGTTCGCCCTGGTAGATGTGGTGGGGTCGGTCAGCGGCATCTTTCCAAACGGCAGTCGAGGGAATTCCGAGTGCGTGGTAGATGGTGGCCGCAAAATTCTCGGGTTTGACTGGTAATTCGGACGGATACGCACCATGCGAGTCCGATTTCCCAACCACGTTGCCACCGCGCACACCACCACCCGCGAAGAAGACCGATTGGACGGCTCCCCAATGATCGCGACCAGGCAATTTGTAATGGGATGGAAGCAATGTGATTTGTGGAGTACGACCAAACTCACCCGCCATCACCACCAGTGTCTCGTCGAGTTCACCTGTCGAATGAAGGTCGTCTAGCAATGCCGACACCGCGCGATCCGTGGGCGGTAGGAGGGCGTTCTTCAAGTGGGGAAACGCATTGCCATGCGTGTCCCACGTTTCGTCGTTCCCTAAATTAACTTGAACCAAGTTCACTCCAGCCGATACCAACCGACGCGCCATCAACAAAGACCAACCAAAGGAATTGCGTCCGTAGCGGTCGAGCGTCTTCGCATCTGCATGCGTCACGTCCAACGCTTGTTGTACGGTCTGCTCGGTAAGCAGTGAAATCGCACCTTGCCGAAGTCGATCGAATGATTGCGTTTCGGCAAAGCCTGACAATACGCTCCTTTGATGCTTCAGCGATTCAAGTAATTGCAGGCGTCCCGCTACCACCTTTAGGCCTAAGCCCTCGGGCAGCGTTAGCTGTGGAGCTTGGAAGAGGCGCGCGTCTGGCTTACCGCGATCTTGATGGTCAAAGCCAAACTCGGGGAATGCGCCATACGAAGTATTATGAAATGGCGAAGCCTCAATCATCCAAGGGTCGTGTTGCGATCCCATCTCACCTGCGTGTTGGCCGGGAATGACTCTGCCCGTGGAATGAACCAAACGCTCGGGAAGCATGACCGCCGTGGGCAGATTGTTGCGGGGATGGGTCGCACGACCGGCGACCGAAGCAATGGAGGGTCGATCGGTGCGATTCGAGCCGTTTGGGTTGAAACCTGTCGGCAGTTGCGAATGCCCGGTAAGCATGATGTGATGTGCCGCAGAATGATCATTTGAACCATGCGTCAGCGATCGACATACGGCCCATAACGGACTTCGGTCCGCTAGCATCGGTAAGTGTTCGCAAATTTGGAGGCCGGGCGTACGCGTGGCGATCGGCTTGAATTCTCCACGGATGTTTTCAGGAGCGTTCGGCTTCATGTCGAAGCTCTCGTGCTGAGCGAGACCGCCGGACAAAAAAATGAAGATGCATGACTTGGCTTTGCCGTGGGGCAAAATGGACTGATCTGCCGAATGGGCTTGACGCAGTCCGGACAGATGATTCAACCCGAGCCCAAGAATTCCAATGGCTCCTGCTTGAATCGCAGTCCGTCGCGGAACGATGGGATGATGCCAAGAGTGATGTGATTTCATCGAAAGGCATTGGTAGGTAGGTAGGTAGGTGGAGTTCGCCAAGTCAACACTCATCTATTTTAGCAGCTAAAAACCACAATTGCGACAAGAGATTGATACGACACTGGGATTTCTACGCTTGCTAAGCACATCCGCAACTGTTTTTCATACCGATGAGCCGTTGGGCGATAGCCCCGGTTTTCGACGAATGTCGAGCAATTGGAAAACCGGGGCTATCGCCCTTCGGCTATCAGTTTGTTTCACTCGAAGACTCATACCGTTGTGCTTAGCGTCGGTAGAAATCCGAAAACGCTTCGCGCCAGGATGGTATTTTTGGAGCTAGTCGATGACTTAAGAAACCAGCAGCACGCTTGCTCTGATGGTCCTGCAGATACTGTTGGTACGTTGAACGTGTCTCTTCCGAGGAGTGGAGCAAAAAGGTCACGATGCTCCACGCGTCTCGGTACTCTTTGGGGTTCAAGCCAGAACCGGATTCCATTCTCTCCATTTTTTGCAAATCCACAACTTGGCCATACCGAACTTGCGCGCGAGTCGCGTGCAAATGCGAAGTGTGCCCAATTGGATTTTCGCCAATCGTTTCAAAGTACTCAGCCAATCCTTCGTCTTGCCAAAGAGGCAGTGTTAGTCCGCTCATATCCAAAAGGGCGTGCGTACACTCATGCCGAACATCGCAAATCCACCCGTCATGAAAATACGTGAGTACCAGCCCAGGCCCTCTGTGTCGTATGTACAGCGCTCCGCGATTCGGTGCGCTCGGAAATATTCTGTGCGCGTAAGCATCTAACGCTTCACGATTCTCAAGGACCACGACTTGTATTAATTCCGGTGCAACCGATACCTGCAGAGTCTGACTCAATTCGGTTGGCAAGCTGCATAGCGACGGCAAGTACGCTTCGAATTGAGCGGCCGGAACGGTGCTGTGAATGCAAAATTGACCTGCTTTGTGCTCGACCGGCCAAGTTGGTTCTTGTGACCATGAGCAAACCGAACTTACTATCACGGTTGCAAACCCTATCGCCGCAATCAGGCAAAGTCGCAGCAGAGTCGACCAAATAGACTGGGGGCAGGTAGGACGGGCATATTTGAGGTCAACTCGCACCGCAAAGTCACTTAAAGAATTCATTTTCGGATGTCGGTTTGAATTCTTGCATCGAAGTCAGGATCTTGGCAATGCGACTTCGGTCGAGGTCCGTCAAAGACTCCGTCAGGTTCAAGCGAGCGATGACTACTTCAGGCTTGTTGCCACCAACAATAGTCCTACGAAGTTCGGTGGGTAATTGCGATTGATCGACCAGCATCTTATTCAATTGGAGACGCAGTTGTGGCGGCACGTGGCGATAAAGCCCATTGATCCTTGTTACCCAGTCTGAAAATTCGCCGTAGCTGGCTGCGATTTCCTTTTTGGCCGTAGTCGGCTGGAACGTGTAACGAATCGATTTGTTACTGATGGAAATGTAATTATCTGCTTCTCGTTCAGGTAGGCCTTGGATGGCAAATGCGGCTTGCTGCTGGGGAGTTAACAACGCTAGTGCTTTCTCCAGTTGTGTCTCAATGACTTGCATGTCCAAATGCACCAACGATCGTTTTCGCTCGTCGAGCAAAGTGATTCGACCCTTGGCAGAATCAACCACGGTGTGGCGACCCGCGAAATCATCCAGCTCAATGGTAAGACCATCTGAAAAGATCGTCTGCACACTTGAAATGGGCGGTTTCGTGTCATCGATGTAGATGTCAATTCGAATCTGGAAATCTCTCAATGGCACTACATTGGACACATTCCGAACACCTGCCAATTGAATTGTTGATTGTTGTTGAGAGTTTGGCTGTGCTTCAGCCCTTTCCGCGACCGTAAAAATGCAAATCATGATTGCTAAATGAGTGACAAATTGCCGGGCAATAGTCAACCGTTTGAGGGGAAAATTGGTAGACGTCATTTTGGGTACGATCGGTTCGCTGAATCTGGTTAACGATAGGATTGAATCGAAGCACTACTCGCATCTTTGGCAACGTCGATCGATGGATCGTAGGGAAAAAATATGCGACCGACGCGTTGGGCGATTTCGGAAATATAAAACCTCTGAAAAGTCGCTTCATCGGTATCGGTGAAAGGCACGCCCATGCTTGGAAAGACGAAATCAGGAAATGCTTTTCGAAAAACCGGGCTGCCACCTTCCGAAACTTTGTGAACCGTAACGGTGGTAGTGCTCGTGCCTTTGTAGAGCGTTTGGCCGTCGCGAAGCTTCAGGTTTGCAACGTCGATCGCGACAACGTAGTCTGCACTAAGCCGACTGCCAATCAGCGACATGCCTTGTTCGTTTGCGGGCATGTCACTGATAATACGACTTACCTCTTCTTGGTTCACCATTTGGATTTTTTTGACATTGGTGGCCAAGAGAGCATGTACATGGTTCGACATGATGATTCCACATGCATCCGCATTGAGTCCAGCGGGGGTACTGACAACTACCGCCACTTTTTTCTCCTTTAACTCGTCAAACTCAGCGGGCACATCCGTTCCTTTGATGATTCGCACCATGTTAGCTGCGAACGAAAGGCAACCAGAACTACACATTAGCGTCGTGGCTAGAAACAGGAGGATACCCAGCCTGAATACCAAGGTTCTCGTCGGGGTGATATTTTCTTTCTTTCGAACGTTGGAGCGGTTGCTTGCAGCCATGCAGGAATCCTTTCCTATCGCATTTTGCCATGCAGAAAACTGAGTTTAACTCTCTCTTTGACGGCGTTTGTATCAAACCGATTAAGCGGAAGCTAGACGGATCAGCCACTCGGCGATGGAAATCAGCACGATGGAGATCAGTACAGGAACCGATACCCGCGAAAACCAATTCCGATTGCTCGTCTTTCCACGAATGGCCACAATAAGAAGACACGGGACGATTGCAGCCGTAAATACGCAAAAAAGAACTCCAGCCGTGTTGCATCGAAGGCCGCTCTGGATGTCGCCATTGAGGGTATGTGCCCACGAGGTAGTCATTCCGCACCCAGGGCATCGTATCCCAAAATAGGTAACCATGGTGCAGCCTGGCAATCCGAGCTGACGATGCGTGCCAAGTCCCGACGGGTCTGGATTTAGCCAAGCGGCGACGGCGAGCAGCATTGCCAAGACGACTCCTAGCAAAATGAAACCTGTTCGTTCCGTTCGGGTCAAGTGAACGGAACGCTGGCGAAGATGGGAGGTTTGGGTGGTTGGAGTGTCCATTTTGTGGCTTGCAATCGGAATCTGACGTCTCGTAGTCGCACGGCATAATTGTCAAGCCGACTATTGCAAGATTAGTTTTTGCGTCGTCACTTGATTAAGCTAAGCCATTGGAACCAATTCCACCATGCTTATCTCAGGGAAGCAATTCAATCGCATATTCCCCATCGACGCGACCCCTTTCGTTATATGCAGCCAATGATTCTCCCATTGATGCAACCCGCGCACAAAGCGTTTGTCCTTGACGGGTGCAAACGGTGTACTGCCCCATGGCAGCGTTAACTGCCCGCCGTGCGTATGTCCGGATAGCATCAAATCCCAATCGGACTTTTCGATATAGTCCTTTGTGTCTGGATTGTGAGACATCACGATCCTTGGAATTTTTTCGCTTCTTGGCGATAGCAACTCACCTGGCACAAAGTCGTTTGACCAAAGGTCGCCAAATCCAACTAATTCAAATGGATTTTTGTGGGGTAACGCGACGTCGCAGCTCGCGTTCATCAAGACCCGCACATTGGCTTTTTCAAGCATCTCAATCACTTTGGTTGGACGATTGTATCCGCCTTGGCGTATGAGCCATTCTCCACCATCGTGGTTTCCGGTGGTCCCAAACGTCGGTGCCATCTTGGAAAGTCTCTCCAAGATACGTGAATAGGAGTTCCACTCGTCCCATCTCAGTGTAATGAAGTCGCCCGTCAAACATACTACGTCTGGTTTTTGTTGAAGTCCCAATTCGACTGCCTGCTCAATGAAGTCGAGCGGCATATCATCCGAAGCATGCAGATCCGAAATTTGCAAAATCCGGATTCGTTCGGAACCCGCCGGTAACAAAGGAACACGATGCACTCCTAGGCCCAACCAATTTGGTTCGACAAATCGCATTTCGGTATAGACTGCGGCAGCGACTGCAGCCAAGCCGCACATCATCCTTCGGCGAGTCCACCGAGTGGCCTGTCGAGGTTGAGACTCATTCATTTCAACTTCGTTTTTCATAGCTTGGTGTCAATCGTCAAAACTATTCCACTTTGTGGCCGCCGTTGGAATCATCGAGTCCTCCGGTCGCGTTCTCGCTTCCATCCAGAGATGACAAATAAGCCACCAAATCGCGCAGTTCTCGTTTATTCAGGTACTTCATCAAATCTGCGGGCATCGACGACGCTCCCTTTCGGCGACCTTCAATCGAATTTTTTTCAATTTTGACAAGAGCGCCTTGTGCATCCATCAGCGTCACCATCGCATCGTCTTCCGATTTTAAAATGCCTGAAAAAGTGTTGCCATTGTCATCCAGAATTACCACGGTCTCAAACCCTTGGGCTATCACTGTATTGGGAGCAACGATTGCCTCTAGCATGTAGTCGCGCGGCTTCTGCGATCCCAGTGCGCTCAAGTTGGGGCCAACGTCGCCTCCTGTTTGGCCTACTTTGTGACATCGAACACACGATAGGCTGCTGCGGGTGAAAAAAAGCATGCGGCCTCGGCCAACATCTCCACCGTCAATGCAATCCTCAAAATATCTTTTCGGATCGGATTCCTTGACTCCTTCGAGAATTGAGACCCTTTCGGCCAATTTCTTTTCGAGCGCATTGTCTAGTTTTCCGTTGGCGGCTTCAACGACATTGATCCAGCTATCGCGAGCAAGGGTACCATCTAAATACGATTTTACGCCTTGAACAATCGTTTCCTTAGCTCCACCAGAGTCGAGAGTTGCTAATTGATCCCAGGCGAATTGCCGCTCGCGGACTTTGTCGGACAGGATCGCTCGTCTCAACGAGGGTATCGATGCCTCAGGGTTTGATTGCACTTGAAAGGCTAAGCTCGCCATTCGGACATCCGCGTTGGCGTCCTGAATCAACATGTCCATGAGCGGTTGAATCGAATCGGGCGCGAGACCTGCAAGTGCCCGAATTGCCGCTGCGCGTCGAACTCCATCGGCGTTTTTGTCCTGAGCCGTCTTCAGAATTAATTTTGTCAATTCAATCAATCCAAGGGCTGAGCCGATCTCAAAGAACTTATCGCGGACCGCTACGGGAGTTGCTGAAAGCTCTTCGATGCGTTCGCGCAGGATACTTGTTACGATGTCGATCTTGCGCGCCTCTAGGGGTTGGTGGCGATTCATCACTCGGTCGCGATTTCCTGGCTTTGCCCATGTAGAGAGCATTGCCAACGCTTCCATTCGCATCGAGTCTTTGCACGCGGATCTCGCTGCAAAATTGGCGAGCCTAATCGCATCTTGTTCACGCCCTAATCGGAAATTCGCATTTAAAATGCGACTAACGATCGCGTCCTCGGACTCAGGTGCAACATTTAGCTTCGCCAGGGCTGGCAATTGGCTATGCAATTGAGGCACATCATGAATCGCTCGCACGGCCTCTTTGAGCACGCTAGGGGACGTGTCTGTCAGATAATCCACAATGATGGGGTTGGCTTGTTTTCGCAAAGCAACGACCGCCGCCAAGCGAACTGCGTCGCTAGAACTGGTCTTTAACGAAGTGAGCTTTGAATTGTCTTTGATGCCAGCGAAGGCCATGATTCCTGCATGCCGTAGAATCGGGTCGCGATTGTCGTTGTCGCTTAGGACTTTGAGAACAGCAGGTAACGCTTGATCGTACTCCAACAGGCCGAGGGCCAAGCAACTTGCAGATCTCACAATCGCTGATTCGTGCGCAAGCCTCTTTGCAATTTCGGGTGCGGCTTGCAGGAAACTTGCATCTGCCAACGCTTCGATGGCTCGAGCCACAACCATTGGTTCTGCATCCGACAAACAGGTCAACAACGCTTTAGCGATGACTTGATCGGTAGGGGTGGCGCGCAGCATCTGTCCAAGGCCCCAAACACCATGCAATCTCTTGAGCACGGGTGCGGACGCTTGCTTGGCCGCGTTGATCAGGACGTTGAGCTCAGCACGTGACGCAAGTTCCCACTGGGATTCGAGTCGCACACGTCGATCAGGATGAGCCAACAATTCGCCAAGCTTTCCTGGCGACAGGTTCTTCACTCCGTCGTTCAAAAGCAATCGGGTACTCTTGACCAATTCTGATGCTTGGGCTTGTTCATCGGCGAAGCGGTAGATACGTCCTTTGTTTTCGCCGTTCCAACCGTTGACCCAATCGCTAAGGTACATGCCTCCGTCCGGAGCGAAGGCGACATCCGTTGCAAGAACACTCCAGATGAACTGTTCATTGCTAGCAAGTTCAAAAAACGCTCCCTTGGGATTGACTTTGATCATCCGCACGCCGCTGTTGGAAGCTTGGCCGCGAAAGTCACATAGAAAGAACGCGTTTGCAAATTGATTTGGATCCCCTTCCTTGGTCGAGATGCCTGTTCCTGGATAGCAAACCAATCCAGAAGGGCCATCGCCAACGTTCTCAATCGGTGGGACTATGTAAGCAGGAGTGTTTGCGTTGAAGGGCAACCATATTTTTTCCCGATTGAACGGTCCGCGATCCGATATGTACTGGTACATCATGCGCCAACCCGAGTCGCTACCTCGAACGATGTAAACCCAGCGAGCCTTATCACCTGAGTCCGAGTTGTTGTCGCCGGTAAACAAGTTACCGAAGTCGTCGAAAGCAAGTTCTTGTGGGTTGCGAAGGCCAGATGCGACGACCTCAAGCTTTGAGCCGTCTAGCTCGCATCGAAAGACGGCACCGCTCTCTGGGTTCGCAAGGAGGCCATTCGGAGTCTCAACGTGATATCCCCGATCACCGATCGAAAAATAGATTCGACCGTCGGGGCCCATGATCAAGCCGTGCATATCGTGACCGCGGAATGCAACTCGCACACCATAGCCATCCGAAAGAACGACCCGCTTATCTGCAACGCCATCATCGTCTTTATCGACTAGTGCCCAAAGCTTAGGGATATTCGTGTAGTAGAACGTGTCGCCACGTACAAGTACCCCTGCTCCAGTTCCTTCTTCGATTGCATTAAAGCCTGAGGCGAAGACCGAGGATTTGTCGGCCTTGAAGTCGCTATCGGAGTCGGTCAGGATTCGGATCAGATCATCCTGAATTTCATATTCGCTCGCTTGGTCGCCGAGCAGTTCGCGATGGTACCGAATCCGGTCATCCACCGTGACGGCTGCAAGATCCGCATCAAGCCATTTGTCATCATGGCCCCGATTGTCGGTAACTCCTTTATTTTGCCTGTACGACTCACAAACGATGACCCTGCCGGAATTGTCGATGGTGAAGGCAACTGGGTTGCCAACCATCGGCTCGGCTGCAAACAAGTTGCATGTCCAACCAGCGGGTTTTTTGAACGAACCCATGGCTGTTGCCGCTTCTGCGGACGCCTCGATCAACTTCGGCGTCTCCGCCTTCGGTCTTTCATCTGCAAGACCAATGCAAGTGAACTGCCGTTCCAAGCAGCCGATAACGAGAAGTACTGTTATCCAATTTGAGAGAATTGCAAGACGTTGACTAACGCAACCGGCGGCTCGAACCATTGATCTCATGGATAAAAATTTCTCGTCAATGAAAGAATTGTGAAAGGTTTGCTCGCTTCTCGGAATAGTAGTGCCGCATCCACATTGGGGCGAACGAATCGATTGTGCTGAGTTTAATGGAGAAGTAGTTTTTTTGGGGAAATTGATTTCAATTCATTTCTACCCGTAAAGCAGGCGAAAGCAACACTTAAGTGTCTTTCTGCGACAACATTTGGGATGCGCGGGGGGAACTATTTGAGGCATGGACGCCTGAATTATTGCCAGCACCAAGTCGGTTGGCAGTGCTTTCAACCATTATGAGGCGTCCAGTCATGCGTGCTAAATCTGCTTTGTTACTTGTTGTCGCGTTGGGCTGCGGCGTCGTCGCAGCGGTTGCGGTCAGCCAAGTCGTTCTTGCTCAAAAGAGCGGGGAAGTTCAAACGGTTGGAATCTTGGTCGTTGCCAAGGACCTTTCGGCTGCGTCCAAGTTATCCGCAGACGCTTTTAAGCTTGAACAATGGCCAGTCGATCGCGTTCCGGTGGGTGCTCTATCGGATCCAAAAATGGTCGAAAACAAGTTCACCAACCAAAGGCTGTACGTGGGTGAACCGATCATCGATGCCAAACTGTCAAACAAATGCAAAGAATTTAGTGTGCCAGCGGGTTACCGGATTTTTGACATCCAAGTTCGCGATGATTCCGGAGGAGTCGGTTACATCGGCCCAGGCGATCACGTGGATGTCTTCGGTTACTTCGATAAGGGAGCACGCGTTAATGCTGCCAGAAGCGTTAAAGTAATGGAAAATCTAGAAGTGGTCATGATCGACGGAGTGGCGGTTGTCGATAGCGAAGCGAA
The DNA here is from genome assembly GCA_021736575.1 of Pirellula sp. GTDB lineage: Bacteria > Planctomycetota > Planctomycetia > Pirellulales > Pirellulaceae > JBKCUI01. The sequence continues at coordinate 3,081 of JAIPFP010000006.1, read as the reverse complement.
GACCCCCAAAAAAACCAACACGATGCAATTGCTTGTAAAAGACACGCAGTATGTTGTGCTCGACACGGCATCGAACCTGGCAAATGGAAAGCTGAGATTGGCCCTTCGGCCACGCGAGCAAGTTGCTAGCGAAAATACGCTCGATGATGGCAAGAGTTTCATGTCTTGGCTCAAGGAATCCGAGGCTCAGCCGATTGTAGAACGGCCCATCGCCGATCCCATCAGGGTCCCATTGCTTGAGCCCCGAAAAGATCATGACAAGCCAAAAGATCATGACATGCTCATCGTAACGGCAAACAAAACGTCCAAGTACCGAATGATGGACGGACAAATGGTGGAACACCAACCCAAGAACACCATCGAATCCGAAACACCGCCACTCGGTGGTACCCAAAGCCAAAGCTATCAATCGCTTCCAGCGACCAAGAAGTCGGCAACCGCTGTCTCAACTCCGCCATCCGTTCAACCGCCCTCATCCATTCCACCGGTAGATCCAGCCAACTCAGTGCAACCGAACTTGACCTGGGATCCAACGAGCGGAGTTTGGCAGACTGGGGGCTTTAAGGCAACCGACCCCAGCGAAAGGTGATTTCGCGCTACCAATTCTGTCGAAGGATACAATTGAGTAGTCGCTGATTCCCCTAAGTTGGAATCGACGACCCGTTTGCAGGCGAAGTCACGGATGACAAACCCCACAAACGGACCTCAACATACTGCTCAACGGATTGCAGTAAGTTCGAATCATATTCACAGGGAAGTGAATGGAGATGGGGCCAAAAAAATACGCTTTGACACGAAGCTTGTTCGTAGCTTCCGTGATGAGCCTGATTCTATTTGGGCCACTCAACCCAACGGATCGACTCTGTTTTGCGCAAGAGGAAACGCTTATTCCCAGCGGACGGTTGGCGATATCCAAAACCCAGCAGTCTTTGCAAATGATCGTTTCGACCTCGCAATACTTGACTTTCCCGCAGCCTATCCCAGTCGCTACCGTCCAGAACGACACAGCCATTCGAGTTCAGCCAACCGGCAGAAATGAAATACTGGTTTCGGCGATTTCAACAGGGGTCGCTCAGCTGGATGTCAAAGGCGAAGACGGAACTGTCTACAATGTACGGGTGGTGGTGACTGGCGACGCTCGCGAATTGCAAGCCGTTTTGTCTCAGGAATTTCCGACCGCCACGCTTCAAGTGCGCCCGATCCAACAAGCCGTTATTATTTCGGGCCAAGTTACGGTAGACGCGCATGTTGAGCAGGCGGTCACCATCGCCGAGCAATACTATCCGACCGTAATCAATCGAATCGAAGTCGTCGGCGTACATACGATTATGCTACAAACGCAGGTCATGGAAGTATCACGAACCAAACTGCGGGAGTTCGGAATCGACTGGAGTCTTAATTTCGGCAACGATTTCATAACTCAGACAGTAGGTGGATCTATCGCCGCTTCGAATCCCGTTAGCCCGTTGTCATCGGTTGTCGGGGCCGGTTCCGAGACATTGAGGTTCGGTATTGTCGATAACGGCAACCAGTTCTTTGGCCTCATGAAGCTGCTTCGTCAGAACAATTTGGCGAAAGTGATGGCCGATCCAACCGTAGTTGCAATCGATGGAAGACCCGCTAGTTTCAATTCGGGTGGAGAGTTCCCGATTACAGTTCCTGCCGGGCTAGGCCTAGTTGGAATCGAGTTTAAAGAGTACGGGACACGAATCGATTTCGTCGCTAAGGTGCGTGGTGAAAGCCGTATCTATTTAGAAGTACGACCAACAGTTAGCGAAATCGATCCCGCTCGCACAGTCACAATTAATGGCGTAAGCGTTCCCGGTGTCAAAAGCCGCTTTGTGGAAACGGCGGTGGAATTGAAAGCCGGACAAACGCTTGCCTTGGCTGGCTTGCTCCAAATGCGAACGGAAGCGCAGTCGGTTGGCCTGCCAGGACTGGCCGATATTCCTTATCTCGGAGCTTTGTTCCGTGCCAACCGCGAAGTGCAAAACGAGGTCGAACTCTTGATCCTAGTGACACCGAATTTTGCAAGCCCGATGGATTGCCATGAAGTTCCCTCTGGAGGCCCCGGCTTGAATAGCAACAGCCCGCTCGACAAGGAGCTGTATTTCAAGGGCCACATCGAGGTTCCCAACGTGTGCGGAGGCCAAGACGGTCGAGGCGAATGTGTCGCACCAGCCCAAGGTGGAACCACGCTCTACCGCAATGCCTATACGCAGCCTGGGGCTCAAGAGAACAACATGATGTTGAGGAAAATGAGTCCAACAACTCCTAACCCAGCCCTTTCTGCAAATGAGGCGAACCGAAACCCAGCGGCCCCCACTAGTCCGGTAAATACCTACAGTCCCGCCCCCCCCTATAGTCCGGCAACACCCAACAGTACGGCAACACCCAACAGTACGGCAACACCCAACAGTACGGCAATACCGAGGCAGATGCCAGTTCGTCGCTAAGTTTTCGTAGCAATTGAAAAAGGCAAAAATAGTTCCGTTTAGTTTGAATCAATTTCATATGAGCAATGTACTTAGACTTGCAATAGTCGACCCAAACGATCAATCGCGCGAGACCCTCAAAACCATGCTGCTTGGCATGGATATTGTTTGGCTCGACGCGGAATGCTCAAGTTACGAGTTCTTTGCAGAAGTCGTCCTGCAATCGAAACCGGATGCAGCGCTCATCTCTTTGGACGGCGGGCCCGATCGCGCAATCCTGTTGATGGACAAATTGCGATCGAGCTCGCCCGATTGCGCATTGCTCGCCGTTTCCAAGAGCTCCGATGGTCAGCTTATCCTCAAGACAATTCGAGCTGGTGCCAAAGAGTTTTTACCTTTACCGTTGGATGTCGAAGAACTTCATTCCGCGTTGGAACGGGTGCTTCAATCCAAGTACGGAGCGGCCGATGGCAAGTCCCGAGGCTGCCGAATCATCGCAATCGCTGGGGCAACCGGTGGTGTCGGCTGCACCTCAATCGCGGTCAACATCGGATGCAACCTAGCTAGGAACGCAGAAAACTCCGTAGCGCTGGTCGAGCTGGACCTCGCACTGGGAGATGCGGACGTGTTTTTGGATTTGATTCCG
>JAIPFP010000172.1 GCA_021736575.1 Pirellula sp. | reverse complement strand
GAAAGAATCGATCGCGCATTACAAGGAACTCATGATTGAAGTCGAAACGAACAGCGCCGAGTTCCGGTTACAGTATCCGCAAGCGGCTGGTGGGTTAGCCACGCCTCCATTGAATGAATGCCGTCAGCGGTTGGGTGCCCTCGAGGGTGGACTCAAGCCAGAAAACGCCGGGCCTTCCAGCCAGCCTTTGAAGCAGCTTGGCACGGAAATAGATTCGTACTTAAATGGGTACGCCGCCTGGCATGGCTACGACGCCAACCGCGAGGAGATTCAGCAAGTATCTGCGGAACTAGCCAACACTCCTAATTCGGCTGCGAAGGTCTCCATCCAAGAGATGGAAAAGCTGATGCTGAACGCCGATAAAAAAATGCGCAACGGTGATCTGGATTTGACTCAAGTCCTGAAGCAAGCGGAAGATCAAGCGGAACAGGGCAAAGCTCTGAGAGAAGCCGAATTGAAGCGGATCGAAGCGGAAAAGGTTAGGTCCGGTTTGATTCGGCAGATCTTGCTCGGGGTAGGTGCGGCCTTGATGGCTCTATTGAGCGGTGTGCTCTATTTTTTCAACCGTGCCAGAAAACCAGCCATGGATCGTGCGATGGGTATGTTGCATGAGCGAGAGGCGTCCGTGGCCAAGGAGACCGATGGCCTGGACCAGTTGTTCACGCAGAGCTCGGATCTGCTCGGGTCACGCAACCGCATTGACGAACGAGGGTATGCGGGAGCCACACGCGATCTGAGCTATGGCGCGCTGAACGATATCGATGACTTGTTGATCATGAACAAGGAGATTCGCCGCGTGCTAAAGGAGTCTCGCGAAATCGTCGAGCCGAAAGGGATTTGGGATACGATCGTTAACTGGTTTAGCCGCGATCGCTACGAAGAGACATGCCGCCGTATCTCGGGCAAGCCCTTGAAATTCACGCGAGCGACCGGTATCCCGCTGGTGCTGAAGGACATCGTTCGAGAGCGGGCAAAAGTCGAAGGCAAGCCGGAACCAGAGGGGACTCCCGATGAGATTATCCTCACGTTTGACGAGATTTATACGGCGATCCAATCACGGAGCCAACGCGCTACCAACGCCATCAAGACGCTGGAAGATTCCCTCATGAACGTCAATGACGACTTGAATCGTCTGCAATCGCAATTGCAATCGGCCCTCGATCAAGCAAGTCTGCTTGCCGATGCCGCCGCCGAGGATAGTTTGTTTCCTGTACCAAGCTATTTTGATCACTTGATCCCTTCGGCTCAGAAGGATGTCAAGGATGCCGATTCTATCGCCACGGCCGATGCCGTATCTGCTATCGAAGGTCCTATCAAGCTTGCCAGCCGAAAACTAGACGAAGCCCAGCGGTTGGCAAAAACCATCGAAGGCTTCCGCGCCGACGGCTTGAAGGAATTGCATACGATTTCGGAGAAGCTCCAACAGATGAGTTATCCCACGCAATGGATCGAAGCCGAGTTGCGACAGAGATCCCAGTGGGCCAATCAGCTCTTTGAAAAAGTAGCCTCGGAATCCATCGACGGGGATCTACACCAGTACCAAGACTCGCTGCAGCAATTGATGGTGACTGCGCGCGATGCCGCCGCCTTGGCCGATCAGATTCGCGATCAGGCTAAACCTCGTGTCGATCAGCTTCAACAGGAGATTCAGGACGCTCGGCAAGAGTTGTCGCAACACTTGGGCGTACCTGTCTCGCGCATGTTGGTGGAGCCCAATTTGAATCCTGATGATGCGGTTTTGCAGGCTAAGCGGAACATCGAAGCCGCAGCTACCATGCTCCGTCAAGGCAAGACCGACGCCTGCCGAGAAGCGATGCACGGGTGCGATGCGGAGGTCGCCAGAGGAGTTGAGATAATCGAGGCGTCTAAGGTTTCGGCTCGCGACTTTGATCAGAATTTGAACAGGGAGTCAGAGAACCTACAGCAGGCCCTGACGCGTTGCCGCAACCTATGGCAGCAAATCCGCGATGCCGAACAACACTACAGCACCGAAGCCCTGCGATTGGCCTACACGAGTTCAGCTGCGGCTAGACGTAGCGGGACGAAGCCCGACAATAATCCGATCGTTCCGGGAGACGTGGATTCAGCAAACGTGGACCAAGGAGACGTTAACCAAGAAGTCGTAGAAGTTGAGCAGGACGGCAACGTAGCGGCGCAATTGCTGGAGCGTGCCGAGCAGCGGGCGGGCGAGTGCCGTGGCATCCTGGAATCGGCTCAACAGATGTTTCATGAAGGGATGATTTTGACGTCCATGGGCAAGGTCCAGCAGGCGGAGGCGCTGACGGTCCATATGAACAATCGGCTCCAGCGGGTCGAAGAGCACTTGAACGAACTCGAGCGGACTGTAGTCGAGAACGAAAAGATACTGACGCAATGTGTCAGTTCCGTTGGACGACTCAACGAGGCCCATCGCGATCGCATGGTCACCATCCCAACGATCGAGGAGATCCAGACGCTGAACGGGCAAATGGCCAAGGTTCAGAGTCAGGTTGGGAACGCAGGCAGTCGGTCGAATCCCTTTGAGTTCACCCAGCTTCTGATCGTATTGCGAAAGCGCATCGCCGAGTTGGAGGGAATGGTCGTGTCGGATCGTCATGGACATGCCGAGGCGAATCGTGCATTGGAGGGCGCTGTCCAGCAGTGGCAAGTAGCAAATCAGTATGTCAAGCAGGCTCGAGCCGACAATATCCCCGATTCACCCGCAACCAGCGAAGGGGTGCGACGCGTGGATGTGCTCGAACAGAACTTGGTCAGCATCCAACAGGATTTCGCTCAGGATCATGGGGATTGGAAATCGATCGGTCGACGATCGGCTGCGGTGCAATCGGATCTGTCCCAGGTGTCGCGGCAATTGAATGTCGAGTTGCAGCAGGCGACGGCAACCCTCGAAACCTTCCAGCAGGCCTCGCAAGCTGTGTACGACGCGGAGCATTGGACTGGGACATGGGGGATCCGAGTCCAAGGCTCTCCGGGTGTTCAGCAGCTCGAATCCGCGCGGGCAGCTCTGCAACGCGGTCAGTATCCATCCGCCCTGGATTTTAGTAGACAGGCGTACAACTCAGCCAGTCTGGCCATCCAACGCGCAGAACGGGAAGTGGCAGCGCGTCGCATGGAAGAACAGCAGCGGGCCGAGCGCGTTCGTCGCGAGCGAGCGGCAGCCGAAGCCGCTCGTTATGGCGGCGCAGCCATTGGAGGTTCGTCTGGTCCCTTCATTTTTGGACCAGGATTCGGCGGAGGAAGTCGAGGTGGAGGTGGATTCGGCGGTGGATTCGGCGGTGGATTCGGTGGTGGTGGAGGTAGTGGTAGTGGTGGAGGAGGTGGTGGAGGCGCAAGTTCCGGAGGGGCCGACGATTCGAGTGGCTTCAGCCGATCGGGTTGGTAATTCCGATTACAGAAATTGGTGTTTCAACGCATCACTCAGTCAGAAGTTTGTTGTCGATCACCGAAGTAAAATGATTTATATTGAACCGAAGTGACTTTCTGCCAGCATGAGGAAAGCCTAAACCAGTTTGCATTAGAGGAGATTCTAAAATGGTCTCGATCCAGCTCGATGATAAAACCGCCAGGACGATTGAGGCAGCAGCCATTGTTGCGGGAGTCTCGATTTCAGACTTCGTAAGCAGCTTTATTTTTTCCAAGACGAGCATGAGCTCGAAAGGACCATGGGAGGCCATTGAGAAACAGTTTGTCGATTTAAGCGTTGACGCAAATTCGACAGGAGCCTTTCCACGGTCGGATATCTACTCCGATCACGACTGAAAGCTTTTCGAAGATGCAAATTTCGGCTAGATCAGGGGTTGGTTTCGTAAGGTTCTGGCAAAGCGATTCTCGAAAACGTAACAGCAAAGTGTTGCGCCAAGTGTTCTCGGTAAGGTGAATTGAGTCGAGCTATCCGTCGACCATCTGTTACAAGTTGTTGGAGAAGCTCTCGGGATACAGTATGGATGTCTCGAAAGTCGACTATCGATTCTCGAAACACGTCTACAAGCTCGGGGAGAAAGTACAGTCCGTAGACTCGATGAGAGCGAACCTGCTTCCTGACTGTCGCGGCTTTTAGGACGCCTGACTTCACCAGCCACTCTGCTTCATGAACCAAAGCGACTTGGACCTTTGTCGTCTTCGAGTTTGCGAGATCACAAGCCTGAGAGAGCACGATAACTCGTTGGTTGGTTTGCTGAATTTCCCAAATTCGGGGTGCCGCCGAGATCGCACTCGAAAAAGACAACAGCATGCAGTTGTCAATTAGGTCGCCCTGCGTGAGAGAGGAATCAATGGAAGGCAGGCTATACCTCAATCAAAAATTGGATCGGGGAGACGCGGCAGAGTAGCAAGGCGCGACTCGACTACTTTGGCTTCTCCGCTATGAGGAAAATCCGGTATATCGAATTGCTCGTCGAATGCTACTGGTTCGTCCGGCAGACGCGAGGAATTCTCGCCTATTGTTGGAAACATCACAGCAGAACGCAATAGCAGTGAACTAACGGCCGATTCTGCACTCGGAAAAGCTCCTTGTGCAACCAGTCGCTGAATCAGTTGTTCCGCAGTTCCCTGTAAGGTGATAACCATGTCTTTCATTGTATCACTATTATTCGTGAGTGTCCAAAATGATTTTTACCTCTTTGATTGCTCGAAGCTATCAGGGTGCCAATTCAGGACCTGGATTTTGCTGACCAACTATCTTTGGGGTTTAGGTTGGAAACGGACTCGAATTTGGCGAAGTTAAGGACTCTCTGATGGGCTTCCTGATTCAAGGTGAGGCAAACGCTCAGTAGCTCACGGATCACAGGCGAATGGGGATCGGCTTCACTGCAAGGATTCGAGCAAGACAAACTCGTTTGCATCCTTGCCAAGGCGACGCATCAATCGCAGGCATGGCAAGGGGTACAGCTTCAACCGTTACATCCTTGTTGGACATTCGGAGCTATCTTTGGTTGCTGTCTCGTCTTGCGATCTCAACGCGTTCGGCTTCTGTCTCGAGTTGCATCGCGAAATCGACCAAAAACTCTCCAACCGTTCGAACTTGATTGGCAAGTGACTTCGACGCGTTCAATCGAGTATCATCGGATGTTCCCCTCAAATGTTTCATCGCGTAGTCAACCGCAATCTGCTGAGGACTTGTTAGTGGCAATATCAGTGTTCCAAAAGTGGATTCATGTCGCTGAACCAGAAAGTCCTTTGAAACAAACGTTTCAATCGCAGGTGCTATATCACTGGCAAGGCTCGGTGCGTCTACGTTCGAAACGTTGTCGGTTTCGTTCAACGTGTTATTCGGGAGTTCCGATGAGAACTTCGTTGCATATTGAAGATCTTCACGAGAGAACATCCCGATAGGTGATGCGGGTTCTAGCCAAGCAGCCCGGTAGCCTCCGCCGAACGATCGCTGTCCAGACCATGAATTCCAATGCACAGGCCGACTCGTACCTAGATTGTACGTCAATTCATCGAAGGGTGGATCGATTTGCTCACCATCCGATTGCAAGGTCGGCGGGCGAATCGGATCCGCCGTAACAGGGATATCGCTGACACTGGAATCAGCCACCGGTTCGTCTTGCTTTTGAGTGTCCAGCGGGCAACAAATCCTAGGCTGCTCAAAAAGATCTGCCCAATGGCACGCGTTATTGCTTCGGTCTAGCTCAGGGCAGACCGGGGCTAGCTTATGGCAGACCGGGGCTTGCTCAGGGCAGACCCGGGCTTGCTCAGGGCTGACCGCGTCTATCTCAGGGCTGACCGCGTCTAGCTCAGGGCTGACCGCGTCTAGCTCAGGGCTGACCGCGTCTATCTCAGGGCTGACCGCGTCTATCTCAGGGCTGACCGCGTCGATCTCAGGGCTGACCGCGTCTATCTCGCCTTGCCAAGTATTGTCGACTGGCTCCGAGCCATGATGGCAAAACACAAAGATGTTTGCGTGACCTCGGACAGGGAATACGCCCGACGCCTCGAAACCCTGTACTTGGTCGTGTGGTTGGTTCCAATCGTTGCAGTTCCAGTCAGATTCGATCGAAACAGTGGTATCCGTAAGAGATTCGGTGATTGGATCGGTTGTAATATCAGCGACGGGTAATGATTCGTTGATTCGAATCAACTCAACCAACTGGATACTGCTGTTTCTTGCGAACGATGCGAATACCGTTCTTGCTTGACCGTAAACGGAAAATAGACGGTCGCGTTGATTTATGAGGCTGGATGCTTGAGAATTAATTTGAGCCCAAGCTGCGTCGAAATTGGAACGCATTTCATATCGCTTCGCGGCCGCAATACAATCGTCCCAATCGGTTCTTGAAGTATCGACTGGCTCGACCGCTGACTCCGAAGAGTCGACACCATTGGATTCCGATGAACAGAGGTCAAATCCGTTGCATGGTTGATCGGCATTAACGACGGATTGGATGGCTGTGGCAATCGAATCAACTTCCTGTTTCGATAGGGATGAGCCAGCAAATTCGTCCGACTGCAGATCATATATGTAACAAACGCCTGCATTGGGGCGGAGAAGTTCGTTCCAGCACGAAGCCAGAGATGAGCTTTGATAAGATGAAATAACTCCCACCGCGATAGCAGTGCGGAGAACAGATCGGATCAATGGGAATCGCATCGCAAGAAACCTCAGATAAATCGTCGGTCGGTCGCGTCGGCAATCATAGCTGACTCAGCGCCGTGGCTGAGTCAGCCATCCGTGGCCATCGGCGAGCCAAACAACAGAGTTTGGAGAATAAATTTAAGGTGGGTACCGACTTCCTCGCACCACGATTCTCGTGTTGCATTGAAATCGGCGTATGATACCCAAGTTATCGAAATCATTCGTCCAAACCATTAGCCGAGAAGTCAACGCAATACAAAATAGCTTCCCAGTCGGTAACGATTGCCCAATCCGCACGTATTCTATCGACCGTAAGGATTTTGCGTTCAGCTTGTTATCTGCTCTTCATCAACATCTCACCGATGACTTTTTCGGGTGAACCTGTTGCTTGAAGTCGGCCCATCCAAAAAGCCAACTCCTGCTGATTGGGCGTTCGATTCGTAACGCTGGTGATGAGTTGTTGGACATAAGCGGAATCGCTCCCAAACCGTTCTCGAAACTGCGAACTCGAGAGCAACTTGATCTTGAGGTCGTCGATCGAGTTTCCTTGTTGCAGATACGCTTGCCAAGCCAATACTTCACGCGTGCTCGGTGCTCTGCCGAGCAATTGCAGGAACAACTGTGTCATGGCGTTGCTATCGAGCGTGCTAGGGTAGCCTGCGTTGATTACTACGTTGCCACTCGAAATTGGACTGGTGTTGCCTGGAATGGTGTTGCCGGAAGGTGGCAAACCATTGGAACGATCAAGCGTAAGATTGATCGCTTGCCCAAGGCTACCGAGGTTGAATGCAATCGGTTGTGGCAATCGATACAGCTCTTGGTTACCGGAATTAATGGAAGCTGAAACTTGATATTGGTCCTGTGGGGATAGGTAACGAGGGTCAAGATTGAGCTCGAAGGTAAATGGGCCGAATCCGTCCGCGCGTGTCACCGACTTGCCACCCGCAATTTCGTAATATGGCTTCGAGACATTTTGAATCTGAACAGTCAGCATGGTACCGTATGGGAGTTGCATTCGATCTCGGGTCACGACCGATCCCGTCAAGGTACTCGACGCTGAACTCATCACGACTGGGAGCGCTTTCAAAACGCGTTGACGAGAGTCGAGAACCAGGAGCGAAACTCTCCCGGTTGGGTCCGTATTTTGACGGATTTCATCAGCGAGTTCTACGATTCGATTGTCGAAACTTCCGATTCGATTTCCGCCGACTGCCACGATGACATCGTTGGGTTCAATACCGGATTGTTGACCCGCCCTACCTGGAGCGACTTGTGTGACGACGGCCCCCACATCGGTACTTTGGACATAGACACCGAGCTTCCAATCTTTGCGATTGGCAACCAGCGACGGTCCGTATCCCATAGTTGCAGGATAGCCCACACTGCTGGGAAAGCCAGTGTTACTAGGCACAGCCGCTCCCGTGGTGTTGTAGTTTGTTGTGGGAGGAACCGGCGTTGTGGTGGGAAACCCAGCCTGTCCTCCGAAATTTATTTTTGGCAATGCGCTTGGGGCTACGTTGAGCCAGTTCGTTTGCCCGAAACATTGGGTGCTTTTGAGGCACGTTGCGAGTACGATCAGTACGAGTATGGAATGCTTCATGATGGTTCTAGTTGTTTAGTGTTGAGTGTTGAGTGTGTATTGGAGGATTTTCAACGCATCTGTGGGCCACTGATCTGGTCCAGTTGCTGTCGAATAAAGGCTGGGTCGATTGGAAAGAATCCTGCTCGAATGGCTTCCAGTTGTCCGTCTCGGCTCAAGATATAACGAAGAACGTTTTCTCTTAAACCACCGTCGATGGCCATTTGAGCCTTGTCTACGACGAGGAGCAGTGGACGTACGAAAGGGTACTGCCCCGCGAGAAAGCTCTGTTCGGAAGCCGGCACCTGAACGCCATTGAGGGTTAGAGCGACGGGTCGTACTAGATCCGTCGCTTCACCGAAACCGCAGATACCCACTCCAGCAATGTCAGCTCCGATAGCGGTGCATACTTCTTCATTGGTATTGTGTATTTGTGCCTCCTTGGCCATGGGAGAGTTGCCAAGAATAAGTTGTTTGATAAAGGCTGTGGTTCCACTGATTTCGCTTCGACCGTGAATACGAATGGGTTTAGAAGCGAACTCGCCGGTTACCCCCACATCACCCCAAGTTGCCGCATGTTTTGCTTGACCACCTGACGCACGGAATACGGACTCCAATTGTTCTGGCGTGATGCTACGAATCGGATTGTCCTTGTGAACGTATAGCGCGAGCGGATCGAGGGCCACGATGATGGATAGCGGGTCCTTGCATTTCCCTTTTTTGAGCATTGCGATGTCTGCGTCGGTCAATGGGCGGCTTGCGCCAGCGATGACTGTTGCGTCCTCGGATAACGACTTGATGCCTGCATCTGTCCCATCTGTCCCCCGAGTGAAAACGACATCCGGGTGGAAATTCCGAAATCGATCTGACCACGATTTACCCATGGCCATCATCGTTGTCGAACCAGATAGGACAGCAGTTCCTTTGAGCTCCTTCTTTTTGTAGTATGGTTCTATGGAATCGATCAAATGCGTTAGGGCTGCGTGCTCCAAGTGGATTTGAGTTGCTGTTGCTATGTTTTGCGGAGCTGCGGATCCCGAATTTGCAGCCGGCACCCTCGTCTGGCTAGCCGGTGTCGCTGTTGTTTGCGACCAAACCAGCCCAGGGAATGCGAGTGAGAAACCTGAAACAGCAAGAATACGAACAATACTTCGACGATAACGATTCAACATCGACTCCACCTCCTGGGAATGTGACAAAAGACTCCTGGGCCAAGGCCCAACACATCCATAATGTATCCAATATTCACTGACCGTGGGAGCCGTCCCCGCTGGCGAACAGAGAACCAATCGTATAATTTATGTCCATGAGCGACATTGAATTAAGTGCAGTAATCGCAGTAGCAAGAAATCGGACCATCGGACGAAACAATGCCTTGCCTTGGCGACTTCGAAGCGATTTGCAGAGATTCAAGCGCCTAACGCTTGGTCACTCGCTCATCATGGGTAGGAAAACATTCGAGTCGATCGGAAAACCATTGCCGGGACGACACACGATTGTTGTGTCCCGACAGCACGATTTGCAAATTGCCGACGTGCGGATTGCGAACTCCATCGACGATGCCGTCAAGAGCGTACCGACAGGACTCAGAGCATTCGTCGTCGGTGGTGCCGAAATCTATCGATTGGTCTTACCGAGAATTACGAATCTGTATGTGACTCAAGTCTTGGCGGATATCGAAGGGGATGCGTGGCTCGAAGAGTGGGACGCTGCGCAGTTTGAATGCGTTGAACAATCTTATACGCCAGCCGACTCGTCAAATGATTGGCCTACGCTGTTTCAGCATCTAATTCGACGCCCGGTATTCACGACTGAGCTGCATGACTAGTGGCACGGCTTGCAAGTTTTGTTGCACTGTGCAATTTAGTGACTAGGGCCATCTAGCTACCAAGCTCTACCCTAGTTACCAAGCTCTACCCTAGTTACCAAGCTCTGCTTGGTAACTCAATGCAAGCGAGGCTCCGCCTCGCCGAAATACATCCTTAAGTCTGTGAACTCGGGAGGCAGGAGCCTCTACACCAATGCGTTCCCTGGCAGAGCCTGGGAACGAGTAGTCTCCTGTGCGACGTTCATTCCAAGCCGTGGCACGAGGTGACGCGTTACGATGTCCTAGTTGGACCAACGAGAACTTCGTTTATCATCTCAATTCCTCGCGTAGCCGTTCGAACGGTTTCTTGAGCTTGCTGCTTCAAAAAAAAACTTTCGACGTTCCCCCTTAGCATGACATGGTCGCCAGACTGCTCCACTCGGAGCCCATGCAACGCTTGAAAAGGGCTATCGTTCAACATCTTTTTGGCTTGACCCAAAACATCTTGAAATCCAGAATCAATCATTGATCCACTCCTTGAAATGAAATTGGCTTTCCGAAATCGATAAAACCACGCGCTACGTGCCTGACAATATTTGGCAAGCTCGTACCTGAAAAGACTGTCGAACTCTCGTTCAACCAAGCGCAATTCTTGATGTCATCCAAAACCTGCGTGCGCTCGCATTCAGTCCTTCCATTTCCACCCAATTATCAACGTATGTCCGCTACGCATCGTTTGTCAAGTAGCGCAACTGCTCCATTCGAAATAATCATTATGATCTGCACCGACGTTTCATGGTCAACGCTTTATGAGTGATAGCATTTACATGGCATCCCAGGGTGAGGCTCCAGGGCAAAAATAACATCCCTTTGTAAAATCGTTTGCTTGCATTTGAAAACTTTACAAACTTGAATGTGTCGCCATAGTCTCAAACATTCGATTCTCTTGAAAAGACCTAGGATTCGAAGTCAGCTCAGACCAAAAGGCAATATTCTTGAGCCTTGGCACGACAGTTGCATTTGTAATTTACTGTTGAACCAAAAATGGTTTGATCCTTTGGTGGAACCGAAGGTTGCAGTGTTGAACAAGCATGTTTAGCACCGGCACTCCCTTAACAAGGAGGTACCGTGATCTTAGTGGCGTCGAAAGACCGAGTATCCTCGGACGAAAACCGACAGACCTATTCGCACTAGGTTAGGCCCAACTTTCACGGTTGAAAGGGCCCGCTTTTGCCTCCCTAATCAGGTGGTGACAGCGGGCTCTTTTTCGTTTTTGGTTCGCCCATTCGTCTTGCAATGACGGCACAAACGATCAATTGAATCTGATGGAAAATCATCGCCGGGAGAATTATCAGCCCAACCTCTGCCGGTGGGAATAGAACTCCAGCCATAGGAATGCCTGACACCAAGCTCTTTTTCGATCCGCAAAACAAAAGCACAATCGCATCTTCTCGGGATAGTCCGAGTCTACCGCCTAACCACCAACAGGTCACAAGAACGAACGACAGAAGAACACTGCCGATGACGAATTGCCCCAGCAAACCCATCGCCGAGCATTTTGTCCAAAGACCGCCGATCACTGCTTCGCTGAACGCAGTGTAGACGACTAGCAGAATCGAACTGCGATCCACCCAGCCAACCAATACTTTATGTCTGGCCACCCAAGCACCAATCCAAGGCCTTGCAAGATGCCCTACCACAAACGGCAGTAGAAGTTGCCCGGCAATCTTCCATATGGCTACCATGGATACGTAGGATTGCGTGCCACCTACTTGGGATTGCGTGCCACCCACTTGCATCAATAGGGCAACGAGCATGGGTGTGATGAACATCCCCAGGATATTCGACAGGGTTGCTGCACAAACTGCGGCTGAAACATTCCCTTTGGCAATCGATGTGAAGGCGATCGACGACTGTACCGTCGATGGCAACAACGTCAGGTATAGGACTCCGGCCGTTAACGCCGGGTCAAGTGACGGGAGCCTTATCAAAACCAGACCCAGCAATGGAAACAAAGCAAATGTGACCGATAGGGTCGCTAGATGAAGCCGCCAATTCAGCATCCCACCCAGAATTGCTTCTCGCGATAGTTTGGCTCCATGCAAGAAGAATAACAATACAATCGCAAAATTCGCAAGGATTTTGAAGAAATCTGCCGACGGTCCGCTACATGGCAAAAGCGTTGCCAACAATACGATGACGAGGAGTATTGCAACGAAAGGGTCAATCCATTTCTTCAAGGCCGTGGCCTCGCCACTTATCGATCGATGGCTTCGAGGCATCCCTAGTATCGTTTCTCTGGTTGACTTGTTGTGAAGGCGAATCTCCGCTTGTCTCCAATTTCGAATTGGGTAGATCCCGGGCGGTGTTTCGGCTACCGATTGTGGTCTCGCGGCCCTCAAGTGGTCTCGAGGCCCTCAAGTGGCCTCTGGTGGCCTCAATCCGATGTACGAGTTCTACAATTAGATACGATGAAAAGAGGGTAGCAATGGGTAGCAATAGGGCCATCTCCCTTTGGATGCTCCCCTAAAGGCCGAAATTCAAGCGTTTCTTGATTCGGTTTTGCACAACTTGCGTTCGTTCGCTATTCTTAATGTAGCCTTCCAAGGTGTACTATTGGCTGTTATCTCGTAGAATAGTCCGCTAGCCCGTAGGACAGGCTGCTAGCCTGTCATGACCAGCGCGGCAAATCAGACAAATCAATCGTCTCGCGAAACGTTCCGAAGCGCACTTCAACCAAATCTTCAATCGGAGTTGATCCTATGAAAGTTCCGTTTGCAAAAATAGCTACTGTCGCCATTGCTTTGGCTTGCAACATCGGTTGCGATTCGCAAACCGAGGATGTCGTCGACTTGAACAAGGTCGTCGACGCCCTTGTAGCCGTTTTAGATGAAGGTGCCAAACCTAATGCTGCGGGCGCGGCACCTGCCGAAGCCACTGCATCCCCAACAGATGCCACCGCAGAAATAACGAGTACCGCTGAGATTGAAGCGATCGAGCCAGAAAAACAAGACCCTGCCAAGGAGGGAGATTTTCTAAACAAGTACGCCGCAAAACTAAATGAAATGAAAGCCATGAACTCAGTCGTCGGGGTCAGTATGTCTCCAGGGGGCGAGATCATTGGTTTCAAAGACTCGAATCACAACATGGTTCAAGACTTCGGCGAGTCGAAAGAATTTACAGTAACAATCGATCCGGCCAACAACCGACTCGTAGCCTCGGACAACAACGGCTATCATCGCCCACATGGTTACGGCTTCAGCCCGGGCAACATGATGATGGGCTATATGTTGGGGTCCATGATGGGACGCCAGGGCAGTTTTTATTCTGGAGGAATGTCGTCAGCAAAGCCGAACTTTAACAACACGCCTATGAGTCCCTCCAATTATCATAAGTCGGCGGTAAGCTCTGTCCGCAGCTCGAGACCGTCAAGCTCCTCAAGTTCATCTGCTCGTGTCCGCACCGGCTCCAAGAGCTTTAGCTTTGTCAAGTAGCGA
>JAIPFP010000171.1 GCA_021736575.1 Pirellula sp. | reverse complement strand
AGGTATGTTTCGTAGCGATCCGCCCACGCTTGAGGCAGGTCCTCACATTTCAAGTTCCCGTCAATCAGTTCCCGCTCCAATTCAAAGCGAAGCAATATGTGCAAGTTGTACGTCGCTTCGTCGGCTTCGATTCGTACCAGACTGGCCTCAACACGATTCAAATCGGCGTAAATACGATCGACGGAAAAATGGTTTAAGGAGGGAAACCACTTTTGCGCATGTGGCAGACACCACTGCCAAAAGGCTCTCGATCTGCCAACCATGTTTTCCCATAACCGCGACTGAGACTCATGAACGCCCAAGGAAGCCGCACTACCCGCCGGCAAGCCAAACCACTCCGGTAAAAGGCCTTGTTCATACATTCCGTGTCCAGCTTCGTGCAACGTGCCATAAAGGCCGCTACTGAATGAGCTCGCATCGTACCGAGTCAAGATGCGGTGGTCGTGTGGTCCGAGCGTTGTGCAAAAAGGATGAACTGTTTCGTCCAGCCGTCCTCGATCGAACTCAAAGCCGACTTGAGCAGCCACCCAATGCGAAAATCCTTTCTGCTTTGCAATATCAAATTCACCCATGATCGACTTCCCATCGGGCCCGGAGCCGGATTGCGTCAGGCCCTGCACGAGTGGGACGAGTTGCTCTCTGAGTTCCGAGAACACCTCCAAGACTTCGTCCGTGAGCGCATCCTCCTCATATTGGTCCAACAGGCTGTCGTATTTGCAAGGGCTGCCGTTGGCTAAGATGGCAGCTTCCTCGCGGCGCAACTGGACGATTTCGGTAAGGTGTGGCAGAAAGGAGGCGAAGTCGTTTTTCGGTTTCGCTTCCGACCATATCTGTTGCCCGACAGTGATTGCATGCGCAATTCGCTTGACTAAGTCCTCAGGCAGTTGAATGTTCTTGTCAAAATCGCGTTTTAAACCTCGTATCGATGCGCCGACTTCGCTATTCGGGTTCTTGGCAAGTTCCGAATGAGAAAGCTCGTTTAACCATCCGCCAAGCTGCTGGCTGGTCTTGCGTTGGTGGACCAAGCCGCTCAGGAATGTTACTTGGTCGGCGCGATTAGGGGCTGCACGGTAGGGTAACCCCGTGTACTCGTCCCATTCTAGCAGTGCAAGCGTACTCTCGAGCAAGGCGGTCTCGCGGACATAATTATAGGTGAGTTGAAAAACGGTTTGAGATTGGCTTGACTTCAATTTAAACTCCAAGGAATTGGTTCTCGTTTGCTTTGAGACGCGAACAAGAGCTGCGGATGGACGCGATGCAGCATTGTATGATAGTATCGGGGATGGAATCGATGTAAGAACGCAAAGAATTGTTCGGCCACATCCCTCGCTCGCGATCGATTACAATAGGGCGAGCACGGCCGTGTCTAGCGTCTAACGGATCAATAAACCTCTCCTTGCTGTTCTGAGTAAATCATCATCGCAACCAACACTAGTCCCCTCGATTCGGCTCGCATCAAGGCATACTTTCGATTGGTACCCTTGTTGTTCATTTGCTACATCATCGCTTACGTGGATCGAACCAACGTCGCAGTAGCGAAACTCACCATGGGCGAGGATCTTCCTGAGTTTGACAGTTGGGTATTTGGTTTCGGAGGTGGGATTTTTTTCCTGGGGTACTTTCTGCTTGAGATACCTGGGTCTTTGATTGTCGAGCGATGGAGTGCTCGAAAATGGATTTGCAGGATCATGGTGACTTGGGGGTTTATGGCTGCGGCGACGGCCTTTGTGCAGACACCGACGCAGTTCTACATCGTGCGGTTTTTGCTGGGAGTGGCGGAAGCAGGTTTTTTTCCAGGCGTAATCGTCTATTTAACGCACTGGTTCCCTTCCAAAGATCGAGCTCGCGCGATCTCGTATTTCTTGATTGCCTCGCCGCTTGCGATGATGATTGGGCCGGCCATTTCACGATTGTTTATCGATATCGGCAGGACGCACCTTGTCGATGGTGAAATGGTCACCAACCCCCTACTTCTTGGTCTAAAGGGGTGGCAATGGATCTACATTTTTTGGGGAATACCGGCGGTGATTGCGGGTATTGTTGTGCTATTTTATCTCACCGATCGTCCAAGATTTGCAAAATGGCTCACGTTGGAAGAGCGTGACGCCTTGGAAACAGAACTGGCTCGGGAAAAAGCCCTGCGTGCCGATACTAGTCACCATTCTGTGTTATCGGCTCTGTTTAGCCCTCGAGTCCTACTGCTTTCTTTGGCATACTTCGGTATCGTCACAGCGAACTACGGAATCGAGTTCTTCTTGCCTAGTATTTTGCAGCAGTGGTACCAACTGGAGCCATCGCGAGTTGCACTGCTCGTTATGATTCCGTCCTTGCTCGTCATCCCAGGTCAGCTATTTATCGGTTGGAGTTCGGACCGATTCCATGAACGTCGATGGCACTCGGTGTTACCGGTTGTCATCGGAGCGACGTTGCTAGTGCTCTCACCCTTTACGCGTGGCAACATTTACCTCTCCGTGCTTTGTTTTTCCGTTGCAGCGGCTGGGATGAAGTCCTATATGCCCGCATTTTGGTCATTGCCTAGCCTTTTTCTGACCTCTTCTGCTGCGGCGGGAAGCGTGGGGATGATCAACTCTATCGGTAATTTGGGCGGTTTTCTCGGCCCATCCGTCATGGGTTACGTTGATTCAACTTTGGGTTCGTACGTTTATGGTTTGTTCTTTCTAAGTTTCACGAGTATTTGTTCTGCGGCATTAATTGCCGTGCTCCCATTGCGTCAACCACAAGCGCATGTTCCGGTCGAGAAGTCTGGACCATGAGATGAATGATGGATGTCAAAATCGCCCGAAACCCACATTGAAACTTGCAATTAATCGCGGGTGGGTTATTAAATTCAGAGCCCGTTCAATCTAGAATCGGATTTTTCCCAGGCAACATCCCACTACACATCCAATAGGAACCGGAATGACGAACCAATTGTTTCGCACCAAGAGTCTAAACAATATGGTAGCCGATATGGAGGGGAGCCATCGGCTGAAACGCACATTGGGCCCGATCTCGCTCACTGCACTTGGTGTGGGGGCCATTATCGGTACGGGGATCTTTGTGCTGGTTGGCAAAGCGGCGGCCACCCAAGCGGGGCCCGCGATCATGTTGTCCTTCGTGGTTGCTGGCTTAGCATGCGTGTTTGCAGCATTGTGCTATGCCGAGTTCGCTTCGATGGCACCCGTCGCCGGTTCGGCTTACAACTATGCCTATGCGACTCTCGGCGAACTGATGGCATGGATCATCGGTTGGGATTTGATACTTGAGTATGCGGTCGCGTCATCGACTGTCGCGCACGGTTGGTCAAAATACTTGCAAGCCTTGCTGGGTCAATTTGGGATCAACCCATTCGCCAAGGACGCATTTCTTCACCGATTTTCGGATGCTCCATTCGATTACAACGGGAAAGCGGACGCAATAAATCATGTGAGTGCCACGGGACAAGAAATCGTAGTTCAAAGTGGGGCGTTTTTTGGTACCGGCTTTTACTTCGACCTGCCAGCCATCTTGATCACTGCCGTCGTAACCGCGATTCTTGTGCGCGGCGTTGCCGAGAGTGCCTTTGCCAATGCAATTATGGTGGCCATCAAGGTCAGTGTTGTATTGTTCGTTATCTTCGTAGGTTTTTGGTATGTCAATTTCGCGAACTGGACAGACAATTTCGCTCCGTTTGGCTACGGCGGTATTACCTTCTTTGGGCAACCGGTGTTCGGAGGTACAAATCAAGGTATGATGGCGGGTGCGGCTGGAATTATCTTCGCCTACTTGGGCTTTGACGCGGTTTCCACGCAGGCGGAAGAAGCCAAAAATCCCAAACGCGATTTGCCGATCGGAATCATTGGTTCCTTGGTAATCTGCACTGTGCTTTACATCGCCGTCGCGGCCGTCCTTACTGGAATGGTTCCTTACGACCAAATTGATGTCAACGCACCGATTGCTAGAGCATTCGAACAAGTGGGTTATGGATTTGCCCAATTCATCGTAACCGTTGGGGCCATCGCGGGCATCACTTCGGTATTGCTCGTGATGATGATGGGACAACCAAGAATATTCTTGGCAATGGCTCGTGACGGATTGATGCCGATTGGATTCTTTGGGGCTGTTCATCCCAAGTGGCAAACACCGTATAAGTCGACCATCCTGACTGGATTGGTTGTGGCATCCGCCGCTAGCCTTTTGCCGCTCAACATTCTGGCAGATCTAACCAACATAGGTACGTTGTTTGCCTTTACTCTGGTCTGTGCATCCGTTTTGATATTGCGTTACGTGGATCCGCATCGTGAACGACCATTTCGATGCCCATTTTCGCCATTATTCCCTACGTTGGGTATCCTGCTTTGCGTTGCACTCATGCTTTCGTTGCCAAGTGAGAACTGGATGCGATTGGTGATTTGGCTCGCCATTGGTCTGGGCATTTACTTTTGTTATGGCTACTGGCACAGTCGCTTGCGCCACTCGACGAATTAAAAAATCACTTTTCGGCGAAGGCCACCATCGAGGTGCTAAGCACATCGGTATGAGTATTCGAGTGAAACAAACTGATAGCCGAAGGGCGATAGCCCCGGTTCTCGACGAATGTCGAGCAATTGGAAAACCGGGGCTATCGCCCAACGGCTAATTGGGTTGAAAAACAGTTGCGGATTTACTTAGGTATGGGCGACACTCACTTTGATGTGACTTGAGTTGTTGGACGACTTCGTAACAAAGCAACTTTTCCGAAGAGGATCAATTTGGCTGGGGGATGCTCCGGCCTGTCAAACGCGTGTCAAACCCGTGCGAGTTCAGGCAATGTACCATAATTGCTTGACGTCATCGAGTGCCTAACGCAGTGGTAGGCGCGTCCTGGGAATGCTTATTTCCCTAGCTCACGAAATCGCTCGTAGATTTGATTCAGCGGATGAGCGTCTTTGCGGCCGTCGATGAGGCTTGTAGACCATTCAGCCAACCGCAGCCCAAGCCTCCTACACGCTTCTTGGCCTCCGTCCTCCACCGGCGGGCCAGCGGAGATTGCGCCATAATGGGCAGAGAACTTCACCCCCGTGTAGTCCGTCACTCCAAACACCAGAAATCCGTAGTTAATGAGAATCGACAACAAAGTCATGCAAGTCCATTCTTGCCCACCACCCCACGCGCCAGCCGACGTGAATACGCAACCAATCTTGCCGTCAAGCTTTCCCCAGTTTTCTATCGGTTGCTGGTCCCACCATTGCTTCATTTGCCAACTAACGCTGCCATAGTTGGTCGGTGATCCGAGTGCGATGCCATCGCACCACTTTAGATCGTTGTGATCGGCGTTCGAGACATCTTTCAATCGCACTTCTGTCCCTTCAAGTTGTCGGGCACCCTCGGCAACCAACTCTGCCATCTTTTGAGTATTGCCAGAGTTGGAGTGATAAAGCACTAGGATTTTGGACAATTTGCAAGCCTTCCTTTGAACGAAAACCAAATTCAAACAACCACGAACAGCGTAAAGGATACCGAATTGCCTTAAAAAAGGGTTGGGTTGAGTTCAGTGCCGGTGGCGCCATCGATTAAAGGAAGTTTCGAGTTCACGATCAGGTTTCATCCGTTAAGGAAAACAAACGCTCGAAAACCACATAACCCGTTTCGCTGAAGCCGAGGCGTCGGTAGCTTTCTCGAGCGGTTTCGTTTTCCCGCTCCATGTAGAGGCGGATGCCGCAGCAATCTACATCCGCTTCGCCGAGTTCCTCAATGTGCGTGAAGAGAGTGCGGAATACGCCCCTGCTGCGAAAATGGGGATGAACATAGACACTCTGAATCCACCAGATCTCACCGTTTCTCCAATCGCTCCATTCGAACGTGTGCGCGGCTTGTCCCACGACTTCGCCGTCGATCTCAGCCACGAAGTACCTTCCCCTGTTGGGTTCGGAAACGAAGCGTCTGACTCCGTTGGTTACCGTCACGGGATCAAGTTCCCGTCCTTCGGTTTCACGGCAGAGCGCGATGTTGAAACGTGCGATGGTTTCCACGTCGGTGGATACGGCCTGTCGGATCACAATCATGGTTCATTTCGTTGGTGAAGATGGATGCGATCGCAGTGAACTGGCCACAGGCTCCGCCGTTTTGTTTGCTTCCTACTTTTTGATGAGTTTGAGGTTTGCTTCGGCAAAGGCTTTGCCCATTTGAGCAAATATTTTTGCGCTGCCGAAGTAATGGTAGCCGCCATTGGATGCGCCTTTGAGTGCTTCTCTGTCTTTGGGTGAAAGGACTTCCTTCAAAGCGAGGTCGAGCTTTTCCTGATCCGCCTTGGTGATTCCCTCAAGCCATGCATCGAGCGCTGCAAAATGTTCTGGGGAGTTCGGGGAGTATTGGTCATTGGCATAAACCGCCAAGACGTTCTTTCCTTTCTTCAAATATTGAGTCCGTCCTTTATCGAGGACGATGGATCTGTATTGCGGCTTATCTAGCCACCAGATGTAGGTGTGAATCTTGTTTCCGTTTAAATAAACATGAAACCCCTGTCGCGCCAAAATCGCGATGCGGTAGGAATCGTAATCGAGGTTATCTACTTCAAAAGTGGAACGCATGAGCAGGAATTCCTGTTTCGCCCATATCGAAGAATAATTGTCCAGCGTGACCCCGCTGTGGTTCCATACGCCTTTGCCAATTGGAGCCTTGCCCGCTGTCCATTTGCTGTCATCAAAGTCAGGCAGATACCAATTCTCCATACCGGCTGGCAGTACTATGTCACGGAATCTCCTGTCGGTGAATTCTTTCAGTTTGTCCTTCGTTTCGGTGGCATCGACCGTGACGAAACGCCAGCTTCGCTCCTCTGGCAGAGGCTTGCCAATCGGCTTCCAGAACTTATCCCATTTCCGTTCTGTATCGAGTGTGCCATCTGGTTTCAATGTGTGAGCCGTGCCGACAATTTCGTTATACTCGCCCTGCTTGGGTTCTGCGGCTTCTATGTCACGATCCCAAAACGGCGCGGTATCTACTGCAACCACATTCCCTTTGAACTCGGGCATGGCAGCCGGAGCCGCCATGGCTTTGCGGAAGTTGACGTTTTTTTCGCCATCGACACCAAGTACGCCGATGACGAATGGCATTTTCGGAGCGGAAAGGTCTTTGCGCACGTCGCGGATGAAGTGTGTCAAGAGGCGCGAGTACTCGTCATAATTACCATTCGGATAGGTCTGACCATCGACGAGATCGTTGAAACCCTGAAGCCATACAAAACCCGCCAGTTCGTAGCCCTGCTTGGGATTATAGGCGGGGCAGACCCGAGCGGGATCTGCAAGCACTTTTTTCACATGCTCAACCATCATCCGGTAAAACACACTTGAGGCAGCATCCTTGTCTTCTTGCCATTTCTTTCGATCCTCAAGTTTGGGAATGCCGTGGGCACCCTGCGGATTTTTGTCCCACTCATCTTGAATTTGCTTGGGCAACTTGTATGGCCCGGCACTGGGGGGGCGAAATTCCGTGTTGAGCGACCTGCCGCCCCAAGCGGTCTTGATGATCAGGATGGGTTCCTTGAGCTCTTTCTCCATGTAGATACCGAAGGTAAACTCAGGCCCGATCTTTCCGCCAGCCTTGGTGGGTTGATCTCCGCGTGCGCCAAAGCCTGCGGTCAATTTCCCCAAGCCCTCGCCATTTGCACTGCCATCATAAGGCCCGGTCAAATAGGACATCCATACTTCGTCACATACGCGAGGCGTTCCATCGGGATTGCGCATCTCCTTAAGCAAAGCTGCCGTGGCCGGATCTTTGCCGATATAGTCGAAGGTGCGAATTTCAGCATGTCCTTCCATGTTCGATTGGCCAGCGAGGATGAAGACTTTGAGTGGGGCTTTCGCGGAATCACTGCCCGGGTCTCGCGCGATGGCCGTGAAGGTAGGCGTGAACGCCGCTATCACGAGAAGCGTTACGATTCGCACCAGAGGGTTGATCATCTTCGTATTATCTTTCGAGCTTTAGGGGGCAATAAAAAAGGCGGAAGGGTTGGAAACCTCTTACCTTTGTACCAATTCGACGCTCCGGCGTGTCAAACCGGTGCGAGTTGAGGCTGGGTAGTTCACCGTTGCCGAGTGCTGGCTAGCGATTGTCTAGCTTACAAGATTTCACAAGCTCATGTTGGTTAATGCTGACTCTGCATCGATGATACTACAAATGCACCGGTATCAAGCGTGTTTGTTCGTTGGGTTCTTTTGCGATGGGTGGCTCGAGCCAAGGTACACCATTCGCGCTCTGTGAATACTCGAGAACGGCCCGCTTAAATTCTTTTACGATTTTGCCTAGGAGATCCCGTTCGGTCGATGCAGTGAATTCGAGATCGGGCAAATTTGCAACTCGTCCTGAAACGTTGCCGCTTGAGTCACGAAGCACATAGACGATGCAATTGAAGACCGGAACGCTGGACGTAATCGATTGAAGTTGCGTCTTCGGTTTTGGCTCATTCATTGTATTGGTGCAATTCAGTTACGACTGTTGTCGGAAAACGTCTTTTGTTTTCAACCCAATCGATCTTGATTGGAAAAACCTCTACCAGCTGTCACATTCTCCACACAGCAAGAACATCAATCAAGGGAAGAACGCAAAGAAGACCTAGGTTTGCCAAATCAACTGGCCTAAAAAACGAAGGCCGTGATGGATGTTGGCAGTTAGAAGCATACCTGACCATGTTACGCCAAGGCGTTCTCGAATAGTACAAGCAGGCGCGCCCAAGCTTTTTCGGAAAGCTCTTGGTTGTAAACCTTGGTGTCTGGAGGACACCACCCATGGCCAGCTTTGTAGACCTCAATCTCCGCAGGCAAGTTGGCCTGAGCGAAAGAGTCCTTCAGCACATTCTTGGCCTCTGGTTCTTTTTGGTCATCGTTTTCGGCAATGCAAATCAGAAACTGCGCTTTCATCTTGGGTATCAACAGATGAGGACTATCGGGTTTTTGGGTGACGAGTCCACCGCCGTGAAACGTGCCGCCTGCGCCGATGCGTTCGGGTACTAAGGCTGCGGTTCGCATAACAATTGGACCACCCATGCAATATCCGATCGTACCGATCTTCTTCTTCGTATCGGTTTGCGGCTGAGCGTCGAGCCAAGCCACTAACGCTTTGGCATCATCGTTGTGCGTCTTCTCGCTCAATGTACGCGCTAGTGGAAACACATCTTGAATGGGTGTGCTGCTTGCATCCTGTGCTACTGGCGCTTTCTTGGATCGATAGAATGGATTGACTACCAGCACGCTGTAACCACATTCTGCAAGCCGCTTGCCCATCTGCCTGAACGCAGGGCGCAAGCCGAAGATATCTGGCCAAACGATTACCGCAGCATGTGCGCCGTTTTTGGGCGTAACGAAGTACGCATCACAAACACCATCCGGCGTCTTGATGTCGACTTCGCTCTCAGTCACTTCGACAGCGTGAGCCGAACTTGGGAATAACAAGGCGGCACCAATGCCAGCTGAAACCATCACGCCTAAATCCCTGCGTGAGTACTTCTTTGCATCTTCGCCAAAATGATCTTGATCGCACATATGCCACTGCCATTCAATTTGAAGCTAAAGTCCCTAAATCCAGTCTCGCGACGAATCCGAAAATTAGAGCTTGACGCTACTCGGAAATAAATGGGGGCAGTTTTCTTTTTTCGATGTTCTGGCTTCAGCACCGGTCACCGAGGCGTCACCCAAACTGATGCTAGTTGGCAGACGGCTGAGATTGCTTCCGCGTGTCCGATTTCGAGTATGAAAAAAGCACTTTTTCGGCGAGCGACGATCGGCACGAAGACTAAAGTTGCATCAACCTAGAACTAGAACTTGCCAGCTTTGCTTTCTCTGACCAGCTCCAACTTCATCATGCATTCCCTGAAAAGATCGCAAGCATTAAACTAAGCCGATGACAGCGATCCTAGGTATTTCGGCGTTCTATCATGATTCCGCCGCCGCGTTGGTGGTAGATGGTGAAATTGTCGCTGCAGCGCAAGAAGATCGCTTCAGCCGGCGGAAACACGATCCTCGTTTTCCAATGCACGCCGTCGATTTCTGTTTGCGCCGTGCCGGGATTACGGCACGGCAACTCGATTACGTTGGCTTTTATGACAAACCGTTGACGAAATTCGAGCGGTTGCTCCAGACGTATCTTGCCTTCACGCCTGCGGGATACGCTTCCTTTCGACAAGCCCTGCCGCTGTGGTTGAAACAGAAACTACACGTCCCTCGCGAGATTCGGAATGCGTTGCCCGGTTATAAGCGACGCATCGTCTTTCTCGACCACCATCAGTCGCATGCAGCAAGCGCTTTTTTGCCTTCACCTTTTGACGATGCAGCCATCCTCACCATGGATGGAGTCGGCGAATGGTCGACGACTTGCGTTGGGCACGGTCAGGGGAACAAACTGACGCTGCACCAAGAAATTCGATTTCCGCATTCGCTCGGTTTGCTTTACTCTGCGTTCACTTACTACACCGGATTTCGAGTGAACAGCGGCGAATACAAACTCATGGGACTCGCGCCCTACGGCCAGCCACGGTTCGTGGAGCAGATAATGTCGCACTTGCTCGATTTGAAGCCCGACGGATCGATGCGGATGGACATGAGCTACTTCAACTATTGTCAAGGCTTGACAATGACAGGGCCAAAATTCCATCGCTTGTTCGGCGGCGCACCGCGACAGCCTGAATCACCTGTCACGCAGCGCGAGATGGATTTGGCCGCCTCCGTTCAAGCCGTTACCGAAGAAGTCATGTTGCGAATGGCTCGGCACGCGCAGCGAACGACGGGTTCCAAGAATCTGGTGCTGGCTGGAGGTGTCGCCTTGAATTGCGTAGGCAATGGTCGCATTTTTCGTGAAGGGCCGTTTGACAAAATTTGGATTCAGCCAGCTGCTGGCGATGCGGGGGGAGCATTGGGGACAGCACTCTTTATCTGGCACCAATTGCTGGACCGACCGCGAACGATTCGGCTCGAGGACAGCCAGCAGGGCTCGTTCCTTGGCCCAGATTTTTCCGATGCAGATGTTTGTTTGATCCTGGAACAGCAGCAAGCTGTGTATCGTTGCTTTGAAACCGATGACCTGCTGTGTGATGAGGTCGCCAAGCGGATCGCTTCCGAGGAAGTTGTCGGTTGGTTTCAAGGGCGGATGGAATTCGGCCCTCGAGCGTTAGGTGCGCGCAGTATCTTGGCCGATGCTCGAAGCCCGCGGATGCAGTCGGTGATGAATCTCAAAATTAAATTCCGAGAGTCGTTCCGCCCATTTGCACCGATCGTTCTCAAAGAGTACGTCCATCAGTACTTTGAAATGCAGCCAGGAGTTGACAGCCCTTACATGTTGCTTGTTGCGCCCGTGCGTCCAGAGAAGCGAATTGCGATAGACGAATCCGCGAATCACGTTTTTGGGATCGAGAAATTGAATATGCCTCGATCCGAAATTCCTGCGGTGACGCACGTTGACTATTCCGCCCGAATCCAAACAGTCGATTCCCTTCGCAATCCGCTGTTGCACAAATTGTTGAGTCGCTTCCATCAATTGACCGATTGTCCTGTGATGATTAACACGAGCTTCAACGTTCGCAGCGAGCCGATTGTTTGCACGCCGCTAGATGCCTACCGTTGCTTTATGATGACCGACATGGACGCGTTGGTGCTTGGAAAGCAATTGTTGCTCAAGTCCGAGCAGCCACGGCCGCACGATCCAGACGCGAGACGCAATTACTTGAAACAATTTGAATTAGACTAAAGGACTTCGAGTGAAACAAACTGATAGCCGAAGGGCGATAGCCCTGGTTCACGACGAATGTCGAGCAATTGGAAAACCGGGGCTATCGCCCAACGGCGCGTTGGTATGAAAAACAGTTGCGGATGTGCTTAGAAAGCAGCAAAGCAATGAGCCTAATCGAAATCAACTGGTCCCCTAGTTTGCGACAACTTCGCCAATTTGGTGTTCTGTGCTTGATTGCCGTTCCGTTGATCGGGTGGCTTTGGGGCGCGAGCCCGGCAGTTCTCGGGATGCTCGTCGGTGTTGGTGGCGCGATGGCTGCGGTGGGTTGGATACGACCTCGCTGGCTTCGCCCCGTCTTTGTCGGCTTGATGATCGCTGCCGCTCCCATTGGGATGATTTTGGGTGAGCTATCGATGTTGCTGATCTACTTTTGCGTCTTTTTGCCAATCGGAATCATGTTTCGGCTGCTCCGCCGCGATACTTTGCAACTTAGAATGAATCGAAATCAGGAAACGTATTGGCAATCCAAAACCGACCCTAAAGAGTTGGCGAGCTACTATCGCCGATTCTGAGAACCCATTTCGAAAAGCAACATGTCCGATTCCGAAACGAAGAGCGAGTTCGAAAAGGCTGGCGACGAGCCACCCTTGACGCTGATTCAAGAGTTCACGCAATTCATCCTTGAGAACAAAGCATGGTGGTTGATTCCTATTCTGCTCTCGCTCGGATTGATTGGAGTGATCGTCCTGCTAAGTTCAACAGGGGCCGCACCTTTCATATACACGTTGTTTTGAGCATGAGCATGTCGGACAAATTGTATTTTGCTTATGGGTCGAATTTGAACCTCCAGGACTTAGACGCGTGGTGTAGTCGAAATGGATTTCGGCAGTCGTTATTGAGGTATTACTGCAACGCACGATTGCCAAGCTACGACCTCGCTTTCACACTTTATGCGGCAACACGAAAAGGTGGGGTGCTGGATATAAAGCCGAGTGTAGGGCGTTTGGTTCCAGGCGTACTCTTTGAAGTTGGCGATGAAGGCTGGAAAGCGCTCGACAAAAAGGAAGGTGTACCGACTGCATATGAGCGTTTGGCGGTAACGGTGATCAACGAATTGGAGCAGTCCGTTGAGGCAATCACATACCATGTCTGTGCAAGCGAAAAACGCTCGTTTGTCGTTCCGGACGCATCCTATGTCGAGATCGTTCGGCAAGGTTTGAGGGCATGGGGCTATGATGATGCAATCTTGTTAGCTGCCGCGAGGAATCTGTGAGCGCTATCGCGAAAAGCCCGTCTCACGAATATGATGTGCAAGTCAAGTTGAGTCGCGGTTTTTTCATTTCGGCAACTATTTTCGAATACGACAAAAGAATGGCACAAGCAATTGTTGACCCAGAGCAACTTCGAAATTTTGCGATGCAGCTCAAACGCTTTTCCGGATTGCTCGGAGACGCTTCAACCAAGCTCTCGCAACAAATGCAGCAGTTGGCGATTTCCTGGCGCGACCAAGAGCACCTGAAATTCTCGGCCGAATTCGAACAGGAAATGAAACAACTTGGTCGACTGATCGATGCAAGCGAACGGCACGTTCCCTATTTGATGCGCAAGGCGGAATTGATCGAGGAGTACCAACGCGGCCATGGCTGAAGCAAACGTGAAAAGCTTGGAGGCGATCGAGACGTTCATCGAATCGGTGGCCAAACTGCGCCACGATACGGGCAAGCAAACAGACGATATTCGCCAGCAATTGCAACGCGTCTCGGCATGGCTCGAGAAAGAGCTGCCCGACTATTGGAGCAACGAAAAGCGAATCGCCGAGAAGAAATGGATCGAGGCTCGCCAAGACCTGCTTCGCTGCGAAGCCACCACACGAGCGGAGGACGATTCTCCCTGTTCGATTCAAAAAAA
>JAIPFP010000170.1 GCA_021736575.1 Pirellula sp. | reverse complement strand
CCGCCAGTCAAATCATGGTGGCGTCGACTAATCGAGTAGCAAGCCTTGTTTGTCCCTTATCCGTGTTTGACGGTTGTTGCGTTGGTCGGTTGTTGCTTCGGCGCGAGGAGGCTGATTTGGATTTAGGAATTGCCGGAAAAGTTGCGGTTGTTATTGGTGGGGAAAGCGGTATCGGAGCGGCTTGCGTGAACGTTCTCGCTCAAGAAGGCTCAATCATTTCGTCATGGGATCTGCAATGCAAACCATTAGAAGATGCAATTTCCCGTCGGGTCGTTGATGTTACGAAAAGCGAGCAGGTCCAAGCAGCTTGGAATGATACCGAAGAGCGATTGGGACCAGTCGATATATTGGTGCACGCCGCTGCCATTGGATCTGGATATTTCGGATTCCCGTTCACTCGTGTTCCCGTTCAAGCCTGGCGCAAAGTCCTAGAAGTCAATATTCTTGGAATGGCAAACATCGCGCATGTCGCCGGGCCCGCAATGCAGAGTCGCAAAAGTGGATCGATGGTTTTCCTTACAAGCATCGCTGGTCAGATCGGGTCTCAAACCGATCCGCCTTACAGCGCAAGCAAAGCCGCTAACATCAATTTTGCGCAGTGCATGGCAAAAGACCTTGCCCCTCACGGAGTACGAGTGAACTGTGTGTCTCCCGGCATGGTAAAAACACCCCTCAACGCATCTGTCTGGGAGGCTTGGAATACGCAACAACCGAGCGAACTACGCCTTACTTATGACGAGTGGGCCACAAAAAAAATCCAACAAGTGGTACCCCTTGGACGCTGGCAACAGGCCGAGGACATCGCTGCAATGGTCGTATTTCTGAGTAGCCCTCGCTCCTCCGAAGTGACGGGTCAAACGATCAACGTGGATGGTGGCAGCGTTATGCACTCTTGAGGATCTGTTCCGCCGCCAGTTCCAAGAACACTTCGGCAAGCTTGGGGTCGGCCCCCAACGTTCTCGCGATCAACCAGCGGCGATCGGGATGGTCCTGCTGCATTTCGTAGACCTTGCCCCGAAGTTGCTCAATGAGTTCGCCTTCGAACAGCAAGTGCGGTTGCACAATAATCGTGTCGCAATCCCATCGCGATGCTTGTTCCAAAAGTGTGTCAACATCGGGTTCGCCACCGGCAAAGAAGCCTGTCTCAAATCGCTTGGCATCCATTTCTGCTACGCGAAGCTGTGTCAGTTGCCGCATATGCGCTAGAGCGGCTAAGTCGCTTGTCCCACGACCGACCATCGCCAAGCCAATGCTTCCAAACACTTGGCCGCGCGATTCGCAAACTCCAGAAGAGCATTTCACTTTCGCGCATGCGTTTTGAGGGCAGGTTGCTCCGCGTTCCAACGCGATGACTTCATCGAAACGCGAGGCGGAGAGGGCCAGCACGGATGAATGGGTTCCGAGCGACCCCGATTGCCCTACGAGCTCTAACCCACATGCGGTCGCCGCCTCCCCGACGGCTTCGGGAATATCTTGGCGGGCATGTGCGGCGGTAAACAAGAGAACCGGAACAACCACAATTCGCTCAATGCCTCGGACCTGAAGCGACCGGATGGCATGTGATATCGAGGGCTCTGCAAGCTCGAGAAAGCTACCAACGATGATCGCGGCAGGGGCGAGTTTTTGCATTTGCGATACCAGATCGAGGAGCTGAGCTGCTCCAGAAGCCTTGCGTGTGCCGTGCCCGACAACCAACACCGCCCCCTTTTCCTCGGAAAAACGATGCCATATTCCATTCGGATTGGAGCTTGTCTCGTCGGAGTTTATCTCGTTCGACTGGGTAAAGTTCTGGTTCGACTGGGTAAATTTCTGGGAATTAAACTTAGGCTCAATCATTTTTTGCATTTCGAGGAACTGGGATGTCTGGGTGGCCTGGGGTGTCAAGCTCGGTCGTTTGTGTAGTGTATGCCGGTTGCAAGGACTGTGACGGCAACTAAGTAGCCGTTAAGGTTTCAAAAAAAGCTGTTTTCCTAAAGATCGACACGACAAGCACTTATAGGAACATTTATCGACCATGATTCGATTTCTTATTTGAAAGACTTGTCGGAATAAACCACAATTAGAGCACTTGTTTCAGAAATTCTCTAAGGTTACGACGCTATGGACTCAAGATTTCGCAGACGACGGGCATTCCGAACCCTCTTTCGAGGCGCTTTGGCAATCGCTGGTTCTTCCTTGCTACTCAGCGAACATTCGTACGCTCAGAACTGCGAACCGGTCAGATCCTATCGGCTCCAACCTGAAACGGTGTACGAGCAAGTGCCCGTAACATCGATGCGCATCGAGTACGAAGACCGATTGGTGGAAAAGGAAATCGTATCGTATCGTCCCGCAGTTCAAGAGCGAGTTGAGAAACGTCAATACACGGTTCGAAAACCAGTTATCGAGACTTCGACTCGCAACGAGTCGTACACGGTTTATAAACAGGTCGTCAAAACGGACTACGTGGACGAGACCACCTACGTCAACGAGACGTCCCAAGTCGAACAGATTATTACGACGATGAAACCCGTCGTCGAAACTCAATATCAGACGCAGCAGGTAATCGTTCAAAAGCCGATTACCGAGACGGTTTACCAGACTCAAAATTACTTGGTGGAACGTCCCGTTACCGAAACGACCATGCAACAGCAGCAGCATATCGTTCAGCGTCCCGTCACAGTAACGGTCATGCAAACGCAAAACTATTCGGTTCAAAAGCCGGTTACCGAAACGACCTTCCAGACGCAGAATTACGTTTCCTACCAACCTGTAACAACCTTCCAACCAGCCACTGTCGACGCCGGTGGACTTGTCGCCCAACCCTTCGTTATACCGGGCGATGTTCAGTATCGTTTGAGGTGGCAACCAGCGGGCTACAACGTGAACACGTTAACCGGTGTGCCAAATTTCAGGCGAGCCGGTTTAGGCTGGACGCCATACCAAGCCCCGGGACAAACGTTTGTTCAAACTTTCCACCAGCCGAACCTTCAGCAGGTCGCCATTCCACAAACAAGTTTCATGCCGCAGACTTTTGCGCAACAAGTGCCGATTCAAACCACCCGTATGCAAACGGAAATCGTGCAGCAACAAGTTCCGATCACATCGACTCGAATGGAGAGTCAAATGGTGACGCAGCAGGTGCCGGTAACCACGACTCGCATGCAAACCGAGACGATTCAAAAGCAAGTTCCCATCACCACAACTCGGATGGAAAATCAAGTCATTGAAAAACAAGTACCCATCCAGACTCAGAGAATGGAAGCGGTCCAAGAAAAAGTGATGGTTCCTCAAACCGTTCAAAAACCAGTCACTCGCAAGGTTGCACGAGAACGTATTGAATACGTTCCCGAGACGCATGTTCGCCCTGTTCAAACACAGTTCACAACTTACAAACCAGAGGTGGTTTCGGAAGACGTGGTGATCAAGACTCCCTACATGGAGCGAATTGTTCAAAAGATCCAAGTCCCTGAGCGAATTGCTCGGTCCGTTCCGTACACTGAAATGCGAACTGTCGCGCGTACCTACACGGTGCGCGTACCCTTGGATAACATCGACCCAATCTATAACGGTTCGGTAAACAGTTGGCCAATCATGGATGGACCCGTTGTCACGGCAGGTGCTATTGAGTCAAAGGGGGCCAGCAGTAGCTCAACGCAAGCTGCCGCATCCGGTAACAACCCCGCAGCGCCTAATTCAAATAGTGGGGGAGTAACTTCAAAAAAACCAGCGTTAAACGAAGAAGCGCTTCTGCCACCAGTAAAGAATGCAGAGTCTGATAATGGCGGACTGTCAATCGGTCCGGCGAGCGGCAAAGCACCGTCGTATGAAACAACGGCTAGTAAGCCATCCTCTTCGGGGAAGATAAGGTTAAGGCAAGAGGATTAGTTAGTGTGTTTACTGCAGACGTAGTTGCCCATGATTCAATTCGTAGCAATGCTGCATTCTTGCGGCAAGCGAGAGTGAATGGGTGACTACGATGAGGACTGCGTTCTCTTCTTTAGGTACTTCCAGCAACAATGCTGCAACCGTCTCTGCGGACTGCTGATCCAAATTACCGGTCGGCTCGTCTGCCAGCACAACCATCGGCTTTAAGACCAACGCTCGAGCTACGGCAACCCGCTCTCGTTCGCCACCAGATAGCTGACTTGGCAAGTGTCCCATGCGATGTTTTAACCCAACTCGCTCTAGCAATGCCACAGCCCGATCCCTCACCTCTTGAGAAGGTTTTCCAGTCGCGAGCGCAGGGAGTAATGTGTTTTCCAGCACGTTCCATTGAGGCAACAAGTGGTGGTCCTGAAAAACAAATCCGATACGTTCATTGCGGAATCTCGCCTGCTGATTTTCATTGAATTCGAATGGGTCTTGACCGCCGATTCGAACTGTCCCGCTGGTGGGTGTATCGAGCGTTCCGATGATTTGTAGCAACGTTGACTTGCCTGCCCCACTAGGTCCAACGATAGCCATGTTTTCGCCGGCACTCAACGCAATTGAGACACAATCAAGGACGACGATCTCCTCCGCAGGTGTTTGATATACCTTGCGAATGTTGATTGCTTCTAGAGTTGGAGTTGTCATTTTTAGTAGTCACCAAGGTAGCTCGAAACAGTGTTCTGGCGAATTGCGAGTGCCATCTTATGCAAAGATCGGTTCTTGGTCTGCGCGAAACCGTTCAATTTCGCTGTAGGAAGCATCCGCCACGCTCGAAATTAGACCGTTGATGATCGAACGGTACTAAGTTAACGGCCTCTGCTCTCTCAATTTCCTTTCTCCATTTAAACGCGATAGAGCCGGAGGGTACTTTTTCAACAACTTTACCAACTGCGACGAACTGGTGGCTAGCCCCTCTGCCACCAAAGAGAGCTCCCAATCCTTTTGTTCGAGTGTGTTCATCACCTCTGCCAGCAGTGCTGGCCAGTCAGTGTTGCTGTCCGAGATGTTCACCCGACCGTTCAGGCAATACCGATTCCACAGCTCGGATGCAGCCAATTTTGCTGGCGTCACAAGCTCGTGAGTTCGCTGGTACTCTACGGCCAGCTTGCATCTCAATCGTTGGATTGCGACCTTTCGATTCTCGTTTTGCGTCCTGCGTTCGCTCGCATGCGCGATGATTCCAGCAGGAACAAACTCAACTTGAACGCTCGTTTCGACTTTGTTGCGATTCTGACCACCTGGCCCGCTTGCTCTCGAAAACGTGAGTTTGCAATGGGACAGCAATTCGTCATCGCTCCATCCGGCAGGATGATTCTCATTCATAGCTTAGCCAAACATCGATCA
This sequence comes from Pirellula sp., assembly GCA_021736575.1. Taxonomy (GTDB): domain Bacteria; phylum Planctomycetota; class Planctomycetia; order Pirellulales; family Pirellulaceae; genus JBKCUI01. The sequence continues at coordinate 8,371 of JAIPFP010000170.1, read as the reverse complement.
ATCCGCTCGAGCGTTTCCGCTCTACCTAGAATCTCAAAGTAATCGAAGATTCCTAGCCCGTTCGCTTTTCCCGTGACCGCAACCCGCAACGCGTTGATGCATGTTCCGAGTTTAATTCCACGTTCCTCAACGAATTGCTTGAGTTGCGGCTCCAACGACTCGTGAGTAAATGTCTCTGCCGAGGCCAACACTTCTCGGAAATCACGCAAGGCTGAAATAGCCGACGCGTCTTTGGCCAATCGCTTCTGAAATGTTTCTTCGTCGATTGCTAAGGACTCAGCGGTTGCGAAAAGTTCGTCAAACTGCAGGATGTCTCCCGCAACTTTGATGCGATCCCCGGCCGCTTGAACGATTCGTCCAAGTCGGTCCGCCATTTCGCATGGTGCGGGCTCCGACACAAAACCGGCCTTTTGCAAAAAAGGTAAAACCATCGCGACTTTCTTTTTCAAGTCGAGGTTGTTCATCCAACGTGTCTGAAACGCGACTAGCTTTTGCGGATCAAAAGAGGCAGGGGCTTTGTTGACTCGCGCCAAGGAAAAGTGCTTTACGGCGTCTTCCAACGTGAAGTGCTCGGTGCTGTCATCGAGCGACCAGCCCAACAATAACAAGTAGTTGAGAACGGCACCGGGAAGAAACCCCGTTTCTCGATAAAAGTCGACAACAACTGGATTGAAGGTCTCTTTCGAAACCTGCATGTTTGCTCGTTGTGCAATGGTGTCACCCATTTGGCAAAGTGCGGCGAAGTCTTTCTGCTTGAGATACTTGTCTAGCTTGCGCTTGCTCAGCTTGGCAGTTCCGCCTGGTTCTGCCACATAAGGTAAGTGAGCGAAGATGGGCAGGACATAGCCAAGGCTTTCCGCGATGAAGATTTGTCGAGCCGTGTTGGGGAGGTGTTCGACCGCCCGAACCACGTGCGTTATCTGAAAGTCGTGATCGTCGACAACGCTCGCCAAGTGATACAAACACGTTCCGTCGGAACGCTGTACGACATGATCTTGTTCGTCGGACCACTCAAAGGAACAATCGCCTCGAACGAGATCGTGAAATTGACATTGACCAACACGTGGCATTTTCAAACGCACGGCGAAAGGTCGCCCCTCGGCTTCGAATGCAGCTCGTTTTTCAGGCGTATCGGCCATGAACGCCCGATCGTATATAAACGCTTTGCCCTCTTTTTTAGCCTGTTCTTTTTGGGACTCGATTTCTTCCGGCTTGGCAAAATCGAAATAGGCATGGCCCGAAGCCAAGAGTTTTTCCACCGCAGCTTGATAGTGTTCCAGGCGTTGCGACTGAAAGTAAGGTGCAAAAGGACCATTCACCTCCGGTCCTTCATCCCAGTTGAGCCCCAGCCATTTGAAGCCATCCAGAATTGGCTGTAAAGCTGCTTCCACATTGCGATTTTGGTCCGTATCATCGATTCGAAGCAAGAATTGACCCCCCGCTTGTTTTGCTAGCAGATAGTTGAAGAGAGCCGTGCGTACCCCTCCAATGTGAAGGTAACCGGTTGGGCTTGGGGCGAAACGAGTGCGGATCGTCATCAAAAGTCGACTTGAAAAAAGTGGTAGAAATGGCAGGATGGACCGAATCATACGAAAAGGTAACATGCGTTGCCGGTTTCGTCACGAGAAGAACAGTCGTCTGTAGTAAGGAACGATCGATGATTCGAAAAGCGTTGGTGGCAGGGGGATTTGTGCTCATCGGTTTTGCCATTGGTTGGATGTTCCAAGGTCGCGGCACGAGTCTGCTTCATGCAAAACCACAGAGGGAAAGCTTTTTGCTCCCCCCTGGAATCGTTTTTCCTGACGGTTTCGTGGCGATGACTTCCGAAGAAGCGATCAATGTTTCGGTCTACGATCAAACCAACCGAAGCGTCGTCAACATCTCGACGAAATCGTTCCGGCCGGAAACGCTTTTTCTGGAGTCGGAAATCGAGGGAAACGGCAGTGGGAGTGTGTTCGATCAGCAAGGCCACATCCTGACGAACTTCCATGTGATCGATGGGGCTAAAGCCATCAATGTCACCCTTTTCAATGGCGATTTGTTTCCGGCCGAACTTGTCGGACAAGATGCGGACAACGATATCGCCGTATTGAAGATTACTGCACCTGAGTCGCTTCTGTTCCCTCTGACTTGGGGCGACTCAAGCAATTTAAGAGTCGGGCAACACATCATCGCCATAGGCAATCCATTCGGCCTTGAACGCACCATGAGCACCGGCATCATCTCGCGTTTGAACCACCAAATCACATCGAAAACAAAGCGTCGAATTCGTTCCATCATTCAGATTGACGCTGCTCTCAATCAGGGAAACTCAGGCGGACCATTGTTGAGTTCACGCGGTGAGTTAATTGGAATGAATACCGCAATTGCAACACGAAGCGGTGACAACGCGGGCATCGGTTTTGCAATTCCAATCAATACCATTCGTAGAGTGGTTCCTCAATTGATTTCAACCGGACGCGTGATTCGCCCAACCATCGGAATCATGCAAGTCTTCGAAACCGAGAAAGGACTGCTGGTCGTCAACATGACGCCCAATGGTCCGGCGGAGCGAGCTGGCCTGCGAGGCTCAAAACTCGAACGACGCAAAGTTCGCCGAGGGGTGCTTATCCTGGAACAAGAAGTCATCGAACATGGTCAATCCGATCTAATCGTTGGAATTGACGGTCAAAAAGTGAAACGCTCGGATGATTTGTTGAGTGTCATCGAAGCCAAGAAATCAGGGGATCAGGTTCTCTTGACCGTGATTCGGGGCGGACAAACAATCCAGATTCCGGTGATTTTAGGGAGCAACGAGTAATAGACTAAGTTGCACCACGCTCTGACGTCGTGCAGACCAAAAACTACCACGTAGCACAGGCTGCCAGCCTGTAATAGTTTAAAAAGCACAGGCTAGCAGCCTGTGCTACGGGACAATCTAATGCTGCCGCACACCTAAGTACCTACACAAACTAAAATTTGGCTTGCAAATCAAATTCAAGCAAGGTTTTAAAAAATTCATGTGGATCTATCGAGTCGGGAAACGGTATGGAACTTGACCCTATCCAGAACTCAAATACCAGAGGTACAAGTCCATGAAATTCACGACAATTAGCCTTTCCATCGCCTTGATCGCTGTCCCAACCGTGGCTTACGCTCAACAAGACGGAGAAAAAGGAAAACCAGCGGGCAGACGTAACGAAATGCAACGACCCAACGGACAACCGGGAGGTCCGGGTGGCCAAGCTGGTTTTGGGGGAATGGCGCCCGGCCAAGGCATCGCGATGATGGCAAAAATGTTTCCGATCATGATCGCCCTGGATTTGGATCAAGATGGAGTGCTATCTGCCTCCGAAATCGAAAATGCTTCCAAATCGCTCATCAAATTGGACAAAGATGGTGACGGACGACTCAGTGCGGAAGAACTTCGACCCGACCCATCGAAAATGCAAGGTATGATGGCTGCGATGGGCGGAGCTGGTGGGCCAGACGGTCCGATGGGCCAACGTACCCCAGCCATGATGATGAAAATGTTTGAAGCCCGCGATACCAATCGAGATGGAAAACTCTCCGGTGATGAGATCCCAGAACCGATGCGCGAACGCCTCACGATGATTGACAAAGACGGAGATGGAGCCGTTCAAAAGTCGGAACTCGAAGCCGCCAACGCCATCATGGCTGAGCGTAATGGAAAAGGACCAGGTCGTGGAAACACGAACGACGGCAGCGGTGTCAAACCAAAGCGACCAGGCCAATAAGGCGAGAGGCAGCCTGAAACGTACCAGGCCAGCAGTCAGCGGTCGCCAAGCGATTATTTCTCCAATTGTTTTTCATTATCGATCAGCCATGGATAAATCATGATCTCAAGCACTCTTCGATTCGCCATCGCTTTGGTTTTGGTCGCCCAATGGTCTCATGCCTTTGAGGACGATCCAACCAACCTTTCGCCGGATGCGGTCCAGTTTTTTGAGACGAAAATCCGACCGGTGCTTGCCGAAAAGTGCTACCGTTGCCACTCCTCAGACGGGCAAGGTGTCCGAGGCGGGCTTTCGGTTGATAACCGCGACGCATTGTTGGCAGGTGGTGAATCAGGGCCAGCAGTCGTCCCAGGCAATCTCGAAGACAGCATTCTTTGGAATGCGATCAACCATCGCGACTATCGTATGCCTCCGAAGAGCAAGTTGCCTGACTCTGTGCTCGAAGACTTCCGCAAATGGATCGAAATGGGAGCCCCAGATCCACGCGTGCAAACGGGTGTTGCCATTCACTCCAAAGTGTCCGCGGATGATATCTCCAAGGGCAAGGAGTTCTGGTCGTTTCGGGCCCCTAGGGACATTTCTCCCCGAGTCAGCAAGTTTTCATCGTGGGCAAAATCGACCATCGATCGCTATGTCGCTCAAGGCTGGGACGACAACGATTTGACGCCAGCAGATGACACCGACGCAACCACGTTGCTCCGCAGAATCTATATCGGTTTGGTCGGACTGCCCCCTTCTTCGGAAGAACACGATTCCTTCGTCCGTTCTTTCAAGAGCAGACCAGAAACGGCGATCTCGAACATCGTCGATGAGTTGCTTGAACGACCCCAGTTTGGAGAGCGTTGGGGACGCCATTGGCTGGATGTCGCGAGATACGCCGAATCCACCGGCAAAGAAGTCGAAATGACATTCCCACATGCGTGGCGTTATCGCGATTACGTGATCGATTCGTTCAACGCAGACAAACCCTACGATCGATTCATCCAAGAGCAAATTGCAGGCGACTTACTACCTGCGAAAACCGACGCTCAATGGCAGGAACACTTAATCGCTACAGGTTTTCTTGCGCTCGGGCCCAAGTCGCTTGCGGAACAAAACCCACGTCAATTTCAAGCCGACTTGATCGACGAACAAATCGACACGACCACGCGAGTCCTACTGGGTGTTTCCGTCGCTTGCGCACGTTGTCATGACCACAAATTCGATCCCATCCCTCAGTCCGACTACTACGCGCTGGCAGGAATATTTCAAAGCACCACAACCTTCTACGGCGGCAACCGAAGCCAACGCAATCGCCAACCCAGCAACTTGATTATTTTGCCCATTGAGGATAACTCGAAAACGGACAAGCCGATCTCGAAGAGCGAGTTAGCAGAGCTGAAGTCGCAGTTGAAAGAGGTAGAGAATCAATACGAGGAAGCGCGTCGAGCTCAGCGCAATCCAGCATTAGCCAAAGACAAAACGCCTGGAGGCCGCCCGAGCTTTCTCAACGTAGCCATTCTCGATCAAGCGATCGCCATGCTCACGAACAAGATCCATTCGGTCGACAGCGATGGAAAACCCATTTCGATGTGTATGGGTGTTCAAGATGCGGACAAAGTTCGCACGGCTCGTCTGTTAGTTCGAGGTGAAATCGACCAACCAGCTCAAGAAGTCGAGCGCGGTTTCGTGCAAGTGCTCTCGAACCAACCCGTGAAGCTATCCAATAAATCCTCAGGGCGTCTCGAATTCGCAAAATGGATCGCTTCCAAGGACAATCCGCTGACCGCCAAGGTAATGGTGAACCGTATTTGGCAACATCTCATCGGCAAAGCGATGGTTCGCGAACCTGATAATTTTGGTTTCTCAGGCCCTGCTCCAACGCATCCTGAGTTGCTCGATCATCTCGCACTCGATTTCATGAATAATAAGTGGTCCGTTAAACATACCATTCGCTCGATTGTAAATTCGCGTGTTTACCGTTTGGCGTCCACACATGATCCCGACCGATTTGAGGCTGACCCGGACAACTTGCATATTGCACGCGCCAATGTTCGACGCCTTGACGCGGAATCGATGCGAGACTCGATGCTGGCGATCGGTGGACAGATTGATTTGAACCGACCGCGAGCTTCTGTGATCGCATCGTTTGGGCAAGTTACTATGGGTCCAAATGGTCCAGTCTCGATCCCACCGGCAGCGATCTCCATGATCCTGGACAAAGACAAAGCAGGGGCCGCTGGTGCGGCGGGGCTAAGAGCTTTGGGGGGGGTACGCAATGCGAACGCGAATCCGTTTGAAGTGCCGAGTTACTTTCGCTCTGTTTACTTGCCCATCGCACGCAACACACTGCCGCGAGCACTCGATGTTTTTGACTTCGCCGAGCCAAGCCTAGTTGTGGGTACGCGAGAATCGTCGAACACGCCGGATCAAGCTTTGTACATGTTAAACAATCCATTCGTATTGGAACAAAGCGACGCGCTTGCCAGGCGAATCATGAAGCTCTCGAGCAACCCGATCGATCGCGCCGGAAAGGCAATCAACCTAGTTTACGGTCGATCCGCAACCGAGGCTGAGTTACGATCCGCAAACGTTTTTTTCCGAAAAGCGGACGAGAGCAAAGGCTCGTTACCTCGCGAACAACAAATATTTAAGACACTCAGCGAATTCTGCCAAGCATTGTTCTGCTCTGCGGAGTTTCGATTCATTAATTGACAGTAGGTCGCCGCACCTGCCGGGCGCGACCATTGGATCCTGTACTGCACTCTTCAACCCTCAGAAACCAACTCATGTCTTCTTACTTGCCACAGATCTCGCGGCGTGAATTATTGCAAACGGCATCGGCTGGCTTTGGCTACTTGGCGTTTGCAGGGCTGAGCACGGCTGCCGCAGCCGAAGACACCGCCTCAACGAATCCCTTAACGCCAAAAGCCCCCCACTTCAAAGCGTCCGCGAAACACGTCATCTTTCTATGCATGCAAGGTGGTCCCTCGCATGTTGACACGTTCGACTACAAACCCAGCCTTGCGACCGATGCTGGAAAGAGCGGAGCGGGCGGAAAGTTCGGCGGCGGCAAGCTATTGCCTTCGCCTTGGAAATTCCGACAACAAGGCAAAAGTGGCCTGTGGATGTCCGAACTCTTCCCCGAACTGGGCAAGCATGCGGACGAAATGTGCCTCATCCGTTCGATGCACTGCGATCAACCGTCGCATCCGCGTGCCATGACTCAAATGCATACCGGCAACGCGCAGTTTGTTCGCCCATCCTTGGGCGCCTGGACGCTTTATGGACTGGGAACCGAGAACGCGAGCATGCCCGGGTTTATCGCACTGAATCCACCCGCTGCCGCCGCTCAAAACTTCGGAAGCTCATTTCTTCCGGCCATCTACTCAGGTACCAAAGTAGGCCGCCCTCAAGGCCGTGGTCCAGCCATGGCAATGCAACGTGGTCAGGCAGATGCGGGTCAACAAGTGGCTGACATTTCAAGCTCACGAGCCAGCAAACAATCGCAGCGCAATCAGATCAACCTGATCCAAAATCTCAATCGCCAAAAACTAGAGCGTGAAGTTCACCAACCGGATATCGAAGGTGTCATTGAGTCTTACGAGTTGGCGTTCAAGATGCAAGATGTGTTGCCGGATCTGATGAATATCTCAGGCGAATCCGAAAAGACGCTCGCCATGTATGGCATCAATCAAGGGGACACAAACGATTTTGGACGTCAATGCCTTATGGCTCGTCGTTTTGTCGAATCGGGCGTTCGTTTTGTCGAAGTAACGCATGGCAATTGGGACCATCACCAAAGGCTCTCAACGCAGCTTCCTGAAAACTGCTCGCAAATCGATAAGCCCATTGCAGGCTTGTTAGCCGATCTCAAGCAGCGCGGCTTGCTGAAAGATACGTTGATCATTTGGGGTGGCGAGTTTGGACGCACGCCGGATGCTCAAAATGGAGACGGTCGCGATCACAATCACAAAGGATACACAACGTGGATGGCAGGTGGCGGAGTCCGGGGTGGCCTGAGTTACGGAGCAACCGACGAACACGGCTATCAAGCCGTTGAGGACAAGTGCCATATTCACGATTGGCATGCAACGATTCTGCATCTGATGGGTCTGGACCATGAGAGGTTAACTTATCGCTACGCCGGCAGAAACTTTAGGCTAACCGATGTTGCTGGGAATGTGATCGAAAAAATTATCGCGTAGACACTTCTTTTGCCCTCCAATACGCAATGTACGAACGCGCATTGCCCCAACGGGGCGAACGGTGATAGCCCAGGGCAACGCCCTGGGAACGATCGTCCCACCCAACCACGAAGCCCCATCGGCCCAACGGCCCAACGGGGCGAACGTACTTGTCAAACATGTTGCCCCGTCGGGGCAAGCGTGCATTAGGGGTGTTGCATACCCAGGGCTTTGCCCTGGGCTATCGGCGTTTGTGCCGTTGGCACATAGGCCAAAACGACGTTACGCCAATCGCAATGATCCAATACACAAAAATCCAATCCGATACCTGGCAATCGAATGCAAACCAACCATTGGACAATGCCCACCGCACGACGATTTGGACAACGCCCCACCGTACGACCATCCAACCTACGGAATTCCTCACGTCTCTAGCCTCACTCCTCAAGCCTGTTCTCGGACAGTGTG
>JAIPFP010000169.1 GCA_021736575.1 Pirellula sp. | reverse complement strand
GTTTCTCGATCTTGATTTTGCCAACCGAATCGCTGATGCCAACATAGGGATGGTTTGTAATAATGACATATGCATTCATCCAAGGGTGAATGTTGCAGTCGACGCGTGTTGCAGCTTTTTCTTCCTTGGTGATGATCACGTCTTTGGAACCACCGGCAACAATCATCGGGTTGACTTCCTCGTTTTCAAAGAAACTAAACTTGGCATTGTGCGCGGCGTCATCGGAATTCTTGACGGTGAGCGTTTGGCCAGCACGCATCGCGAGAACATGCGGCATAAACTTACACTTGACATTGTCCAAGACCGGCTTTACCGCAGGTATTTTTTGCAAATCGGGATGAAATTGGCTGGTTTCTAGTTTGGTCTTTTTCGTATCGATGGTGAAAACCAAATTGGCAATGCCTTTGGTTTTTGGATCGACGACCAGATCGTCCGAAAGTTGTTTCGAGCTATTGTTGCAAAGAGGGTCTTTCGACATGTCGAGCAGCTTGGGCGCCGGAACATCGCCATCGAGCAAGACGGTCATTGTCAAGTCCGCCCATTTTTGAGCGAATGCGGAATTCGTTAGGCAGGCAAGTGCAACAAGGGCCAAGAACAATTTTTTCTTCATCGAGAGACAAACTCCAAAGAATTTTGGGCGGGAGGTGGGATGTCGGTTGCCAATCCAGGATAGCAAAAATCGAGTAATTCCGACGGCTCCAATCCTATACCCTGGCGTCAAATTTTCAATCGGAAATAGTGGTTTCAGTTTTCTTTTCTGGCTCGGGGATCGCGAGCCAATTTCGCCAGTGCTTTTCTTGTTCCTCGGTTGGCTTGGCCACCCTGACTAGCGTCCATGTGTTCTCGTGTTGCATCGCTAGTTTGAGCGATAACTCGACGATCTTACCTCGCCTGGCGATGAGGCATTTGCAGACGTCGTTCGGACGATACAAATTCAATCGTTCGGTCCAGTTTTCAGCCGACACTCGAAACCCATCAAAGCTGATGAGTTCGTCGCCAGAATTAAAGCCTGCGTGGCTGGCAGGTGAATCTCGTGTCACCTTGTCGACCATGGCTTTGCCTAGTTCCGGTTTTAGGTCAAGTCCCACATACACGTTGCCAAAAATGGACTTTTCACTTGATGCATCTTTGTCTGAGTCACGCTTTTTCCACTCCAGGCCGTACCATTCCAGCAATTTAGCGTAGTCTAATTCTTCCGTCGATTGCAGGAGCCGATTGAGCCACTCCTCATGCGAATGACCGCTGACGCTGAGAACGGCATTGCGAACGTCCTCGTTGGTATAGCCCGTTTCACGATGTGATTGCCAAAGCGAACGCATCACGTCGTCGAGCGAGTTGGCGTCGTCGGTTCTCGATCGAATCTCGACATCGAGCAACATGCCAACCAACGCACCTTTGAGATAGTAGCTGACGCGGCTGTTGTTGGCATTTTCGTCCGGTCGGTAATACTTGATCCAACTGTCAAAACTGCTGTCGGTCAACGACTGAGCCAGGCGCCCCGGTGCGTTTTGAACCGTAGCGATATTTTTGCTGATTCGCTCCAAGTAGTCCTTTGGTTTGCAAAGACCCGTTCTAGCGACAAAGAGGTCGTCATAGTAACTCGTGACTCCTTCTGCGACCCAAAGTTCTTGAAAGTACTGCTCATTGTTATAGTCGTATTGTTTGAGTACTTTCGGGCGCAAGCGTCGAACGTTCCAAGTATGAAAGAACTCGTGCGACACAAGAGCCAACCAATCGGTGTACTTCGATTTTTGTCGTTGTGTCCATCGCCCAGTCATGAGCACGCAGCTATCATCGTGTTCCAGGCCACCACCAGATTCGGTGGCCAAGTTCAAGAACCAATACTCTTGATAGGGTGTCTCTTTCCAGAAAGATTGTTCGACCTCGACGATTTTTGCAACGTCTTTGGCTGCCGCTACTGTATCCCAAAAAGATTCTCCACCGAGGGTTGCAAGATGGTGTTTTGCTCCACCCACTTCGAATGTCTGAATGTCGATCGTCCCTAGCAGAATCGGGCTATCAACCAGTTGATCGAAATTCTTGGCAGTCCGTGTCCACGGATCGCGTGGGTTGGTCGCTTGAAGACTCGTCGCAATGTTGGGCCAATTGGGCAACGCATCGATCCGGACGATATGCGGGTGGTCAAGCATGTCGGAACGCGTCAAAAAGGTTGCCGCACCCGTTAAGAAAGCGAAGTCGCGTTCTACCCAATTCGTCCGAACGCTCATTTCCCGACAATACAGCGTGTAACGCACCAACACCTCGCCTGCACCATCGCAAACGACCAACCAATGGTTCTTGTCCTTCTTGTTGACTTCCAGGACCTTATTGGTCGCTCCATTTACGGCGGACACTTGTTCGACTTGCCGAGCATATTCTCGTACCAGGTAACTCCCAGGTGTCCAAACGGGCATCATGAGTTCGATTTCGGCTTTGCCATTCGAAGGAACCGAGAGTTCGATATCCACTCGATGCGTATCCGCTTGTCGAAACGAGAGTCGATACTGGATGGTCGAAAGATCTTGGTTATCGTCTGCATTCGCCGATCCAGCTCCATCCAAAAAGCTCATTGCCAATATCCCAAACAGTGCGATCCCGAGGTAGGTCCAAATTCGACGCAGCATTTTACAGCGATCCAGATTGTTTTAAAGGTTCGGTGTTAGTTAGATAGCGTGCTTCATCATAATTCAAGACAGCAGCCAATGGGAAAGTAATCTTCAGGCCAATCGTTCGGCGACTCGCATTTTGGCACTGCGACTGCGCGAGTTTTCGTTCATTTCGGATTCGCTGGCTACGATCGGTTTTTTGGTCAAAACCGTAAGCTTGTTCGAATCTCGCATAGCGTGCTTGACGATGCGATCTTCGAGTGAATGGAACGAGATCACAAGGAGCCGACCACCTGGTGCCAAGCAATCCGGAAGTTTTTCGATCGCCTTAGTTAGATGGTCGAGTTCATGATTGACTGCGATTCGGAGGGCTTGGAAAGTGCGAGTGGCGCTATCGATTCGGCCATGCACTTTTCCGCCAGGGACGCAGCGATGAACCAAGTCCGCTAGCTGCTCCGCCGTTTCGATTGGATCGAGTTTCCGACGTTCCACAATCGCGCGTGCAATGCGACGGCTAAAGCGTTCTTCGCCAAATTGATAGATGATGTCGGCTAGTTCTTTTTCGTCGATCTTTGCCAGCAGGTCACGGGCCGAGATCCCTTCGTCGGTGCAGAATCGCATGTCGAGTTCGCCGCCAGTGCGAAAAGAAAAACCGCGTTGCCGGTCTTCCAGTTGATCGCTTGAAAGCCCCAAGTCCAGCAAGATGCAATCCGCTTTGGGAATATCCTGTTCGTACATCAATTGAGGTAGTTCGCGATACGAACTATGAATCAATCGAATGCGGCAGGTGGATCGATTGGTTCCATTTCCGCTAGCGGTCAGTGTCGGATCCGGAGCTGGCGGGAGGTGCGTATCCAAAAATTGGGTCACGCGATCGATTGCCCCACCATCTCGGTCGATCCCGATCAAGAAATCTTGAGTCGAAAGCTTCTCTACAAAGTGCCAAGCGTGCCCACCACCACCGAGCGTTCCGTCAACACCGGTTCGCGGATGAGTCGTTGGGCGATCCAAACCCGACCAATGAAGCACCTCTTGGAGCAGTACGGGAATGTGGACGGTGGGAGAAACCACTATGGGAGAGTCGTCTAGATTAAGTGGATGAAAGCCGAAAAAAATAGCCGGTCGGCCGGTTCATCTCAATTTTCCATCGCAGCAAGCACTCTGATGTTCCATTCAATTGCGCGGTGCTGGGTCTTGGAGCAACACAAAGTGTGCATCCTGGTTGTCTAGCTAGCTGCGTCTGATCGTCAAACGGCAATGAATCACTGCTTCATGATCCATTCATGGGGGAGAGCTCGTGGCCGTAAGCTCTTTCCCAAACCTTTCGAAAACCAGCCACACATTGCTTCGATGGCTGAGATGTCCCGGGCTCGACCGGCTGAAGATCGTGTCCTTGCGACTCGCTCTACAATACTCGATAGCCCATCGACTTGGCTACTCTCTTTTCCATGAACTTTGTCAGTAATCTCCAGCGAATCGTAGGATTTGATATCATTAGCTTTTGCCATGGGGATGCCTCACCGCCGCCCATATCCTTCATAAACCATTTCGCAATTGCGACTTAGCAATTCTAAACCGGAAAAAACACCTAATTTGACGTCATCAATTTTCCTGATCTTTGCCGCCTGCATCGCTTTCGCTTATGTTGCATTCCGGCTTTTTGGACCTGGTCGCTACACGCCTTGGGAGCGGATGCTGTACGCGCCCGTTTACGCTTTGGCGAGAGTTTTGTGGCGAGTGGAGATTGAGTGGAGGGGCTGGAGCGCGGATGTCGAAAACAATCGTTCCGATTCGAGCCGTATTTTTTTGCTGGCGGAACGGATGAAAACGGGTGCGTTGTTGATCGCGAATCACCGTTGTTCGGTGGATCCTTTTTTTGTGCAATTGGTAAGTGGCCGGCGTGTTCATTGGATGGTAGCAGGTGAGTACTTTAAGCACTTCTTGTTTGGACCCATTCTGCGTTCCTATCAAGCCATACCAACCAATCGGGCGGGTGTCGATACGACCTCGACCAAGCGTGCCATTGCGTTGGCCAAGAGCGGTCGATTCGTCGGAATGTTTCCAGAGGGGCGAATCAATCGCACCTCGTCGCCGCTGCTGACGATTCGACCAGGAGCCGCGATTGTGGCGATGCGAGCGGGCGTGCCACTTGTGCCGATCTGGATTGAAGGGGCACCAAGCGGCTGGGAGGTCTACAGCGCATTGTTCATGCCTGCCAAAGTACGGATTATTGTGGGCCAACCCAAACGTTTCGAAGAATCACTCCAAGAGGGTAGCGCCTCAAGGAAGGATAATATCTGCCTAGAAGAATCGACCGACGCATCTGCGCAGCGATTGCAAGCTCGCGAAGATGCAGTCGCGTGGATATCCGGCGTCATGCAAGAGTCGTTGAAAATGGGTGGACATTCAACTGAAGAAATTGGTATTGCGGGACGCAAATGGTTGGACAGTTAAACTAAGATGGAATGAATTTCTGCGTCAATTCATGAAACACAAAACCCGGCCAAACATGGAATCAAGAGGGCCAACAAAGCCGTGACAAAGACAAAAATAATTTTGGCAGCACTCGTGTGGTTGGTCGTGTTGGGCATAGGTGTTTCCGTTTGGAAACTTGTGATCGATCCGGTCAGGACCAAGGCGAAAACGGAAACGGCCAAGCAGGAAGCGGAAGCAAGTGTTGCGGCCACGTCGGGCACTAGTCGTTACAGCCAAGAAATCAGCCTGGGGCTCGATAGTTTTTCGGGCTACGCCATCCTTCGAACGCCGGAGTTTCAGAATCAGCTCACGAATCGAGGCATCAAACTGAAGTTGGTCGACGATGGGGCAGATTACACGGGTCGCGCGGCTGCACTTGAAAAAGGGACTTTGCAGTTCGCCGCTTTTCCCGCCGATGCACTCATCAAGACTTTTTCAAAGCTTGAATATCCGCCTGCAACCATCATTGCCATTATCGACGAGACTCGCGGTGCCGACGCCATGCTGGCATACAAGAAGCGTTTTCAAAACGTGGATCAATTGAATTCGCCGGATGTTCGATTCGTCTTGGTTGGAGATTCGCCAAGCGAGACTTTGGCCCGGGTCGTCATGCAGGACTTTGGACTAGATCAAGTATCGTCCAAGTCGATCGATCCTGTGGCGACACCAGAAAAAGTGATTGAGCGCTATCGAAAGGCCGATCCATCCACCAACGAAGTTTACGTGGTCTGGGAGCCCTTTGTAAGCCAAATGCTTGTTAACGAGGGGCTGCATGTTTTGACCGACAGTTCCAAATTCACGGGCTACATCGTAGATACGCTGGTTGTGAACCGCGATTTCTTGCTGAAGCACGAACCGGTGGTAGAAGCCGTTTTGGAAAGCTACTTCACGTCGCTCTTTGCCTTTCGCGAACCTACCAAGCTATCGCAATTGATGATCGACGATGCCAAGCGGACCAAACTGCAGTTGGAACCAAGTCAAGTTGCCAAGATGATTGAAGGGATCCAATGGAAGAACACGCAAGAGAACTTTGCTCACTTTGGGCTTCGACAAGGTGCGATTGTCCACATTGAGAACATCTTGGAACGCGTCTCCAAGGTCCTCAAATCGACCGGTGCGATTGACCGGGAGCCCGCTGACGGGAAATGGAATCGCCTCTACTTTGACCGACCCATGAAACAGATCATGTCCCGAAATTTTTATCCTGGTGTGCAGTCTGAGTCGATCCGAGAAGAACTGCAATTGAAGGATCTATCGCAGGAACAATGGTCAAGCCTTGTGACGGTCGGTACACTCAGTGTGCCGGAACTTGTTTTTTCGAGAGGAAGTTCTACTCTTTCGGATCGCAGCCGAACTATTTTGGACGAACTTTCCGTAAAACTACAAGCTTGGCCTCAGTACTACTTGATGATTCGAGGTAACGCTTCCAGCTTGGGTGATGTGGAATCAAACAAACAACTTGCCTCCAAACGAGCCCAAGGTGCATTAGAATATTTGCAGTCCGCAGGTATTCCGAAGGAGCGTATGCGAACGATCCCAGGCCAGATTACCGGTGAGACGCGAGTTACCTTTGGTGTAGGCGAGATTCCTTACTAGTACGGGTCGTTTCAATTGCTAATTGTGAGAATCAACCGTTGACCGACTTACGTTCCCGAATTGCAAGTGAATTACTATGGGCTCCGTCCGTTGTGCTGCCCGTGGTCGCGGGCGCATCAGCATGGTTGATATCTTGGGCTGCTGGCGGTCTTATGTCTCTGAACGTAATTGGGCTTGTGGGTGTTTTGGGCGGTGTGGGATGGCTTGCTACTCGAGTGATTTTTCTTGCGGACGATGTGGCCGCAAAAATCCTACGTGAGGATGCACAGAAGATCGTTCAAGCAGAAGAGACAAAACTGGACGACTTGCAATACCGACTTCGCGTCGATCGCGATTTCCGAACAAAAGACTATTTGACACTTCTGCGAACCTGCCGAAGCGAGTTTGAAGAATTCGCAAAAAAACCCGGCATCGCGATCCAAAGCCAAGAAATCGTCAAACAAGTTCGGCAGTTGTTTTGGTCTGCCATCGATCAATTGGAACAATCGCTCAAAATGCATTCGCTGGCAGATCGATTGAACGGAGATCAGAAGTCAAGCGTCCTGGGACAGCGTGAGCATATCCTCACCGAGATCCGGGAAAGCATCGATCACATGCAGTCTGCCGTCAAGCAATACCAAGAGTTAATGAATAAAGAAAACAATAATGACTTGAATAGCTTGAGAGATGAACTTGATGCGTCGTTGCGAGTGGCCAAACGAACGGAAGAAAGAATGCGAGAACTTGAGGGGACCACAAATTACGATGCTTATCTCAAGCAATGATAACGCTTCGTTCTATTCGACTAGCGTAATCTGCCTTTCCGCCGTGTACGCCGTACCGTTCACTCGGGCGGTGGCTCGAATGGTTAGTGGCATGTTGAAATGGTTGAGTGGGCCATTGGCAAAAGCTAATTTCAGCACGCCGGTATTCTGGTCCGACGCGATCTGCAAAAGGGACGCATGCACGCAGTCGATATGCCTAGGTGCAATGAGCTCGATTTGTACATCTCCCGTTATTCCTTGTCCGCGTCCTACCGTCACAACTAATTCAGCCTCGCCCCCCTGCAAGGCTTTCACCGAGGTGCGGTTGAGACGAACGTCCAATTGCCCTGGATCGACCAACACAATGATTTGATCGAACTGCTCACCCGATGTGAAGCTAACCTTGTGAATCGATCCATCGTCATCTCGGATGTCTCCCACGCCCCTCAAGCATGTGCGACTGGTTCGTCCAATCTCCATCCACGGTGCTAAGTGCAAGGGATAATCAAACTCACTAACACCTGGTGGAATGACAATGGCCGGTCCCGTCACCCCCTGCAAGTGCCTAACCTGCCGCTCGGCTAGGTCAATCGTGATCGGTCCCTCGAAACCGCCGCGTTGGATCGAAAAATGACGCACAAAGGTCGAACCTCGGGCTGCGTACTTGGTTTCGAATTGGCCAAAGATCTTGAAGGGTGTCGGCATCGTTACGGCTAAGGTCATGCGATTCGTGTCTGCATGGAGTAGGGATGCTCGCGGGCGAGTGGCCACTCTCACAACCGGTTGATCGGCAATTGTCGCGTTACCAATTAAGGTCAATTCCGTCGCGTTAATTTTTGCCGTCTCTGATGCGCGAAAGATTAGTTCGCACTCGTTTTTCTTCTCGGCAATAGTATTCCCTGAGACAGTTACTCCGTCGGGTAAACCGTCGACTCTAATCGCAATGGCGGCGTTCATGCCGTTTTTGCGGATGGCTTTCACTTTCAGTTTCGCCTCCGCTTTGCGAGGAACATTCAGCGTGTCTTGCGCAACGCTCAATTCGAAGTCTGGAGCAGTTACGCTGGCATGTAGCCTTACTCGATACGGAAACGATGATCCGCCACGATACGAGAATCGATCGCGCACGGCTAGCACGTAGACACCATCCTCGGGAGCTTTAAACACAATCCGCGAATCGCTCTGCCCCGATTCCGCATCGTCGTTTATCGCTAGTTCCTTGCCAACTAGATTATGAATCGACAAAACAGAATCGATGTGCGATCCCAAACGCGAGCCTTGCACCTCGATGTCAATCGCTTCATCCTTGCGAGCTGCGAATCGCCAAACATCAATGTCCCCCGCCCGATCGATGCGACCGTTGAGCACGACTGGACAACAAACTGGCTCACTCGAAGCAATAACCTCACTAGAGTCATTGGGTTCTGCCTCCAATGCTTCGGGTAAATCACTCAATTCCAATCGAACTGGATTGCTTTGGCGGCCCGCGATTGCAATCTGTGTTGACCAGGTAAGCTCACTCGGCTCCGGTAGAACAGCAGGCAATTGCAATGTGACCGGCGAATCAGGCAAATTTGAGCCAGCCACTTGAAATGCTACATTCGAACCGCGTCGTCCACCGAGTGGATAAATCGAGTCAATAAACGGACCATCCGTAATGGTCAATCGATAAACAAAGTGTTGAAGACCACCAAAATCGACATCCTGAATGCGAACTTGGATTGGGCCGTCCTCGGTTGCAGTGAAATGCAACAACGAGTCCTTTCCATAGTGATCTTCGTTTTCGCCGATGACTTTGCCATTTGGACCAACGACGCTCAAGCGTGAGTCCAATGCCGAACCAAAACGTTCGGCCATCACTTCACATGTGTAAGTGACGCCGGCGCGGGCTTGGAAACTCCAAATGTCGACATCTTCTCGCGGGAATATGCGACCGTTAATGGTTACCGGCAATGACACCGCAACTGGCGACGGTGCGCCGTCGACCTCTTGCTCCACGATTTCCGGCAAGTCACCGACGACAAAGTTGAGCCAGTTGGAAACGCCTTGAGAGTTCCTCACTCGCGCTTTGCGAAAACCCAACGGCGCATCCTTCGAAATGGCAACGCTCGCGATCTGATCCCGTGGGTAACTCTCCTGAGCTTGCGAATCGGGCAAGGGTATGAGAGGCCCTTCGAACCAGATCGTTTGAGCTGCGGGTTCGACTCGCTGCGAAGGAACGATGCCTTGTCCCGTCATCTCAAAAGGACAACCGTCATGCAAATCGTAACCTCCCAAGCGAAACGGAACGTCGGTCCCTCGTTGTCCTCCTGCCGGAAACAAGTAGATGGCCACGGGTGCATCCGCCAATACGATGCTTGGTGCGAAGGCCGCCAATATCAAAACAAGCCACGATTCGCGAAAGGATAAGGAATTGCCTCGCATGCTATGTCAACCCTTCGATCACTCGACCACTCCCCGGTACGATAGGAATCGGTCGCCCTTCCGGCGTGTGAAATTCTGTTTTTGGATCGATACCGATGCACTTATAAATCGTGGCTGCCAGATCTTCAGGGCCATAAGGAGTGGTGGCGGGCTTTTCCGCCCTCTCGTTCGAGGCACCTACCACAATCCCCCCCTTGATGCCGCCTCCTCCCATTGCAATCGCGGTACTTGGTCCCCAATGATCGCGCCCCGCATCTTTATTGATACGTGGAGTGCGGCCGAACTCACCTGTTACCAACACTAAAGTCGATTCGAGCATACCGCGATCATGCAAATCGCGGAACAGCGTTGACATACCTGAGTCCAAATGCGGCAGCAAGTCGTTTTTGAGTACATTGAAGTTGTCGTAATGCGTATCCCAATTCGTATGGTCAATCAACACACAACGCACACCGGCTTCGACTAGACGTCTGGCCATCAAGCAAGATTGCCCCAACGAGTGTCGGCCATATTCGTCTCTCAACTTTTCTGGTTCGCGATCAATATCGAAGGCCGTCTTGGTGGACGAAGAAGTCATCAACTCGAAAGCTTTCTGTTGATAGGTGCTCAAGGCATCGGCGCTGCGATTGGCTTTGGCTTCCGTTCCGCGTTGAAAACGATCCACTTGTTGGAGCAACGCGCGGCGGTTATCAAGTCGCTGTGCATCGACATCCAGGGGAGGCGCCAAGTCTGGCACCGTAAAGCCTGGCGCATTGGGATCTGCTTCGACCGTGAATGGGGCAGCCGAAGAGCCCAAGTACGATGAACCGGCACTGTTGTGCATCTTTGGCAAACACACGTAGGGGGGCACCGCTCCTCGCGGGCCCAGTTTTTTGGCGATAACGGCTCCGTGAGCCGGTCGTTGGTTATTGGGTTTGAGCGCACCGTTGAACCCACCCCCAGGACGGTAACCGGTCAACAAGTAGTGATCGGCTGGTCCGTGGTCCGAATTCGAAAGGCCGAATGAACGGACCAGTGAAAACTTGTCCATCTGTCCGGCCAATCGAGGAAGATGTTCGCACAATTGAATTCCCGGCACATTGGAATGGATCGGTTTGAATTCGCCGCGAAACTCCGACGGGGCTTGTGGCTTCATGTCCCACGTGTCGATCGTCGATAAACCACCTTGCAAAAAGAGAACGATCAACGAAACGTCTTTCGTCGGCGCTCCGTTGGCTGCTGCCTTCGCCTGTCCTGCCAAGATTTCTGGCAATGTTAAGCCCATCCCAAAGACTCCTGCAGTCCCCATTCGCAACATGTCGCGGCGATTCATCCCATCGCAATAGACTCGGTTCATAGTGTCTCCAGGTTGAAATGATGTTGTAGTGGGACAGGCTGCTAGAGTGTCGTTGATAGCCAGACAGGCTAGCAGCCTATCCTACTAATGATTGAACAAAAACTCTAAGGAATTCATCATGCTCCACGCGAGGTCTTCCAAGGCGCGTTGCCGATCCGTATATCTCTGCAGGTGCTCAAGGGCAAGTTGCTGTTCCTGGATAGACGGCACGCGTCCAAAGAATGTGAGGTACAACTCTTCGGTCAGTTGTTCATCGGGTAAATGAATGATTTTGGTCAACCGTCCACCGTCGTGTGACAACTTGGCTTGGATGTCGGGCGAGTTGAGAACATGCAAGACCTGCGAAACCGTGGGTTCGGAGACTCGTTCGCACTCGCAGGCTGTCGTTCTGGCTGGCCGCCCAAACAACTGCAGGAAATAGTGCGGCACTTGGCTGTCCCACAACTGAATCGCGCGACTCCCTTCAGGAACACCTGCAAACTTTTCGTTCACACCTGTCGTTTGGCAAACTGCATCCAAGAGCACTTCTGCCTCGAGCTGTTTTAGCGGATAGCGAGCATAGTTTTGCTGGTCTCCCGCATTGGATTCGCTTGGCTCCGAAGAGCGTTGGTACGTATTCGATGCGGTAATCAATCGTATAAGTGCATGTTGATCAAACTCATGCTCACTCAAGTAATCGGCCAATGCATCGAGCAGCTCGGGGTGTGAGGCGGGGTTCGTCATTCGAACATCGTCCACCGGTTCAATGAGCCCCCGGCCCATGAGATGAGCCCAAATTCGGTTGGCCATGTTGCGAGCGAAGTAGGGATTTCGCTTGTCCGTCATCCATGCGGATAATTCATGTCGCAAGCGGACCGGTTGATGAGAGTCTGCCTGCGCGTTGGCAACTGGTTTATCGCCAAGAGCGCGAGCTGGCACATTTAAACCGGTGCGGGGATTGACCGATTTGGCCGTACCGGTTCCAACCAGCACTTCGCCTTGCGATGATGGCTTGAAAGCCACATCATTGAAGAAGGATTGCATGCCATAATAGTCCTCTTGTCCCCAGCGGTCATACGGATGATGGTGGCACTGAGCGCATTCGATGCGTATCCCCAAAAACGCCTGTGAAACAGTACTGGCCATTTGCTTGGGATCGGAAACAACTTTGTAAAAGAGTCCGGCAGGCTTTTCTTGGATAGGCCCTTCGGCGGTCAGCAGTTCGTCTGCTAATTGGTCTAGACGCTTATTCTCAGCGAAACTGTCGCGGATCCAGCGATAATACTGATAGGCGTTTTTGCGGCCGAGTGTCAAGCGATTCACACGGAGTAGATCGGACCATTTTAGTCCCCAATAGTCCGCATACTCCACGCGTTTGAGCAATCGATTCACCAAGTTTGCGCGACGGTTGGAACTAGAATCAGCAAGGAACTCACGCGCCTCGGAAGGCGTTGGAATCGTTCCGATGACATCGAGAAACGTTCTGCGCAAGAAAGTTGAATCATCGGCCGGCCCAGACGGTTGTAGGTTTAGCTGTTTGAGCTTGGCATGGATATGCTGATCGATGAAGTTGGATTCGGCGAAATGGGTTGTCGTACCACTTGCAACTGTGCTTTCATTCGGCACTAACGCTCGAAACACATCGACATGTCCAACATAACTGGCCATCACCGCCACATCGCCAGGCACTTTGCCAATCGAAACCATCCCTTTTTCATCGACGCTGGCCAAACCGTCGTTGTTCGATTGGAAGGTCGCTAGCGCAGTCACATCCAGTTGAAAGCCATCGCTAAAGGTGGCCTGTACTTTCAATTGCTGTGTCTGCCCCATGGCTAATTGTGCTGACTGAGGCAACATTTCGATCGAGGCAATGTGCGGGTCATCGGGCGACCCCAGCGGTGAGCCCAGTGCGATCCATCGAGCCAGCGTTTGATACTCGGGCCGATCTGCCGGGATGCGTACGCCACCGCCGTGCGGTAGATCACCGCTCGCCTTTTCAAGAAACAGGCTGTGCATTGGCGAAGCCGGAAATACCCTGCGCCCTCGGCCCTCTTTCGTAATCGCTTGATGATCCGCCAACGGGTCAAAGCCGAAGACCGACAGTTTAAACCCATTCTGTCCTTCCGCTTTGCCGTGACACCCCGATGCATTGCAGCCAAACTTGGTAAGAATAGGTACGATGTCGTTTTCGAAGTTGATCGGTCGTTGTTTTTCGGCTGGACGTGTCGAAGTGCTTTCGCCGATGGGTTCCGAAGGAAGTCCTTGTTCGGCCAACGAAACAAGTCCAAGAAGCAGCGGCAGACAACAGCCCGTTGCAAGCAACAATCGAAACGAATGTTGATTGAGATTTAACGCCATGACTGGAACTCACTGACTGCCGCGAGCATTGAGCAACCGAAAAGCAAAATTGTTAGGTAGCTACCTGAGCGCGAACAAGGCGGGGGGATCGTTAGGAATTTCGGGCGGTGGGACGGT
>JAIPFP010000168.1 GCA_021736575.1 Pirellula sp. | reverse complement strand
AACGCAGGTTACCAACAGGTCGCGCCGAGTTGTACTCGCACTGCGTCCGCGTGCTACTGGAGTATTGGCGAGGCGATCTGTATTTGGCGGAGGGTGGAACGAGTGCGAAGTCGTATGACGCCGAAGCGGCCCAGTCGGTCCTTGCGGGTGTCGCCTGGTGGATGCACGCGCAAAAAGACCGAACGTCGGCACCACTAAAGGAATTGGCCGAACAAGCAGCCCTAGGTCTGGCACAGGTCGCCGCGAGTTCTCGGCTCGGAACCGATGGCGAGGCTTTCCTACAGCGAATGCGCGATGAGGCGGGCATCCTGGCAATGACGGGCGAGGGAGAAGGTCGTTGCGGCTTTCTGCACTTAAGCTTTCAGGAATACTTGGCTGCGGAACATGCGGCCCGCGAAGGTTTGGCAAAGCAACTGGCCTCGGTAGCGGCGGAGAGTTGGTGGCGAGAAGTGGCGTTGTTGTCGTTGCGCCGCTCTCGCCCATTTTGCGAAGCCTTTTTTCGCGAAATGCTCGAAGCTGGGATCGCGGAAAACCATCCCGATCTGGCCGAGCGGTGTTTGCAAGAAGCCCTCTACTTTGTGCCTGGCCCGTTTGTACATGTGCTCAATCATTCAAAATCGGAAAAACGCATCGCCGCTGTGCTACGCCTATTGCGAGACCGCTCGGATCAAGTTCCGGAACTTGAAGAGATCAGTCACCGATTGGCGGAGTCCACGGACAAAGCGACGCGTAGTTTTGCGAGAGAAATTCTCGCAGTGCATAGCGTCGATATTGCATCCGAGCCAGTCGCGAACGATGTTTACGTAGATCAGAAAACCGGAATCACGTTCGTATGGATTCCACCGGGCGAATTCCAAATGGGATCGAATAAGGGACACCAAGACGACGAGCAACCACTTCACACCGTTAACATCTCTCGCGGATTATGGCTTGGCAAATACCCCGTTACGAACTGGGATTACAAACTATTCTTACAAAGCAACAAGGACACAATAAAACCGAGATATTGGGACGATCGTCGGTTCAATCAGCCGGAACAACCGGTTGTAGGAGTGAGTTGGGACGAGGCTGCGGCGTTTTGCAAGTGGGTGGGCGGTCGGCTACCGACGGAAGCCGAGTGGGAATACGCATGCCGTGCGGGAACGTCAACCGAATACAGCTTTGGGGATGACGAGTCGAAACTAGGAGAATACGGATGGTTTGAGGCGAACAGCAATGGTCAAACACAACCAGTCGGTGCAAAGAACCCGAACCCATGGGGCCTATGCGACATGCACGGCAATGTCTGGGAGTGGTGCGCGGACTGGTATGATAATGGCTACTATGCTAAATCGCCAAAGGTAGATCCACCCGGTCCGAATAAAGGCTCGCTCCGGGTGGGCCGGGGCGGGAGCTGGATCAGCTCCGCCGGGTTTTGCCGGTCCGCGAGCCGTAACAGGGACAGCCCGTCGGACCGGAGCGACAACCTGGGCTTTCGTGTCGCCTTGAGTTCGTCTGGTCAGGTGTCGAGTCCGGGGTCGGCGCAGCCCAGGAAGTAGCGGAGCCTGGAACGTAGGCCCGTAGGAGCGTGCGTAGCCGCTCCGTAGGTGCCGAAGTGAAAGGCGGAGCGGTGCAAGGAAATGGGTCCAGGGCGAAGCCCTGGCGCGTTTGTGTTTACAGTGTGTTAATTTAGGGTATTTGCGTAGGTTTCTTGCGCTCAGATCCACGAAAATTAGCGGTGAGTTGATGCCATATCGAACATTTTTTATTCCTGTTCATTGGCCGCGTGAAGCCGAGGCTGAACTAAACGCCTTTCTGGCGGCGCATCAGATCGTTGAGATTGAGCGGCGCTGGTCAGACCAGGGAGAACATAGCTCGTGGTGCTTTTGCATCGAATACCTTGAGCGTCGAAAATCCGCGACTGCGCCCGTGGCCGCTGCCGCGCGTGACCGAATCGACTATCGAGAACGGTTGTCCCCCAGTGATTTCCGGCTTTATTGTTTGCTCAAGGACTGGCGACGCGATCTCGCGGCTGCACAGGCTATTCCACCCTACATGGTGTTTACGAACGAACAACTTGCAAAGATGGTCGAACTGCGCGCCGCGACGAAAGCCGACTTGGAGAAGATCGACGGCGTCGGCGATGCGCGCATTGAGAAGTTCGGTGAGCAGGTTCTTACGGTAATTTCTAAAAACGGAGCCGAGCCCAATGCGTCGAGCGGGCCAACAGTTTGATAGGATCATCGAACCTGACAATCTGCTGCGAGCGTTTTTCCGCGCTAGCCGTGGTAAGCGTGTCCGGGCCGAAACTCGCGAGTTCGCTGTTGCGTTGCACACCCGTCTTGAAACGATGGCAGAGCAAGTATGCGAGGGCACATTTCCGGTTGGCCGGTCGAGACAATTCGTCATTCACGACCCCAAGCGACGTATCATTACAGCGCCCTGTTTCGAGGAGCGCGTCATGCATCACGCGATCATGAACGTCTGCGAGCCGGTGTTTGAGCGATGGCTGATTTACGACACGTATGCCTGCCGCGTCGGCAAGGGGCGTCTTAAGGCGCTGGCTCGCGCCCAGACATTCTCGCGGCGTTTTCCCTGGTTCTTGAAACTAGACATTCGACACTACTTCGACAGCGTGCCGCATGAAGCGTTGAACAGTCGCCTGCAGCGACTGTTCAAAGACCGGCCACTGCTTGAACTTCTGGAACCAATCGTCCGTTCACATCGCGCGACGGTCGGAGTTGGGCTACCCATTGGCAGTCTTACCTCTCAACACTTCGCCAACTTCTATCTCGGATGGTTCGACCGTTTCGCCAAAGAACATTTGCGGGCGGCGGGATATGTTCGGTATATGGACGACATATTGATTTGGGGCGCAACCAGAGGCGAACTGCGCCAGGCACTTGCTAGGATTTCCGAATTCTTGTTCGACAATTTGGGGCTGACGCTCAAACCGACTCCCTATTGGAATCGCTCGGTACACGGGGTCGATTTCTTGGGCGCGCGGGTTTTCCCGAGCCGCATGGTATTGAATCGGCGAAGCCGGGTCCGATTTCGTCGCAAGCTGCACTCAATAGAGCTTGAGCATTCGCGCGGCGAAATCGGCGAACTTGAAATGCAGCAGCGGGCCACTTCTTTGGTCGAATTCACTCAAGCGGGAGGACTGGCCAGTTGGAATTTCCGTCGAAAGGTGTTAGAACGTTTGGCGGCGGCGGTCGAAAGGCTCGAACCGGGTGAACCGGGGCGGGAGCTGGATCAACTCCGCCAGGAATTGCCGGTCCGCGAACCGTAACAGGAACAACCCGTCGAACCGGAACAACAACCTGGGCTTTCGTGTCGCCTTGGGCTCCGCTGTAAAGGAGAAGTTCACTGACCAGACGGAACCGACCGCTTGCCAGTCCCGTGGGGATGTCAAAGTCCCAATGGGCGAATGCCGAAAGCGCCGCTCGGTGCTGGTAGCCCAGTGCGAACGCTCCGAGCGGCGCGATTTCATAACCAGATTCGTTTTCATAATCGTTGTCGTTTTGGAGCGCGCGTGGGCGATCATTACCAAGTTTTCCTGTCCCACGCGAGTCGCGACAAGCCGTTCGTCCGCCTTGTCGCAGAGCGTTTGCAACGTGACGGCATCTCATTCTTCTTGGATGAGTCGCATCTCATTCCTGGTACTCTTTGGCAGGAGGCGCTCGAACGAG
This sequence comes from Pirellula sp., assembly GCA_021736575.1. Lineage (GTDB taxonomy): Bacteria > Planctomycetota > Planctomycetia > Pirellulales > Pirellulaceae > JBKCUI01. The sequence goes on along the minus strand of JAIPFP010000168.1, from coordinate 9,978 downwards.
CGCTTCGCGCCAGTGACTCGTGCGCGGTGTTCATCGGTGACGAAGGGATGGGACCGTACCATGAGCTGGAAATGCGAGCCGCCATAAGCCTCCAGGTCGAGATGAATCGGGGCCTTCGCGTCATCCCAGTACTGCTGCCTGGGAAAAAACGCCCCGACGAGCGCGATCTTTCGATGTTCCTTAAACAACTGACTTGGGTCAAATTCAGAGGCGATCCCGACCAGGACGATACGGCCTACCTGAGACTCAAGGCGGGCATTGAAGACAGAGAGCCGGGATTCGTTGCGTCAGGCGCCAAGCCTCGCGACGTCGATACGGTTCTCCAACGGCATGCCGCCCATTGGAAAAAGTTGCTTGGAAGCCAAGCGCTCGCCACAAACGAAGGTTCGCCCCGTTCACCTTTGGCGGGCCTTCAACGTCGCTTGCGCGACCTGCGACTTGACCGCTATGTCTGGTCCGGCTTGGCTTGGGAAGATCCGGCGCGGAACGACGAAAAGGGGCGACCATTGCTGACGCAACTGTCCGGCCGGGATCGTGAACCTGCACTTACCGTGCTGGAGACACTGCTGGATGCCAAGAACGCCGAGAACGCCAAGAACGTTGTACTGTACGACGATGCCGGTATGGGCAAGACCGCCTTTACGCTGAAGCTGATTGAACTATTGATCGACTCGGCGGCGAAATTGCCCGAGTTGCGCGGAAGTTGCCCTTGGTCGTGCGATTGGAAGGGGAGTGGCTCCGTGATTCGAAAGGGGCACCGCGAACGATTGCCGCTTCTCTGGAAGAATTGATCGCGCGCAGCTTGCGTTACGAAGACGCGACAGTGGACGATAGCTTGATCGCCAGCGCGGTGAGCGCCGCAATGAACGACGGTCGTGTATTGATTATCGTCGATGCGTTCGATCAAATGACGGAAGAGGATCGCAAGCACGTGGCAAGCCTCCTGAAGGGGGACGCTCACGAGCAGATCGACCGCGACGATGCGGCGCTTTGCGGGTGGCTCATTACAGGCCGACCGTACGCATTGCGCAAATACCAGCCTGAGATAGAAGAATTAGGTGCCAACCGGTTGCGTCTGGTGGGCTTGAGCAGGCAACAGCAGGACCGTTACTTCCAAGACTACGAGGTCGATCCCTACTTTCAACAGCGGCAGACCAAACCGCTCGATTGGGTCTGCGTTGCGCGCAAAGATATCGATGAGGATTTGGCGATTCCCTTTCACCTCCGCGAAATTCGCCGCTTGATCGAAGAGGACATCGGCCGTGCAGAGGGAGTTCGGCGGATTTCCTCGACCGGGGAGTTGCATGGGATGGTGGCCCGAGCGCTGCTGCAACGGGCCGTAAAGCATTATGCGAACGAAGCGGTTCCACCAAATGCACGTCGACCGGACGACAAGCATGAGCAGTTAGATCTATTGCTGCGAGTGTGCGGCCTGTTGGCGTTTCAAATGATGTTGGAAGAGAAGTACAACGCGAGCGTCGATAATCACGAAGACGTCAGCGCGGTGCGATCGTTTCTCGAACGTGCTCGTGCGCGGTTCTTGTCAGGGGAGAGAAGCTCCGGGGCGGAGAGCGCAGTAGAGAGTACTCGCGAGAGTTGGCGGTGGGCCGAGTGGATGCTCGAGAAGATCGAATTTTCGCATCGTGGCGACATCGATTCGTTCAGCCACCAGTGCCGTAGCTTCCGAGACCGAAAGACCATGGAATGGTACGCGGCGCTCTACCTGATGAAATATGCTACGACCGACGAATTACGACAGAAAATCGCTGGCGCAGGGGACCGCTGCGCGGCGGACTTCGCGTTCGATCGTGAATGGTTAAGTAACTGTTGGCGGCAAGCGATCGATATGCCACGCGATTTAGTGAAGGGCCGCGTTGCGATTCAATCGTTGGGGGTGCTCTTCCAACGACCGGACCCGAATCGAACGGATCAGGCTCGGCCATGCGAGTTAATGTGGCGGGCATGGGAGCGGTGGCTGGAGCCGCCGAATCGGACTAGGGATGCCCAATCAGCGCTGTCCAAACCGTTACCTGGTGCGGACGATCTGATCGCCAAGTTCCGCGAAGAGTTTCGGACGCTGTGCGCCGCCAATGATGAACTTGCGTTGTCGCTTCAATTTGCAGCCGCTCGCGATCGACCTGATACGAAGCTGGGAAACAAGACGCAAGATGGCCAGTATCGCCTCATCCCGCCGAATGCTGCTTCGACGACATTCCAAGGCGAACGCCCTTCGCCCGTAATCATCTCGGCATTCTGGTTGCGCAAGTTCGTCGTGACCAATGCAGAGTACCGGTTGTTCGACCTACATTTTGAATCGGTCAACAAGGTAGGGGATTTCGACCAACCCGATCGACCCGTCGTGGGCGTGGATTGGTATGCAGCCGTAATGTTTTGTCGCTGGCTGGGTGCTGCGTACTGTTTGCCGACGGAAGCGCAGTGGGAGGCGGCCTGCCGGGCAAACGAGACGGCGGCCCAAGAAACCGAGTTCTGGTTTGGAGGGGAGAGTCAGTTGGCGAATCACGCTTGGTGGTCCAAGAATGCTGAGGGACGAACGCATAGCTTGGCCGAGAGTGTGCAGGCTAGAGGACACGAAAATCCGTGGGGGCTTTACGATATGCACGGAAACGTATGGGAATGGTGCCAAGACTGGTACGGCGAGTATTCGCAGGCCGCCGGACAAAACAATCCGCAGGGGGCTGAGAATGGCTCTGACCGCGTGAGCCGGGGCGGAAGCTGGAACGCCTCCGTCGGGTTTTGCCGGTCCGCGAGCCGTAACGGGGGCTACCCGTCGTACCGGTACAGCCGCCTGGGCTTTCGTATCGCCTTGAGTTCGTCTGGTCCAGTCAGGGTAAGCGGAGCCAGTAGCGAAGGCCCCGTAGGTCGCGAAGCGCAGCCGCGACCGGAGAGGCCGTAGCGGATGGCGCAGCCCGGGAATTAGTGTAGCCTGGAACGTAGGCCCGCAGGAGCGTGCTAAGCACATCGGTATGAGTCTTCGCGTGAAACAAGTGGATAGCGGAAGGGCGGATAGCCCCATCTTTACCCACATTTCGCAGCACGCCAGACTCGAAATCCCAATGGATTTGCGTGATCCCAGCGCGTTTTCTCCCCCTCTCCCCGCTTCGGAGACTGCTGATTTAGTGGATTTGCCGCAGGGAAAGGTTCTAACACACCGAAGCGTTAGCGAGGGGCAGACCGTCCCTCGCTCACGCGTCGGGTTGGGATTAATGCGGATTAAATCAGCAGTCTCCTTCGGGGAGAGGGGGCCGGGGGGTGAGGGGTAGAGCCGTGAAAAGGTAGCTTCCGGTGCAGCCATTTGTTTACACTTTTGAAACGCAGCTAGACATTGAATTCACGTTCACAAATCCAATCAAAACAAAGTGCAAAGCCCCTCACCCCCAACCCCTCTCCCCGAGACCAGGGCGAGGGGAGCAAGATCCAAAACCGGGGCTATCGCCCAATGGCGCGTTGGGTTGAGAAACATATGCGGATGTGCTTAGCATCACGCGGCTCGTCGATCCTCTTGCTGAGTTCGACGTAGTTTTTTGCGTTCCGCTTTGCTCATCGGTCTTCCTGAATCATTGTCATCCGAGTCTTCCTCGTCACTCTCCGCAGATCTGGTCGATGGAAGCACTTGGCCTTGCTGTATCGGCACAGGCTTGCTGGCGTTGATGGTTGCATCAGGACCCTTCTGTTCAACCGGTGGCTTGAGCTTGAAGCCATCGAACATTCCGAAAAGCCTTCGCCCGAAAGCGGGAAACGCCATCCGCGATCGCTTGCTCGATCCTTCGGCCATCGGTTCGCTAGACTGGGACTTTGTGTCTGGCTTCTTTGGGGCTGCGGTCGGAGCTTTCGCTGGCTTGGTTCCAGAAATCGGATCCGCCTCGTTGGAAATGGTTTTCTTGCCAAACTTGGGTATCCAATTTCGTTTGACCTTCACCGCCTCCGTGTTGGACTCCGTATTGGACTCTGTACTGGACGTATTGGACTTTGAATCGGACTTCGTATTGGACTTCGAATCGGCAACGGGTTGTGGCGAAGCAGTTCGTTTACCGGGCCAGAACGAACGCTTGTTTTTTGGTGCTTCGGCGGATGATTCTAGATCGCTTGACGCGTTCGGATCGATTTTTCCCGAACCCTTCGTATCGGCTGTTAACCTTGTTGTTTGCTTTTGCGATTCCTCTGCGTTGCGATTACCTCCAATTCCGAACCAACCCTTTTTCTTGGTTAGGCCCGTGTCCACCGTCAGCCTATCCTCTTTGCGAATGGGTTCGCTGTCCATGTTTTTTTCGTTCATGCGAACGGTAGATGGACCAGAGTTTGTGTTTCGATCCTGCTGCTTGTTCGTCGGCGATCTGGTGTCACGCGTCCCTTGCTCGCTCGCATCTTTTGCATCCAATGACTTTTCACTTCTGCGGGGCCAAGCTAGTTTCCATTTCCGACTTTCACCTAAGTCGGATGATTCGTTTTCGGACGTGTCCGTCTCGTCAACTTCTTCTTCAATTCGACTTCGCTTCAACGAGATATTTGGCAATTTCCATTGGATTGGCTTCAGGTTTGCGCCTTGCCGCTGCAAGAATCGTTTCTGCGCATGGATGTAGGTTTGACGGAGATAGATTCCTGCCGCTTGAAAGACTGCCAATATCCCTCCCAACCAACAGCCACCAACCACCAAGTCAATACTTGCTGGCGACCAAGTTGTTTTGATCAGCCCTGTACCAAGCAAAGATGAAATTGCCCATGACAAAAGCCCAATGAGCCAACAGGCAACACTCGTCGGTGCGGATTTGAGCTCACTGCAAAGTCGAATTCCGAGTACTCCGACCAACGATGCGAATGTCGCCAACACCAATGGCCAGCCACCGTAACCGATTTCTTTGCGAGCCCAGCCATCGATACTGATTCCCAGCAGATAAAGCCCAGAGCTGGATGCGTCGAAACTTGAAAAAAGAGCGACGATGGCCAATACCGCCCAGATCCGATACTTGGCTCGGTAGTCATCCAGCTTGTGTCGCCGCAATCGAAAAATCATCCATGCTGCCAAAGCGGTGAGCATCCAAAGCTGGCAGGTAAGCCAATGCGCGATACTGTGAGAAGATCGCAAATGAAAGAGTTGCGATACCGGCAACGAAGCGAAACTCGCGTTACTACTGGTTGCCGCCGACGAGGTCGAAGGAATGCGAACATGAATCCAGTAATGCGAAAAAAGCAATCCGCCCCACAGAATCCACATACACGCCAGGACAATAGTCAATGTTCCTCGTCGCACCGGTATGAGTTGCACCATTCTTTGTTGGCACGTTTGCCGAACAGCTTGGCTGTATCCTGGATCGCGATAAACGGTAGTGTAACCAGGGTCCTCGGAATGGTTCTCAAGCTCGCGAGCCCGCGCACGCTTCTTGGCACGAACCGCTTCCACAGCGTAGTCGGCATCGGAAGCAACAGCATCAAGCAAAACGCGGCGTCGTCGATCGATCCGATTGGTTCTCGAAAAAGTCATACGCGGGTCTCATGGAAAAAGAGGTTCGATTGCAAGCAATACGGTATCCGTCTCTTTCAGGTCAAGATCAGATGCGAGTCATCCACCGACTCGCGTATCGAAGACTCGTACATTGAAGGCTGGCATTTAGAGGGCAGGAACGAGTAGTCTCCTGTGCGACGAGTCACGCAAATAAGTCGTTCCCGCGCAGGCGGGAATCCAGTGGAGTGCGATTGATGACTGGGTTCCCGCCTGCGCGGGAATGACGGTGGAGTGGGTTCCCGCCTGCGCGGGAATGACGGTGGAGTGGGTACCCAGGGCGGCGCTTCGCTGTGCCCTGGGCTAAATTATGAAAGCCCTTTGGGCTAGATCCACTTCATCCAACCGTAATTAATAGCTGTCACAAACCACTAAACTTCGTAGCGATAGTGCACCTCGTCGATTCCATCCTCATAGTAATCGACGAGTCTTCCGGCGGTCTTGAACCTAGCGGCGGTCAGGATGGACGCTGCGTTGGCGACATCTGATGGGAATGCCATGAAGATAGACCGACCGCCCCAGCTCCGCACTTGATCGTAGACTCGCTGAAAATCTTGCGGTTTCGTTCCTTGGCCTTGCGAAACGAGCTCCCAGGCTAGCCAATACGCACCGTTGGTTTCTGGGATCTCGTCGACATCGGTCAGTCGGATGTCATCCAAGTTGGGCACAACGTTGACTGTTTCCTTGTCGCAAAGTCTCATTCCGTACACGAGCATCGACTCACCTTGTGCGTAGTAGTTGGGTTGGCGAATCTCCTGGGTGAAGCCTACTTGAAGGTACGTTTCGCGGGCGTCTCGATAAATGTCTCCATCCTCTGGATCAATGTAGTCGCTCGCGTGAACGAAGGCTTTTCGCCCATCGCGTTCTCGCATGATTTCAATCATCCAGTTCAGCATGCGAGTTCCCTTGCCAGAACGTCGATGGCTCGGATCAAGGTAGGTCCAGGATAGGCCGAACGAACCATCCGTCTCAGGGATAGGTTTCGCTCCAACCACACCGATCACCGTCCTGTTCTCGCACAAACAAAATTGATCGTCGATGCTATTGCCGTAAGTCTCTTGAGCTTCGGCGGCGTCGTCTTCGTCAACCTCTTGAATAATGCGAAGCGCGACCGGTATGTCTTTGACCGTCATGGGCCGTAATTCCAGATTGCCATCAGCGCGACGAAACATTTGTAGCACCCTTTACGTACTTGTTAAACCAAGCCACCATTTCCGCTTGCGTATGAAGGACGGATTGCCGAGCGCGGTAGCCATGGCTTTCGTGTGGCAACATCACCAGTCGCGTGGTTCCGCCGTTTCCTTTGACCGCTTGGAACATGCGCTGGGATTGAATAGGGAATGTCCCTGGGTTGTTGTCGTTCTCACCGTGAATCAACAGAATCGGCGTCTTGATTTTGTCCGCGTGCATGAACGGTGAAATGTTGGAGTAGATTTCTTTCGCCTCCCAAATCGGTCTGCGTTCCGATTGAAATCCAAAGGGCGTGAGCGTTCGATTGTAAGCACCGCTTCTTGCGACGCCGGCCTTGAACAGATCGCAATGGGCAAGAAGGTTGGCGGTCATAAACGCGCCGTAGCTATGGCCACCAACTCCCACTCGATTGCCATCCGCCACACCTAGCGAAACCGCGTGATCGATGGCCGCTTTGGCTGCCCCGACGATTTGTTCGACAAAAGTATCGTTCATGGTTTCCGGATCGCCGATGACCGGCATCGTGGCTTCGTCCATGATCGCGAATCCTTGGGTGAGCAAAGCCAAATGGCTGATCCCTCCGATGCGAGTAAACTCCGATGGGTTGGCAGAGATTTGCCCTGCCGTGCTCGCATCGTTGAACTCAAGCGGATAGGCCCAAACGATGAGCGGCAATCTGGTACCTTCGACGTAGTCCGCAGGTAGGTAGAGCGTTGCGGAAAGCGGTACGCCATCGGCACGTTGATATTTTACAATCTTTTTTCGAATGCCTCGAAGCTGCGGAGTCGGATCTTGGAAGTCGGTCAACGCGACTTCGCTGGCCGTCGACAAGTCTCGCAAAAAGTAGTTCGGCGGTTGACTGGGAGACTCCCGTCGCGTGATGATCTTGGGGTGGCTGCCGTCAATGTCAATGTTGTCCATGTTAGGGAGCACAGACACAACGCTTTCCAGAAATCCGGATGAGCAGCGCCATAGGCGCTCTATCTGGAGAGTCTCAATGTTCTTGCGATCCAGGAATGGCAAATTGCCGTTCGAGGTTGCGCCTTGGCCAACCAGCCAAACCCACGGCCCTGACTGTTGAGCGATGGAATATCCGGTCGAGTCGGGCTTGGTAAGTATTCGGCCTGGATCGCCGTATCGATCGCGCATACTTCGGTCGACCATGATCTTCGGGGTTGACTGCGTCGAAGAGGCGTCGTGCAACAGCGACCGAACCCAACGTCGATCGCGATCCATTTCGGTGGTCATCATCAAGTTCGGATTCGGAAAAAACGAGATGCCAGCATAACGATGTTCGATGCGCACAAGGTCGCGTGCCGGATCGTTAAATGGCGAGTCAATCGTCTTCAACTGATCGCGATGAGGTACCTTTTTGCGAGGATCGCCTTCGTCCAGGGCTTCGGTCCAGACGAGAGTCGCTGGATGACCCGGCCGCCACTGAACAGAACGCCTGCCGGTCCGAACTCCTTCGATAGGAATGTTCTCTTCCATTGGAATATCGACAACGTGATAAATGTTTCGTCCGTCCAACCCGACAACGTCAACCTGTTTGGGAAACGAACTGGATGTCAGAAGATACGAAAATGGTTTTAGCAATTTGGTCATGAGCAGATGCATGCCATCAGGCGAACAGACCACGCTATCGATCATCGCTGGTTCGCCTATCTTGATATCGGGTTTGCCCGGCTCCAAAATGGCAAGTTGAGTTGTTGCGAAGTACTCAAACAACGCTTCGTCATGAGCGTTGGTGAGGAGGTCTTGATACGTTCTCGTCGGAGAAGTGTTGCCGTAGGACTCCTGGATGTTGGGACCTGCAGGTGCGTTGGGGGACGCAGGTTCGCGCCCATGATTTTCAGGTACGAGACAACACAGAACGCGACGTCCGTCTGGCATCCAGTCAAACGACTGGAGCACCGTGTTCAAACGATCGGTCAATCGAATGGGTTTCGATGGATTGTCCGTGGCTGCCCACCAAAGTTCGGTGCCATTGTCCGTTACAAGTGTGTAAACAAATGACTTCGAATCATGCGACCAACTGACGGTTCCAACGCGAGACGGATCTTGCAGAGGTATTCGAATTGCGTTTCGTCCATCGCGAGGTCGAAGCGATATTCCCCGATTGAAATCGGTTCGAAATGCTCCGTTGGCGACTGGGTCGATTCGATTGCCTGCAAGCGCAACCATGCGGCGTGCCACGTCCGCAATATCTGGCATCGAGTCTCTATCGACTAAAAGCATCCAGTTTGAGTCGGGGCTAAACGAGATGGCCGGCTCCGGCTTGATATCGATAATGTCAACGATCTCTACGGGTGGGGATTGGTAGGTCGATTGTCCCGATGTGATCGATGATGTCATGCAAGCCATGGTCAAGAAGAGTGAAATGGAACGGAGGTTTATTTTTCTAAATCGCATGGTTTATTGCAGGAGTTGAAATGCGGAGTTACGAAGTCCGTCGAATATAGCGGCAAATTTGGCACTTCGCGGCGAACACCAACACTATTTCTTGCAAATCGTGCTCGCTTGATCTGGGCCATTGCTTTTTTTCTGAGAAGTAGGTCAAAATATCGGCACGACAGATGCACTGCTGAACGGGCTGGCATGATGTCTGCCAAAATGCGTACCGGAAACGAACTCGATCAACCAAGAATGGGTTAAAGAATATGTTTATTTATTTACTGTTCATAGTACCTCCCATGCTGCTGGCGTTGGCAGCACAGTGGATGATGCGATCGACCTACAGTCGGGCGAGCCAGATTCCGGCTCGAATGAGCGGAGCGATGGCTGCGAGGCGAATTTTGGATGCCAACGGGTTGAGAGATGTACCGATTGAGCAATCTTATGGCCAGTTATCAGACCATTACGATCCCTCCTCGAAAATCGTGCGGCTTAGTCCAGATGTGTATGAAGGTCATTCGATAGCGGCGGTTGGCATCGCAGCTCACGAGGTCGGTCATGCTATCCAAGACGCAAAGAATTACGCACCGTTGGTGATTCGCAATATCGCTGTGCCGGTGGCTGGTTTTGGTAGTTCAATCAGTCAGGTTTTTTTGCTCGCAGCCTTTGCTCTTGCGGCATTTCACATGGGTCAGCTAGCCACCATTGCGATGCTTTTGTTTGTTGTCGGCTTTTCGGCGACCGTGATTTTCCAGATAATCAATTTGCCGGTGGAATTTAACGCAAGCTCGCGAGCCAAAACGGAATTGGTTTCGTTGGGGATGGTCAACAGCCAAGAGTTATCGAGCGTCAGCCGCGTTTTGACGGCAGCCGCCATG
>JAIPFP010000167.1 GCA_021736575.1 Pirellula sp. | reverse complement strand
CTATTCCAGTTATACGATCGGCATCGACACGATCGAGCAGATGGTTGCCAAGTTGCAGGAACAGCCTGGATGGCGGACCTACAAGGTCAAGCTGGGAACGTCGAACGACCTCGAAATTGTATCGGAATTGCGCAAGCATACGGATGCTGTCTTTCGTGTCGATGCAAACTGTGGCTGGACGGCGGACGAGACAATTGCCAATTCGAAAGCGCTAGCCGAACTTGGTGTTGAATTCATCGAGCAACCGATGCCGACTGAGACAATCAAAGCAGATAAGCAGCGAGTTTACCGCGAATCCGCTCTTCCGATTATTGCCGACGAGGATTGTCAAGTTTCCGAGGATGTCGGACGATGCGCCGGATTGGTTCACGGCGTGAACGTAAAAATTTGCAAGTGTGGTGGCCTGACCCCGGCACTTCAAATGCTTCGAGAAGCCCGGCGGCTTGGCATGAAGACGATGGTTGGCTGCATGGTCGAAAGCGCAATCGGAATCAGTGGCGCCTCTCAGCTATTGCCTTTGATGGACTATGCTGACTTAGATGGTGCCGTATTGTTAGCCGATTCCCCAACGACGGGTGTCCGTGTTGATAAGGGTGTGGTGAAGTTGACCAATGGAGCAGGTACAGGCGCACTCCTGCAATACGATCGACTCGATTCGTTTCGGTGCTAAACCAGCCCGTTGTCAAGGTTTTTTTGCTATAACCATGGAGCTTCGAAGACGACGGAGTTGACCGTTTCCATCCTAACCGATAACCCTGTGAGGCTACGTAAATATGCAGAACCGCCGCAAATTCCTAGAAGAATCGATGATTGTTGCTGCATCGGTTCTGTCTGCTCAATCCGCCGCTCGATCGGCACCGAATGCGATTTCGTCGGAGACTGCGATTACATCCCCAAACGAAATCGTTCGGCACGCGATTATCGGATGCAGAATTCGAGGCAAAGTTCACGCCGCCGAATTCGCCAAGCTTAACGGCGTGGAGGTTGCCTATGTTTGCGATCCCGACTTACAACTTGCCGAAGCCTTGGCAGAGTCCGTTGAGAAAACGACGGGAAGGAAACCCAAGGTTGTTCAGGACCTTCGGTTGATCAACGATGACAAGAGCATCGACACGCTTTCGGTCGCCGCTCCCAATCATTGGCATGCTCTTGCGACCATATGGGGTATGCAAGCGGGAAAGCACGTCTACGTGGAGAAACCACTTTGTCACAATGTGGTTGAGGGACGCCGCATGATCGAGGTTGCGGACAAAACCAAACGAATCTGTCAGGTTGGTACCCAAAATCGTTCGCGTGGCGATTTGGCCGCCGCTGCCCAATACATTCGCGATGGAAAGCTTGGAAAGATCTCGCTTGCAAGAACGATTGTTTACGGAGCACGCGGCTCGATCGGACCGCGAGACAAATACGAATTGCCGACCGGAGTCGACTACAGCCTGTGGCTGGGCCCAGCGGAGATGCGCCCGCTTTCGCGCAAGCAGCTCCATTACGATTGGCATTGGGACTGGAATACAGGCAATGGCGAGCTTGGCAACAACAATATTCATTATGTCGATATGTGCCGACTGTTGCTCGGGCTAAAGGGGCTTGGCGATTCGGTCATAGGCATTGGCGGACGACTTGGCTATGAAGATGCTGGCGACACGCCGAACACTCAATTGGTCGCACACCGATTTGGTGAAGTCACGATTGTCCAAGAGGTTCGCGGCTTGAAATCGGATCCGTTCAGCGACAAATTCAAGGGCGGTTGCATCGTCTATGGCTCAGAAGGATTCATCGCGGAATCAACCGTTTTTGATCCGCAAGGAAATCTGGTCAAAAAACTCGAAGGGGATAGTCTGAATCACTTCGAAAATTTCATGGGTGCTGTGCGGAGTGGACGACGCGAGGATCTCAAAGCGGACGTCACAGAAGGGCATCAATCAACGGGACTTTGCCATGTTGGAAATATCTCCACTCGACTAGGACGCCCAGAATCGATCGCCGAGATTCGAAATCGACTCGCCGAGCTGAAACTGCACGAGGACGTATCGAAAACGTTGGAACGCATGACGGAACATCTCAAAAGCAATGGTGTGGATCTCGAGAAAAACAAGCTCAATCTCGGACCATTTTTGAGCCTCTCGCAAACAAAAGAAGAGTTTGTAGGGAATGCAGGAGCCAACAAGCTATTGAGCCGAGAGTATCGAGCACCCTTCGTTGTCCCAGCAGCCAACGCGATTTAGAAGCCTTGCAAATGTTTAGCCTGCGCAGGCTTAGTTGTTCGACCTTAGTTGTTCGACGCTCCGCGTCGTACGGCGCCCCCTGTTTGTTATCAAGGGATGCGGACGACGCGGAGCGTCGTCCAACGAATATTCTCGCGAGTGTTGGATACGAGTTTAGGGGAATGATTTATAGGGCTTGACTAGCGTGTTGTTCATCTTGTATGCTCCTGTTACACACTTGATCGCAACGAATGCAAATCAAACAATGTGTGCGGGAGTGTGACAGCAAAAACGGCCTTCCAAAAAGACAAAAAAGACAGTCTTTTCATTGATGGCTCCGTAGCCAAGTGGCTAAGGCAGCGGATTGCAAATCCGCCATCGTCGGTTCAACTCCGACCGGAGCCTCTTACCAGAAAACCCCGCTTTTTCCTCAGTATTAGTAGGGAAACGCGGGGTTTTTTCGTTTGTGTCCAGGTGCTGGTTTGGGTTAGCTAATGGCTCATGCATCGCCATTGATGAATTCCGCGAGGTGCCTTAACGGGGAGAAATCCCAGTGCTCTGGCACTTCGCCCAACCATTCAACGCCGCTGTCTTTGTACTTTGGGTATTTCGGAAAACTCATTCGTCGCTCTCCAAAGTAGCAGGCACATTCCATGTGCCGTGGCCAGAACCTTTAGACACTTCGGATGTTGCTGACGATTCAGCGGACGGCATTTGGAAAATGCCTGCTACTTTTTTCGGCCGATCGAGTTCTTTGTGTGCATTCTCGAATATAGGGATTCCGTTTGCGTGTCGCTCTTGCGCTGCGAAATCATGATTTCCGCCGACGCAAAAGATTCGTTCAAAGTTCTGCTCCAAGAACCAACGATCGATCGCAGCGAGATGAGCTCCATCGTTTTGGAATCCGTGGCAAAAATCGCCGCAATGAATCAGCACGTCACCGGACAACGTACCAAGCTCTTCGTGTTTGCCATGAGTATCGCTTATCAAAACAATCCGCAGTCGAACGGTCCTCGAATCTCTTTGACCGATAACGACGCCGTCAACTGGGGCGAGTAAAAAACAAGGGCACCGACCAAAACCGGACGATTGAGGTCTCGGGTGCAGGCCATTGTTCTGATTGTTTGTGTTCAGCGTTTCCAATGTAGGGGTTACGAACCCTGTCATCCCGGATTGTACGAGTGCTATCGTCCGCCTGCAATCATAGTCTGTTTTCGCGTGGACTCTAGCCTGTTCATTGCAGTGATCGAACCTCCTCATCCCCCGTCCCCTTCTCCTCCTGAGTACAGGAGGAGAAGGGGGGGAAGGACAAGACGCATGGATCTAGTTTCCTGTGTTCTTGTCACCCCCGAGCGATTGAGGGTGCCCCTTCTTTCTAGCTCCCCTTCTCCTCGGTACTCCGAGGAGAAGGGGTTGGGGGATGAGGAGCCACGCACTGGTAGGCGTGGACGCCGTTTCCGAGCCCATGTCTGAACCAGTTCGGGTTACCATTAAATCAACAAGCCCCCTCAAGAGCATGGGAAACGCACCATTCGAATCACTTCAGTCCGAGCCCTTGCGGGCGGCCGCTGAGGGCTCCTCGCACTCCTAGTTGACCACCTGGATCGCGGGCTATCTTGTCGGTTGCAACGCGTACGTCGCCAAGGATCGGTTGTAGTTTTTGAGTTAACTGTTCAATATTCCTGAGGGTGTTCTGGGCGGTGATGTAAAGTTGAGGGTTGTCAATCAACTGACTGACCGTGCCATTGCTGTTATTGATACGGGCCGTCAGTCGTTTGAGGTCTCCGGCTAGGATATTTAAGTCGTCTAAGGCTCGGACTGCGCCGTTGACCAGTCGTTCACTATTTTGGCTAACGGGTTCGGTGATGTTGGCAATGTTTTCGATGGCGACGTTGGCGTTGTCGACCGCTGTGCTGATGGTTTTGCCGATTCCTTCAAACTCTTTGCCAAGCCCTTCGAGACTCAAGCTAAACTGCTCGAAGCCCTTGAGTGTTCGTTGGGTTTGAGTCAGCGTCGATTGGGCTTCCTTGATCAAATCAGGTAGCAAAGTCAGCCCATTTGCGATTGCAGCTGGTATATCTGCTCGCTCAACTTGCCCGGCCACACGTTTGATCTGCTCGGCAGTTGCGTTGATCGTCTCCAATGTGGTAGTGGTTCGAGAGACCAAATCATTGATGGGTCCAGCTTCATCACCGATAATCCTCTGAACCGACGCCCCGAGCGAATCCATGCGAGCTAAAGTGCGGGTCAAGTCTGTCATCAGCGGTAAGAAGTTCTCCTCGGCCTTCGCTAAGAAATCTTGTGGGTCTTTTGCAACTTCGCCACCCGTTGAGTAATAGCCGTCGGTGATAACCTCATTGGCCGCAGCCCTTTCTTGTTCATCCAATTCGAAATTCGCCGGCGTCCCCATGGAGCCATCGAACCGCTTCAATAGCGACGATTGAGAGGGTGCGAAAAACTCAACGACCGCGTCGCCAGTAATAAATGAACCACTCATAATGCGTGGCACTTCTGACTTTAGCAGCTCATTCTTTTTCTCTAGTTCTAAAGTCAATATGACGCCGCCAGTCCCTTGCAACAATTCAATTTTAGAGACACGTCCGATCAGCACGCCGTTCTTGCGAACGGGCGTATCAATCGTCACTTTGGGAGCACTTGGAAAGTTAAAACTCGCTCGGTAGCGATCGACCCAAATTGCTGGAACAGCGCCGAAAAATGCGATCAACAACACTCCAATGATCGCGGAGGCCAACACGAGGACTCCGACACCAAAACGATAACCACTTTCTTCCATGATTATTCCTCGAGCGTCACTTTCTTTGCTATCGAATCGTGCAAATTGGGAGTCTCTAAATCGCCGTGCCCACGCGACGTTAACATTTCCATCAATCGCTCGCCGGCCTCCCCTTGAACGAATTGCTTAACGCGGCGATCTTGGGTCGTGTCCAACAAATCGGGTGGGCCATCGAAAAGTATCTGCGATTCACCCGGCTTCAATCTCGAATAAGGGTAGAGCATGATGATACGATCCGCGACTCGGCGAGCGGAATGCATGTCGTGCGTTACGATGATACTGGTAACGGGGTATCTCTTTTGCGTTCGCAGCATGAGCTCGTTGATGACATCGCTCATGATTGGATCTAAGCCCGTGGTTGGTTCATCGTAAAGCAGCAAATCCGGCTGCAGAATCAACGCGCGCGCAAGCCCGACGCGTTTCCTCATTCCGCCCGAAAGTTGCGATGGTTTCTTCAACGCAACATCGCTCGGCAGCCCAACTTCCGCTAGCCCGTCCAAGATCATTCTCTCCGCTTGCCTGCCCCTGGGAACTCCATGTTGACGCAGTGGAAATCCAACATTCTGATTGATCGTCATACTATCGAACAAGGCTGCGTTTTGAAATACAAAACCGAATCGTTTTCGAAGCCTCGTCATCTCGCGATCATTCAATGTGTGAATGTCCTGCCCATCAAAGATCACCTTGCCAGCCGATGGCGTCACGAGTCCAACAAGAGTCTTCAAGAGCATCGTTTTCCCGCAACCGCTCTCGCCAATGATGGCAACCGTTTCCCCTTTGGGGATCTGGATGGAAATATCCTTGAGCACAACTTGTCGCCCGAATTTTAATGACAAGGCGACCGTCTCTACAATCGGGCTAGACGATTTAGAAATAGGTGCAACGATTTGTTCGATAATGGTATCATCCATTAGAACAGCTTTGCTCCGGATGGCCAAATTGCGAAATACACACCGTCTAAGAACAAATTCAACACAATGTCGAGCGCCAGTATCATCACAAAGCTCTGAACGAAGGCTGCGGTAGCGGCTCGTCCGACTCCGTCCGCGCCAGGTTGACAATTAAAACCGCGATAGCAACTCACGATGGCGATCGTAGCCCCAAAAAAAACACTTTTGAAAACCCCTGAGAAAAGATCGAAGCCACCCACGAAGTCACGACTCTTTTGCAGGTACTGTGCGTGATCGATACCCAACACAATCACGCTGTAAAAGTAGCCGCCAACGATTCCCATGAAATCTGCCATGACCGTCAACGCTGGGATTAAGAGCATACATGCCAAAAACCGAGGAACAACGAGATAATGGATTGGGTTCGCACCCATGCTAACCAATGCATCTATTTGCTCCGTCACACGCATGGTACCAAGTACGGCTGCCATCGCGCTCCCTACACGCCCTGCTAGCATTGTGGCCGCAAGAACTGGCCCGAGCTCCCGGACAAGAGACATGTTGATTACGGCACCAAGCCGCGTTTCCATACCGATGCTTTTGAACTGGTGATAGCTTTGGATCGCAAGCACCATGCCGATGAACGTTCCAGTCAACGCAACAACCGGCAAGCTCAAGACGCCGACAGCATAAAAGTTGGGCATCAACGTTTCGCGTTTCGGCTTGGTAGTGAACATCCAGACGAACATTTGAAAGGTGAATAGAGAAATATCCCCAAGGGTCGTAAGGCCTTGGACGACAACTCCGCCCCATGCGCTCACGACTCGGCTCAAGTTGTTTATGAGTCGACCTGGAATCGAGTCGGCGTGTGGAAACGGATCAGCGGCCATAACTGTTTTGATCGGCTGTCAAAAGACGCAGCTTGAGCAGACCTTGCCGGAAAAAGCGATTATAACGAGTGTAGGTGACTGCTAGCATTCAAGAAAAGCAAATTGTTTTTACCTTGGAATGACGCTATTCTCTCAAACTCCCTTTTGCAAGAACTGGCCATGAAGTGACAAGCGAACCGGTAAAGCCATCCCAGCGATGGTACAAAATTCTTTACGTTCAAACAATCCTTGCAGTCATTTTAGGAATTGCGATTGGAGTTTTCTTTCCAAACATCGGAAAGCAACTGAAGCCGCTGAGCGATGGCTTCATCGCGTTGATCAAGATGATGATTGGCCCGATCATCTTTTGTACCGTCGTCCACGGGATTGCTTCGCTAGGAGACCTAAGGCGGCTTGGGCGACTCGGCTTGAAGGCGTTTCTGTATTTCGAAGTGGTTTCGACGATTGCGTTGGTGGTTGGTTTGTTGGTCGTGAATGTATTGCGACCCGGTGAAGGCTTTACGGCGGCTGGCGAATCGTTTCATGCGGAAGCAAACGAACTTTCCACGAGCCAGACCGCAGTGCAACCATCGAAGGATCAAACGACGGTCGATTTCTTTCTGCACATCATTCCCAAAACGTTCGTAAGTGCCTTTGTCTCAGGCGATCTATTGCAGGTCCTTTTGGTTTCGATTTTGGTTTCGGTTTCGATCTTGTCGATGGGCGAACGAGGGGAACCAGCGTTACGATCGATCGAGTATGTCACTCAGATCATTTTTGGGGTCATGAATATCGTTGTGAGAGTTGCACCGTTGGGCGCGTTGGGTGCCATGAGCTATACGGTAAGCCTTCACGGCATCGGAACGCTGGAAAGACTCTTGCTCTTGATGGTGGGATTTTATCTAACCTCAGCGCTGTTTATCTTGGTTGTTCTAGGCGGCATCGCATGGTTCTCGGGTTTTTCGATCTTCCGATTTTTGGTCTTCATCAGGGAAGAGATCATTTTGGTTTTGGGGACGAGCTCTTCCGAAACCGCATTGCCGGGACTAATGAAAAAGACCCAAGAGTTGGGATGTTCGAAAGCGACGGTCCAATTCGTAATTCCGACTGGCTACAGTTTCAATCTCGATGGTACGAACATCTACATGTCGATGGCAGCGATTTTTCTGGCTCAAGCAACCAATACGACGTTGACTCTTTGGGAACAAGTTAGTTTGTTGGCGATTGCAATGCTGACTTCGAAAGGTGCGAGCGGCGTGACGGGAGCCGGATTCGTAACGCTGGCAGCCACCTTGCAGGTGGTCCCTCGCATCCCCATGGAAGCCTTGCCGCTACTGCTGGGGATCGATCGATTCATGAGTGAATGCAGGGCGATTACCAATTTTATTGGCAATGGTGTTGCGACCATTGTGATCAGCCGCTGGGAAAAAGAGCTTACTGCAGAGACGCTCCGAGAGAATCTACGGAAATAGCTAAGCACAACGGTATGAGTCTTCGAGTGAAACAAACTGATAGTCGAAGGGCGCTAGCCCCGGTTCTCGACGAATGTCGAGCAATAGGAAAACCGGGGCTAGCGCCCAATGGCTAATTGGCATGAAAAACAGTTGCGGATGTGCTTAACAGCGAGACCTCTCTCGCTGATCGCAAGCTCTTCGAACCCCAACTGGTTCCAAGGCTTTCCAACTGGTTCCAAGGCTCTGCCTTGGAACCCACTGAATCGCAGGCTCCGCCTGCCGTTCCTACAGGTGTTGACTCTCGGCTCTCAATGCGAAGCGAGGCATTGTTACCATCGACCTACAATGGTATGCAATCCATCTTCGTCTTTGACGTTTGGCATACAGCGTTCGAGGTAGGGGGCTTGTTCTGTGAAAAGGACAAAAGTTCCTGGCAACATTTCGATACCTTTTAACGCGTTATTCAACGAAACTTTCGAGCTAGATGCCCCCACACTTCGCGCCCACAAGTCCTCTTCGAAAATAATTCCCATGTTATTTGGGCGGTAATTCCTGTTGAAGGAAAAAAAATTGCTAATCGTCTGTGTCAGCGAAATCTGGTCTGCAGAGGGTGCGTCCAGCGGTGCTGAAAGCGGCGTCGCTTGATAAGCCTTGCGCATCAATGCAATGGAATCCTCGATGGGCGTCTCCGTCAGGACTGCCGTTTGGCCATCGGATACGTCTTTTGCTATGAACGCTTTTCCCTCTCTATTGATGAACATGGCAATGGTCCATTTGCAATGGGAAGCGTTGACGATCGAATTCTCATTCAGTGCGGGATCTTGTTTCGAGTCCCTTGCCATTACGCTTATCTTGCGCAGCGGATGGGTGACCGAAAATTGCGTTTGCAATCGAGGTGGAATCAATCCTTTGTACTGCTGCTTGCCGTCCACGTCGAATTGTTGGCAGCCCCGTAAATCGTTGTTGGAATGGACCAGCATGGGCGCAAGCTGAGTATCGGTGCTCAGCATGATCCCTTGTTCAGGAACTCTTGCTGCAAAGTAATTCTGCCTTGACCAAACGATCCCATCTCCGTTGATATCTACGAAGGCCAAGGATCGAGTCCGTGAAATCGCCCCAAGACCATCTTTCAAGATTCCATAGCAAAACAACAATAATGTAAATACTGCAGCGGTCAGAGGCATTGCGACCACTAACCAAACGCGTCGCTTGTGGCGATTGCACCAGATCATTAAACCAGGTACGACAAACCCAACGAACAAAACGACAAAGGCCAAAAACGGAATGACAGGCGTCCGGCCAACGGCTGGAATCAGCCAATTCCAGAAGTCGTCGCCAATCCCATTCTTAAATCGTTCGGTTCGGTTGACTGGATTATAAAACGAATCTTTCAACTGCTCACTGAGCAATTTGGAGGAGTCGCGTTGATTTCTCGGATCAAGTCGCACGATTCCAAAACCGTGCATTGCAATGATAGGTTGAGCGAGGCTGTCCTCTACGTTTAAATTGGGAATCGAAACTTGCTCTTCTGGATAAAACCGACTCGCAAGGGTTTCCGTACTGCTAATTTGAAAGTCGATGTAGGCAAGTCCAACTTCCGCTAGGTCGTTCCCTAGTTTTTCGGACCAGCCCAGCAAATCGCCCGGAGGAGATTCCCGTTTCGTACGATCCGGTTTACTTCCAAGACTATATTGACTGTATCCGTAAGTGCCCCCATATCCCGTGACGGAACTGTTAAATAAAGCGTTTCCTTTTTCGATCGACAGGAATCTATCCCAGACCGTGTCTTCAAGAAGGTCAATCGATGACTCTAAATCCGATACCTGAGCTGGCAAGGATGCAGGGTCGGTTTGGTATTCTGTTTTGTTCGCTGCTGAACCGTGAAACTGTCGACGCTCATCGATTGGCACGTACTTGGTGAATTCAACGATGGATGCGACTTTTCCGACCGACAAGATACCCCCGGCCAAAACATACTGATTGACAGCGTCCAATTGTGCTGGCGCAAGCTGTGCAACGTCATCCATGTGGATGGATATTTGAGCAAGTCCACTCAGGGCGAGCCAGTTCGAAGGCAATTTCGAAGCGTCTGCATAGAGCCCTTTATAGCCGGTATTTGAGATGTACTCTTCTTGTGAAAACCAGTTCCCCGTCTTACTCATTTCCGCCAAAGCAGCTCGTCGTTTTTGATCATTCTTGGACGTCGCTTGGCTGATGATGGCCATGCTATGGCCGAATTGAGAGATGTCCGAACGACCTCGATTGACGCAGTAGCATCGTTGGCCATGAAGTTTTCGCCCGTTGAGGGTCGCATAGAACGTAATGATTTGAGTTTCGAACATGTTTGCCAAGATCTCGCCTCGGGCTTCGCTAGCCCCTTGCTCAATCTTGACTTCAACAACCGAACATGGCCCATCTTCGGAGACACGATCTCCCGTGCAAATATTTAATCTCAAAACGCCATCCGACTTGAACACAAGGCCTTTGCTTGGAACAACACGAAAGCGAACAGGGCAATAACCGGCCGACCTTGAAAACCAATCCGGAAACGAAACGTGAATCGAGAGTTCGCCCGTCGCCCCTTGTAAACTGTTGGTGATCAGGTACTCGGGACGTACCGTATTCAAGTCAAGATAACCTTGCGAAAGGCAAGGCGACATGTCGAGAAAACAAAGGCCGCAAATGGCCGCCAGGAACCATGTATTGCGATATCGACTTCCATTGAGAGCGAGTCGTTCGATTAGCGTCGCTTGCATCCAGCATTCCAATCAATGCAAATTCGTCAATGAAGTTCGGGTGTGAGCAAAACCCCTACAAGTCAATAGTGTAGAGAATTACGAAACATTCTGCAAAACGAACCCTAATAATTATTGACTTCGACAAGTTGGATGGCTTGTTCGACGAAGTCAATGCCGACATGATTCTTCCAAAGTTCCGTCAGGACACAAACGACTTCGCCTCGGACGCCCCTGCCGATCATTCGTCCGTCGAGCGAAATTGCGTTCCACACCGCCCCACTTGATCCGGTCAAGATAATTTCGCGTGCAGAAACCAATTCCGATTCTAGAATGTCGCGATATTCAATACTTTTCCCGACACGGCTGAGCAATCGCTCTGCCAACTGCAACGAACAGCCCAAAAGAACGTCTCCGAGGCCTGGAGATGCGATCGTGTTGTCTTGATTGACGACTAACAAATTCGCGACCGACGTGTCCGCAATCGTCCCGCGAATCGTTTTCAAAACTGCCAGCGATTCGGGTTGTGACTCCGGTGCATTCGAAGCGGACAGCAAGTAAGGTAATCGACTGCGACTCTTGATTTGCGTTGGCCAACACTGAGTAGGCACCGAGCTGTAGCGGCCCATTGTTAGAGGTGTTCCATGTTGGTACCAGCTCGCAAGCTTGGCGAACGGCAATGGGCTCAGATGGAACATGCAAGAGGGCGAAAACCCAGTTTTGTTTGTGTTCTCCACCATTTCGCCCGGTGAGAGTAACACCACGATACTGACATCGCCCGCTAGGTCGACCAGCTCGCGATTTAGGTCAAGCAGTCGTTGGCAATTCGCTTTAAACTGGCTTGCAATGAATTGGGATTCAATCGCAAGAAAACGTGCTGAGTTGAACAACCGATCGCTTCGGTCATCAAGATCGAACAATCGACCTCCGTACGTCCGAAATCGCTCGACAAGAATCGCACCGAACATTGTTCCTGTGTCATTGATCGACCAAGACAGGCTTTTTAACGGAAGACATTCGAAACGACGCGAGTCAGCATCTAACCGCAGGGCAAGGCTCTCACGGAACGACGCACGCATTGAAGTTCGATTCTCCGGTTTCTTTCCAAAGTAAGTGTTGGACCATCATACGAAAATAATGGCACTCCCCATAGTAACTCTTCTCGGAGTGCGTGTTGCCGATCACGCACCCACAATCGTATTGCCTGACACGAGATTGTCCAGACAACGGTGAAGTGGCAACTGGATCGGAACGGGACTCAAGTCCAGTTAATCCTGTAAACCCAGCAAATCCGGCTGCAATGGGTCGACCAATTCGATCAAGGAATCGAAATCGCCTCAGGACAGGATCTTTCGAATTGTATAAGTTGATCAATGAATCGACGTGGGTCAGAGCTAAACCATGCCTGCCATTGGGTGAGATCCAGTCGCGATCGATGGCAGGAGCGACGAGCCCAAGTCGATAATGAGGCGAAATAACATCGTCCATTGTTGGGACTGGACAGAAACCTGGCAATGCCCCACCTGCATTCAGATGCAATCCACCGGTCACGGCTCGCGCTCCAAACGAAAAACCGAGCACACTCACTTGTGTCTCGTGCTGAAGTCTCCGCAAGATCCATGAAACGTAAAGTGATTGACATTCGGCGGACTCTGCATTGTCGAAAACATCTCGCAGCGGCTTGCTCTCACGTTGACTTGGCCAGGACAACATCAAAAGTCGATAGGGTCGATCTGTCTGTTGGCGAAAATATCCATCGACGATGCGAACTCGCTCAAGGGCATTGTTTCTCTCCATGAAGTTTCCATGCACATACAGAATCGTGAGCAAATTTGTGGGAGTAGCGGGCAGAGCATCCTCGACGGTACTACATTGCCAGCCATTGCCCTGCCACTTGTTTATCTCGACGTTTGGATTCTGAAAATCAATCGATCTAAATTGATCCGGCAAATGCCTCGTCGAGATTTCGAATATCTCCGACTGATCGCCGATTGCCCGTTCCGGTAAGGAAATCGCGACAGGGCATAGCAAAAGGATCAGTGCGGCG
Organism: Pirellula sp.; assembly: GCA_021736575.1. Lineage (GTDB taxonomy): Bacteria > Planctomycetota > Planctomycetia > Pirellulales > Pirellulaceae > JBKCUI01. Next base: position 688 of record JAIPFP010000167.1, on the reverse strand, counting down.
GTTTGAGGCTTGAGGGTGAACAATCTGGGTAGCATTATGCCACGATCTGTTGCGATGAAGAATGTGAATGATCCAATCCCGATCCATCGACGTTCCCTGAAAGCTATTCCATTGCCGAACAACTGTAACACCTAAACACAGCACGGAGCGTTAGGAAAACTTTTCCAATCGCGAAAAATATTCCATCTTTGTTTGCACAACCGGATTGGTGTCGTAGAGTTGTTCGGGAAAATGTGCACCGATGCAAGGGTCACAGCTAAATTTTTAGGGGAGAAACGGGAAATGAAAATAAAGACGTTGATTTCGGCCAGCTTGTTGTTGGCTTTCGCAGGATGCACATGCGGACAAAGTGGAAGGCCTAACTTTTTTACTCGACTTGGCAATCGCTTTCACCCCGCAAGCAATGTGGGTGAGCCATGCGACGCGGGTTGCCAAGGTGCTCCGATGCAACATGCCGCAGGTGGTTGCGAATCGTGTGCCACCAACACCATGAACTACGGCGGTTACGAAGGACCGATCGTCGATTCCTATGAGGGTACCACGATCGGTCCTCCATCTGAATCGTACACGACTCAGCCTCCAACCTACTCCACTCAGCCTCCAACCTACTCAACCCCATATCCGATCGTGGGACAACCGTCGGGCTCTCGCATGAGTACCGAACCCATCCTGCCAAAATCAGCCAACT
>JAIPFP010000166.1 GCA_021736575.1 Pirellula sp. | reverse complement strand
TGGGGGGCTTGGACCGCCTGACGGCAGTGATTGTTAGCCGACCAAACTTTGCTTCTCATGACACAAGGTCATGAGGGGCAAAACCAGCCTGCTTCGCGGCTTGATAAGTGATGCAGTTCGCGATCTACGTCAGCCAGGAATGGCCTCCAGCAATCACCGCCTGCAACTAACACCTGCCAACTAACACCTGCCAACAACACCTGCAAACTTCCCGTCAGCATCCATCAACGCAAGCGCAGCGAGCGTTTCTGCCCCAACGACCTTGTGTCGTTGGACAGCAAGTTTGGTCAGCTAAACCAAGCCAAACCGCGAAGCGGTCCCGGCCCAGGGCGGCACTGCGCTCTGTCCTGGGCTACGATGATTAAGCCCGTTGGGCTAGATACCAATTAGGCATATTCACGGTCGGTGATAATACCTGGCTGCGGGACTGGATAGAGACCGTTCGGACCGGCCTGCAACGGGGCTGGGCTGCCGAAATGCAGATTTTCTAGGCCTGGCGCAAATTCATGCTCGCAATTGAGCATTTGGTCATAGGTGATTTCCACGCCCGTGTGAGCAGCCATCCGGCCCATGCTGGTTACGACCGACGCTTGAACGCCGCGTTCGACTTCATTGTACGTCTCATTTTCTCGAATGGCCTTGATCAGATGGTTCCATTCCAATTGATACGGGCTCGGCTCGTTCGGTGGAAATTGCCATAGCAGATTTGCTTTGGTAAACGATTGACCGCTATAAATCTTGCACTTGGCGGGCGTGTGCGCAGCGGTCGAAATAATCGCCGACCCCTTGGTGCCGTGTGCGTAGCTTGCAAATTCATCTTTGCAACCAGGAATGGTTCGACCGTTGAGCATCAGTTTCGTACCGTCGCCAAACGTATACTCAACCGAGTAGGTATCAAAGTTCTGATCGACATCCTCGTTTCGGTAGTGACGGCCACCGCTGGCTTGCGCTTTCACTGGCCAAGCATCCTTCATCCAGCAGCATTCATCGATATTGTGGATCAGGAAGTCGCTAAAGGCACCGCCACTTGCCCAGAGGAAAGCATGGAAGCGATTGATTTGATACATCAATTCGCTCATCTCTTCTGGTTTCTTTCCGGTCGCTGCCGAACCTGTTGGCCCCGCCATGCGGTAGGCTCGCATCAAGAGAATTTCACCGATCTCTCCTTGCTTGATTCGCTTGTACAATTCGGCTCTCGCGTCGCAATGGCGGCACATCAGTCCAACACCGACCTTGAGATTCTTGGCGACCGATTCCTTGCCCAACTCGAGCATTCGACGGCTGCTTGGCCCATCAACGGTGACTGGTTTTTCCATAAAGACATTGAGTCCCTTGGAAATCGCGTAAGCAAACTGAATACCTCGGAAAGCAACCGGGGTCGCCATGATGACCACGTCGCCTGGACGCAAACAATCCATCGCCTTCTTGTAGCCATCGAAGTCGACAAACTTCTGATCGTCCGGGACCTTGACCGTGTTTGGGAATTGATTGATCAAAGCTCCATAGCAACTTTTCAGTTTGTGATCGAAGACATCGGCCATCGCCACCAACTCGATCTCTCCATTCTTCACTTGTAAAGCATTCGCTGCGGCTCCCGAACCACGACCTCCACAGCCGACCAAAGCGACTCGAATCTTGTTGTCCTCGCCTGCATGAACGCTTCGCGAGAGGTTAGATGCGAGAACGCCCGCTGTGGCGACAGCGCTCGTGTTCTTTAAAAAGGAGCGACGCGATGCGTCGCTGTTCGAGGCCGTTGGATCTTGGTGGGACATAATCTTGCTCCTAATAAGCATGAGGGAGGATGGAGGGGAAATGAGTGAGATAGGCTTCCGGACTGTCAAGCTGAAGATGACAGGCTAGAAGCCGATCCCACGGCTGAAAACAAAATCGTTTATCGTTCGAGAGGGATTGGACGTTCTTTTTGAATCGGCTCGGAATAATCCCAAAACGCTTTTTTCTCTTCGGTCGTCGGTTCGTTGAATGGTCGAACGACACGAAAACCGACATGCAACGCGTCCGTCAGATACCATATACTAACCGGAAACTGCGGGTCTTGCGCTATCCAGTCTTCGGTGGACCCTTCTCTTGCGGCGCTTCGGCAGTCGATCGCGGTTTTGTCCCAGCCTCCGCCTCGCACCGTTCGAGGGTAGAGAGTCTTTGGAACCAACAGCGGGTTGACCGGTTTGAGCAGATCCAGCGGGTAGCCTTCTGCAACGTATTGGTCCAGCACCCATTCCGCTACGTTGCCGTGCATATCGTGCAAACCCCATGGATTCGGTTTCTTCTTGCCGACTTGCTTGTATCCTTCGCCCGCGTTATCCGCAAACCAAGCGTGTTCCTCCAATTGGCTCGCATCATCGCCGAACGAATAGGCAGTCGTGGTACCAGCCCTGCATGCGTATTCCCATTCTGCTTCCGTTGGCAATCGATAGTAACGTCCGGTTTTGGCCGAAAGCCATTTACAAAACGTTCTAGCCGCATGCTGAGTCATGCAAATGGCAGGGAAGCCACGTTTCCCCATGCCAAAGGACATATCACAATAGGGTTTCGTCGGTTGGCTTTTTTGGAATTCATCTGCGATCCCGTCACGCTTCGAAGATGCGATCTTGTTCACTTCGCGGGCGAAGACATCGAGGTCGGACATCCAGACGTCATACGCGTCCCAAGTCGTCTCGTATTTTGCCATCCAGAACGGAGCGAGTTCGACCGGATGTACTGGACCTTCGTCTGCACGTCGATCGGGTTCTGATTCCGGGCTTCCCATCGCAAGTTTGCCGCCTGGAATGGGCAACATTTCGATCTTCGCGGAGGTGTGCTCGATCAGTTCCACGTATCGCTTCATCTCGTCGGGCTTGGTGGCCACCGAGTCTTTGACTGTCAAGACGCGTTCGGAATCGTCTGCGATGACGGACGGAGCAATCAGTGTGACAATCGCGACCGCCAAACCTTTCAGAATGCGAAACGAGCTAATGGATCTCAAGATAAAAGTTTGCCGAGGGAAAGGAGAATTGTAGGCCTTTGTGGAAGCAACGCGTTAGCTTACTTGGCGATCGATCGAATCTCAATGTTTTTGAATCGAACGGGATCGGAATGGCCTGCGAAGCCAACATGTCCACTCTTTCGATCCTTGCCCGGATGCGGACTATTGGCCATATACTCCGTTACCATGGATAGGTCTGTGTCGAGGATTTGAGTTCCGTTCAGTTCAACCTTGATCGTCGAACCTTGGACGGTGACGACTTCGTGGTTCCATTGACCTGTCGGTCTCAAGAAGCCTCGCTTGGCCGCTGCCATCCCATAGGCGCTTCCGTGAGCTTGGCGTGGATCGAGCGATTTGTAATTCGCATGTCCATCATCTAGCACTTGCAACTCGGTCATGCCAACGTAGGCGCCATCTGCGGATCGTTTATCTTTGGGCATGGCTTCGAATTCGGCCTTGGTCGGGTAGCGAACGACAAGCCCGTTGTTGCCGGCAGGTGGCAATTGAAAGTCGACTCGCATCACATAGTCGCCAAACGTTTTCTCGCTGTGGAGGACGCCACCTTTGCCTTTTTGGCATTGGATGGTTCCGTCTTCGACGGTGTAGTTGTCTGTCGAACCGGCCCAGCCCGTAAGGTCTTTGCCGTTAAACAGAGAGTCGAACTTCTGACCTGCTTCGGCAAGCGTCTCTTCTTCGATCTTTCGAAGCAAAGCGTTTGCTTCGTCACCGCTGAACTCCACCAGTTTCAAATTGCGCCACCGAATTTCGGCACCGTGTGTTTGAAGCTGGATGGGTCCTTTTGCGTTGAGTGGCTCTCCCTTGGCGAAGTAGTTGTGCAGTCGAGCATTCTTGACGACACACTTGTCGTTTAGCCAAACGGTGCAGAGTTCACCGATGAGACGAATTCGCATGGCGTTCCATTCGCCGATCGGTTTGTCGGCTCGCACGAGAGGATCTTTGCCAGCCCAACCGGCTGGGTTGTTCCAAAGACCGCCGCTCCCCTTTTCGTTGCCATTAGGTTTATTGTTTGCAGCGTCGGGGTCCCAGATTTGAACTTGAGGTACGCCGCGCAAGTAGACGCCGGAGTCCGATCCTGCCACGATCCAGTAGTCAAACGAGAATTCGAAATCGCCGAACTCTTGATTGGTGGTTAGGTAGGCTCCCTTGCCATCGTTGACGATCACGCCATCCACGATGCTCCAGTGGTCTTTGATCTCCTGATCCCATTTGGCTTTTTGAGCCGCATCGATCGTCGGATACTTGGCCGGATCGGTTGTGGAGCGTCCGTGCCAATTACTGAAATCTTTGCCATTGAAAATGGGAACATCGCCGGCTTGAGTTGGTACGGCAAAGGATGCAGCGACTGCGATGATCGCGGAGAAACTTGCGCAAAATCGGAATAAGGACTTCATTGGGTTCGTACTCAGGTGGGTTCTAGGAGGGAAGCGTGGGTGAATAGACTCTCGGTTCGTTGCAGCAGGATCCGCTTGAACCTGTCGAGTCACAACAAGGCTCTGCGGGCGTTTCCAAATTCGACTCAATTGCGTCTGGGTCAACCCAGTCTTTTGCGTCGAAGTTTCTAGTATACGTTCCGTAATCGTGAAATGCATACCATTTCGCAAGTCGATATGCCCATGAGCGTTCTGGTATCTCTGCACCAGGTACATATTGACTGCGTCGGGGCGTGATGGCGGCAATTTCTTGTAGCGCCGTTTGCCTTTGAGTGGTATCGCGGGCGCCATGTTTGGCTGCCAAGGACTCCAACAGGTCCGGTCTTTCGAGGACGACACATCCTCGCGTGTGCTTCGAAACCGTCTCGCGGAAATCTCTCAGGAACTCGCTTTCTTGAAATACTTCCCGAAGCGGCCGCCCATCATGAATGGATTCCTTGGCCAACTGAATGATCGGACAGGGCTCGATGTGACCACCGGGTCCAATATGGTGCGTGAAGCCAGTCACGGCCGGGCAAAGGGCGCGTCCTTGTCCGTCATGATATGCGTCAACGACAATAATCGGCTTCTTCACTCGCGTATTGACGACGAACTCTCGGACGCGGCCAAGTTCTTCGGTATTGAGTGCAAGTTCAGGCGAACTTTCCGGGCCGACAACCCGAAAGACGTGGAACCAGCAGTACATCACACCCATTTCAACGAGTCGATCGACCCATTTATCTTGGAGCAAATCGTCGATGTTGGTCTTGCAAACGCTTGTACAAACTCCCGTCATCACCTTGTTGTTAAGGCAATTTTGCAAGCCTTCCATCGTCTTGCTCAACACGCCGTCGCGACCTCTCCGTTGGTCGCTGACGATCTGTGAGCCTTCGACACTGATAAGCGGCGTGACATTTCCAAGCTGCCGAAGTCGCTTGGCAACCTCGTCGGTGATGAAGTGCCCATTCGTGAAGACTTGAAAATACGCGTCAGGATGGGCTGCAAGAATGTCAAGCAACTCTTTGTGCATGAAAGGTTCACCACCGAGAATGCCGAAAAAGACGTTCCCCATCGCCTTGGCTTCGTTGAGTGTCTTGTTCATGGCGGCGAAATCAATTTTCGTTTGTTTTGCCGCAACATCGACCCAGCAACCTTGGCATCGTAAATTGCAAGTATTGATGATCGATATGTAGAGAAAGGGAGGAAAGAACTCGCCCCGCTTGAGACGCGCTTTGTGTTTTTGAACGCTCCTCATACCGCGAAAACCAGCCAAGTAGGCGAGTTTCCAAAGAAGACGCTTGTCAGTTTCAAAAAGCAATCTTTTGGCAAAGCGGAGATACATGCGAATCCAGTAAGTAAAATTGGTCCGACGCGTTTTGTCGCGTCTTGAATGGAGGATTGTAACGCTGCCTGACAATTTGGGTGGGACACTCTCGCCTAACGCCTAGTTTATCAGGATTGTCTTCCTAATTGGATACTCCCTTTGCTCGGATTCCAATATTCTCTCAAAGCCGTCGAATTTGAATGACTTCGCGCTCGCCGACATTTCGAACGCTTTCCGATACATTAGAATACCTTCTCGTCGCCCCCCCAACATCCATTTGACCTAGAGAGAATTCATGCAATCATCGGCCACGGCCATTGAAGTAGCAGACCTTTCCAAGACCTACCAAGAAGGCTTGGTTTTTCGGAAAATTCACAATGCTCTCAACAACATTACTCTTTCGGTTCAGCGGGGCGAAGTTTTTGGACTCCTTGGACCAAACGGTGCGGGCAAAACCACACTTATCAAGATCCTGCTGGGGATTCTCCACCCCAATCAAGGGACAGCCCGCGTGTTGGACATGGCCGCCGGTAGCAAATCCGCCCGAAGGAAAATCGGTTACCTTCCCGAAAACTTGGTATTTCCAAGGCACCACACCGGTCGAAGTGCACTCTATTTTTACGGTCGACTCAGCGAAATGTCCGACTCCGAAATCGCGTCGAAGGAGCGAGAACTGTTCGACCTTGTCAGTTTAACCGGTCGCGAACACGAACCGGTTCGCCGCTACTCGAAAGGGATGCGACAACGACTTGGACTTGCCCAGTCGATGTTGCATGATCCCGACTTGCTGATTTTCGATGAACCTACGGACGGTCTGGATCCGATGGGTCGCTCGCAAATTCGAGACGTACTTTTCCAACTCAAACAACGAGGCAAGACGGTATTTCTCAATAGTCATATTCTCCAAGAAGTGGAGCTTATCTGCGACCGAGTCGCCATCATGGCTCTGGGGAAACTCAGAGGCATCGGTACGATCGACGAGTTGATCGAGAACCATCCTGACGCCAGCAAAGCGACTGTCATCGTCGAAGTGGTCGGCACAACTCAGCAAGTCCAAGACGCGACACAAAATTGCGTTATCAGCCGAATACAAACCGTTCAAGACTCGAAAGATCCGCAATCCGCCATCCAGCGCATCTCAGTCGACGCGACAAATCAAGAAAACGTGGATAAAGTCGTCGACCAACTGCGCGCAGCGTCGGTAAGCATCTATCGCATGGAGAGATTCCGGCCCACGCTAGAACAAGTGTTTATGAGTATTGTCGGCTCTGTCAGTGCTCAACCCAACGCAAAAATCGATTCGTAGCCCCACTAAACGCTTAGCAGAATATGCTGGTGCCTTGGTTCTCATGGCACCCTACAAAGAGAATTCAATGAAGCCTTACTTCGCGATCCTGTACGACAGTTTTCTGGAATCGGTCAGTTCAAAAGTTTTGTGGATACTCCTATTAGCTTGGACATTGATCTTAGCGGCGCTCTTCCCCCTGTCCCTTTCGCAAGGGGAAAGTTACGCTTTCAACGGCACCAACATCAAGTCTGCGAAAACGATCTTGGACCAACTCGCTGCCGCTTCGGCCGGAAAAGGAACACGCAAACAAAGAGCGGTCTTTGCAAAACTGGATCAGGAATTTCAAGGGAATCTAAAACAACGACAGGCGAATCAAACACGCATCTCGGTCGGAAAGCTGATCGACTCGCTCAACAAATTACTGCTGGTCAAGGATCTCTATGACAAGGAGATCTGGCCGACAGCCGGCAAACGTTCTGAACTCAAAGATCTGGTCGAAAACGAGAATCGGTCGGCAATTGAAGTCGAGCGACTCAATCGCGGACTGATCGATCTTGCCTTTGAAGGATCGATCGAATCCTCGTCTGGACAGGCTTCGTGGGTCACGTACGGTGGCATCAAGCTTGGCAGCGCGTTGCCTCTCTCAATCAACCAAGCAAAACCGTTCATTGAAACAGGGATCTTCCCGCTCGTGATGCGACTTGGACTTGGCATCGGAGCGATGTTTGTTGCCATCATTATTACGAGCCCCATGATTCCGGATATGTTTCAGCCGGGGTCATTGCACTTGCTGCTGAGTAAACCGATCTCGCGCAGTTTTCTCTTCCTCACGAAATTTGTTGGAGGCTGCACGTTCGTTGCGTTCAATATTGTCTATCTGTTGATCGGCCTCTACTTGTATGCCGGACTTCGACTCGACATTTGGAACACGGGGATACTCTGGTGCATCCCTTTGTTTATATTTATGTTCATGATTTTTTACTCCGTGTCCGCTCTCGTCGGACTCATTTGGAAGAACCCGATCATTTGCGTGGTGGTAACCGCCATGTTTTGGGCCCTGTGTTTAGGGGTAGGCTGGATTCATTTCTTCTTCGATTTGAATTTGAATTTGCAAAATCAAACCCAAAGAATCTACTCCGTTGGAGACACGACGATGATCGGGACGCAACAAGGACGACTTCAGTTTTGGGATGATGAGAGCAGACAATGGAAGACTGCGTTTGGCGATAGGAATGGACAAAAACTCCTGGGGCCTGTTTGGGTCCCCAATGACAGCGCGATCTACTTTGCTCGGTCAAGACAAATGCCGTTTGGGTTTAGGAGTGGCGAGAATGTAACGCTGGAACTTGGCCGCGCACCCGATCTAAAAGACCCGAACGATACGACATTCAAAACCAAGCTTTGGGATGACGGACGACTGGATAGCGGTCCAGAATTGCCCTCGGAACCGCAACAATTTTTTAAGTGGAAAAATACGTTTGGCGTTTTTGCACAAGACGGAATCTACGCTTATGATGCCGAAGCGGCCGCCAAGGCAGAGCAACAGAAATCGATGTTTGGCGGCTTTGGCTTCGGAATCGCAAAGACGGTACTCCCGGCTTATAATTTGCTTACTCCAAAGAACTGGGATCTAACTCGCCCCATGGACATCGGCGTCGCCCCTTCCATGGAGCATGTCATAACCTATTCACGGGGCAAGTTGAAGCATTGGACTAGCCAAAATGAGTCTCTTGAAGAGGTCGGGAAAGCCTCTCTTGAGATACCGGATGAGACGGTTGCAATTCTCGGTACGAACGACCGCACCTGCATCGTCTGCCCCATCGGTGTCGCTCCGTTCGTGATCGATGTCGAAACGCTTCAAGTTCGAAAGAGACTGGACGACGTGGGTGAAGCCGCTTTCAAGCAAATCAAAGTCGATTCAAAGGGGCGATTTGTTTTGCTAACCACGGACGGCACACTTTGGGAGGTGGATGCAGATGGCGAAAAATGCACAAAGCCATCGGTCATTGGGCAAGGCAAAGCGATAGCGATTCAGTTCAATGAAAGCGATCAACTTTGGATCGCACACTCAGGCAAACGTGCCGATTTAGTGGACCTTGACAGCGAAAAATCGCTTCTGTCTCGAAACCCAAAACTTGGGATTGCGGAGTCTATTTTTGCCTACGTTATCAATCCGTTTTACCAAGTGAATCCCAAGCCTGCAGCCGTAAACGAAACAATCGAGTTTGTATTAAAGAATCCAAAAAACAAAACGCTCGCCATCGACAGGAATGACTTGGATGTGCCCAAGGTTGTCTCCGATCCATGGACGCCAATTTGGAGCAATCTAGCCTTTGTGGTCGTGATGCTAACAGTCAGCTGTTGGTACTTGTATCGGCAAGACCTATAGATTCTCGTTACCTCACTCCGCGATTCCGGTTTTTAGCCCGAGCGTTTTGTCAATGCAGAGAATTAGGGTTCAAAAAATTAGCCGTTGGGCGCTAGCCCCGGTTGTTGTCGCAAGAACCGTGGCTATCGCCATTCGGCTAATCCTAAAATTAGATTTGGACAAAGCCCTAGTGTTCAAACCGGATTTTGCAGATACGCAATCAAATCTCGAATTTCATCGCGATTGAAAGCGTCCAACAAACCGTCGGGCATAGGCGACCGCTCGGATTGCTTGTGCTCTTCAATCTCGCGTTTATCGACTTCAATGATGGAATTATCGCGAAGAGGATCTGTTTGAATCCTAAGGTTTTCCGAGCGATAGTCCCCTTCGATCAGAATTCGTCCAATATGAACCGTGCCAGACCGCACAAGTACGGCGTCGAGTCGATAGTTTTCAGCAACACTCCGCGAGGGAGTCAAAATCGATTCGAGCAAGTCCCGAGGATTAAATCTTCGCCCTACAAAGGTCAGATCGGGCCCAACGGATTTACCAAGGCTACCCATCCGATGGCAGCGCCCACAACTTGCCTCCCTGAATATTTTCGCCCCCCGCTCGCGGTCACCCTCAACCACTAAATTCGAAGTGATGTCGCGAAGATCTTCGGTCAACCAATTCTTGACAAGCGAACGAGCTGGAACGCTCTCGGCCCATTCATCGGTTTTAGCTTCAAGAACATCTGCGATAGCCGTTTGCTCGTCGTCCGAAAGCGAGTTCAAGGAGTCGGTTCGGATGGCATCCATAAATTTGGGGAGCCCTTCTCCGCCGACCAACCGTTCACTTTCCCTAAGCAACTGGAATTGTTGGCGGCGGGTTGCCTCAGTCCACCCCTGGCGTTGGTGTCGCAATGCAAGCAAGCCTGCGATCTTATCTTCTTGGAGCTGACTCGAAAACAGATCGTTGGACACGAGCGGAATCGCATCTTGGGCGTTCAACTGACCGAGCACTTGGGCCAAGTGTTGACGCAACTGAGTCGTTGTGCCTTCGGTCGCGACATGCAGTGTGACGGAATCGGGCCAAACTGAATTGGGCCAAACGGACATCAATTTTTGAACGACTTCGGAATTGCGACGCGCAACGACACTCTTGTCCGTACGCAGGCACAATTCGCAGAGCCGCAACCAAACGAATCGCTCCGGCAAGCCAAACGATGCAACATTGCAATCAAGCCATCGCGCGAGTATCAACTGGACATCGGAGGAATCCATCGATTGAGCGAGTGCCAAACTTCCGTACAACCATTGCACTTCGTTGTCCGTCTCCTGAATGAGACCTCGCCATTGTTCGATTGGCAATCGCTCCAAAGCTATCCTGGCCGCATGTCGTATCGCAGGATCTGCATCGGCAAGATACTCGAGAATCCATTTCAAATCTTGTGGTTCTTGAATCCGCGAGGCCTCTTCCAACTGTTTGCGTTTTGCGAGTTGCACTTGCGAAAATTGCACAGTGTCTCGCTCATGCATTTCGTCTATTGCACTCAAGTTCTCAGCAATCTGGTCGGAAGCGGATTTCGCAGCGACTCGGTAAAGCGATGATTGCGTTTTGCGTCCACCCGTAATCACATACATGGCTCCGTCGGGCCCACGCGCAACGTCCGTGACGTTGAGCGGTCTACCTTGCAAAAACAATTCCGCTTGTGCTCGCCAGCTTGCACCGCGTGGAACCAAGTGGACCGCAAGTATTCGTCCATACGTCCAGTCCAGAAGAAACAAAGCATCTCGATATGGCGTTGGGAATGCTAACGCCGGATCACAAAACACGGCGGTTGGCGAACTGCGTCCGATCGTTAGCACCGGAGGCATGTTTTCTGGTTGATCGTGAAACCGAGGCGGCAATTTGTTCCCAGCGGTCCGATAACCCACATCACCGCCTTGCAACAAAGCCACGACTCGAGTGGGGCGATACCATGGGGTCCCCATATCGTATTCGTTGTCCGCATCAAATGTGAAAGGATCTCCGCTTGGAAGAACTGCGATGCCATAGGGATTGCGCAATCCACCACAAAAGACTTCCCATTGGCCTGTGCTCAATTGCATTCGGAGCAGGTGCCCTTCGCGCCGCGAACCCTCGCTGGACCCATGTCGCACTGGCGATGTCAAATCGAGTATGTCCTCGTTAGGCAGGTCGACACTGTCACCATTGATTTCGTACAGCCAACCGCCATCAATCGTCAAGTCATTGCGACCATGACCAACACTTCCAGGAAACTCACGCACGCGAGTCAGGTCCTCGGCTTGACCATCCTCATTGATGCGCAGTCGATAGAGGGTTTTCGAGTTATTGGCGTTCGCGAAAAGTTGTGAATCGTGGAAAACAAGGCCACGACATTCCTTCAAGTCGACGTCGATAATCTCCACTCGTTGTACCGTTTTAAGGGATGGTTCGAGGGTCATTCGCAACAAGCCTTGGTCTTCTCGCGAGAGTATCGCTCGCCCTTTTTCGTCAAAAGTCAGGCTAATCCACGACCCTTCTTCCGCGTCGGCTGTATGCAATAGTTCCACTTCAAAACCTGGGGCTGTCCAGAATTTCGGTTTCACAGCCCGTCCGTCGGTGCTCGAGGCTTGTCGCCACTGTTCGTAATTCTCGAGCGGAGAAAGCGAACTGTCACGACGCCCCTCGCCCCACAGTTCCGCTCGCACCTTGCCGAGCGTCTTTATGTTGGGCGACTGTTGTTCAGTCGATTTAACGATCCACGATTGATCCGACTGTACCCGAACGGATCGGTCTGAGCTCAATCGCAATTCGAGATCGAATGCGACGGCACTTGGTCCTGGTACGCGTTGTGCATCGATTTCAAGAAGATTGGTACCGGCAATCAACCATTGAGTAACGTCGAGGGATTGCAACTGGCAATAAGGTTCGACGTCGAGAACCTTAATGCCGTTAATCGTAACTGAGGCACGAGCAAAGTCCGAAGCAAACTTCAATTGTCCGCTCAGTACGGGTTCGTTGAAGATCACTTGTTTGTAGAATTGGTATCGGGATATAGACTGGTCGTCTACCGCGAACCATTGCGGCGACTCGTATTCGTCGGCTTCCGATCGAGAGCTGTGGATGAGTCCCGTTAAGAAAAACGAGATAAGACTACAAATGAGCACGGATCGCATAAACATCAGACGAATGAAAGGGTTAGGCAGCGAACAATTCGAGTCAACATTAATTCGAGTCCACGTTATAGTGTAACGAAACGTCCGCAACAAAGCCCCGTGGCATGGATAGAATGTGTTTACTTATGAGAGCGCCCGCTTCGCACATTCCGTGCTTTTATCCCCTACTTCGCTAAGTTATTGCATTTGATAAATGAAACTGAATATGAGTCTTGTGACCAACTTGGTCTCTGTGGGGTTGATTGGAGTTGGATACGCTATTCCTTCAAGCTTTCCGATCGCGAACCCGATTCGTCAAATTGGGTTGTATGCGACATCAGGAGCGATCACCAATTGGCTTGCAATCTACATGCTCTTTGAAAGGATACCTGGACTTTATGGTTCTGGCGTCATCCCTGGCCGATTCCAGGAATTCAAGTTGGGCATTCGCAATTTGATCATGAACGAATTCTTTACTCCGGAAAAAGTCGAGAGCTTTTTTCACTCGCATTCGGAAAGCAGCAAACTCACTTTGGACCCAGCTCCAATTATGAACATCGTCGACTACAACGCGATGTTTGAGCAATTGGTCAAGGCAGTGCTGGCTTCGCCGTTCGGCGGGATGCTGGGAATGTTTGGTGGGCCCAAAGCTCTCGAACCCCTGCGGCAACCCTTCGAAGAAAATATTCGACAAGGAATCCAAAGCGTAGTCTCATCGCCATTGCTGGGAAAAGCAATTGAAACAAGTATCAATCTTCCGAATCGATCGGAGGAGATCGTAGCCAAGGTAGAGGCAATTGTTCAAAAAAGGCTGAATGAGCTAACGCCGGCGATGGTGAAAGACATTGTACAAGAGATGATTCGAGAGCACCTGGGATGGTTGGTCGTCTGGGGAGGCGTTCTCGGCGGCTTGATTGGACTGGTCGCCAGCTTGATCCTGTAAGCAATGCACCGTTGCCAAATAGAGACCTCATGGGGCGTCTTACCAGGAATCGGTCTACAAGCATCGATGGATGGCATTAGCCCCATCAGCCCGCCCCATAAGTCGTTCGCGCGCAGGTGGGAATCAGTTCACAAGTCGTTCCCGCGCAGGCGGGAATCCAGTTCACAAGTCGTTCCCGCGCAGGCGGGAATCCAGTGCACAAGTCGTTCCCGCGCAGGCGGGAATCCAATGGAGTGCGCGTGATAATTGGGTTCCCGCCTACGCGGGAATGACGAACAAGTGGGAAGCTC
>JAIPFP010000165.1 GCA_021736575.1 Pirellula sp. | reverse complement strand
GTGACTGTTCTCATCAAAAAGTACGGTTCCGAAGGGACGCACCTGCAACAGCAATCCGAAGCCCTAAGCCGCCTAGGTCGAAGCCCTTCCAAGAAGCCAGTCGAAGCAGCTCCAGCATCATAACTGGTTCGAGTAAAGACTTTTGCGATTCGACATTATAACCCTTTTCCCGCAAATTTTCTCCGGGTATCTAACTCAGAGCCTCCTCGCAAAAGCGATTGACAAGGGTTTGGTTGAAATAGTCGTTCACGACCTCAGGGATTGGTCTACGGACCTAAAGCACCATAAGATCGATGACCGGCCCTACGGCGGCGGTCCAGGAATGTTGATCTGTGCCGAACCCGTCGTGAATTGTGTCGAAGCGGTTCAGCAAATGGGGCATGCCCCCGGAACGGTCGTACTAACGACTCCCCAAGGGGACCGACTCAATCAACGTCGCGTAGAACAAATCTCGCAATTGGATCGATTGATTCTGCTCTGCGGTCGTTACGAAGGTTTTGATCAACGCGTCATCGATATTCTCAAGCCAATCGAATTGAGTATTGGCGACTACGTACTCAACGGAGGCGAAGTGGCTGCGATGGTTGTGGTCGACTCCACAGTCCGAATGATACCGGGTGTGTTGGGTGATGAGCAAAGCAGCTGGGACGATTCCTTTTCAAGAGGGAATCGGATTTTGGAGTTTCCTCAGTACACTCGTCCACCCGAATTTCGCGGTCACGCTGTCCCCGAGGTCTTGCTGAGTGGCGACCACGCTCGGATCGCAAGCTGGAAAACCGAGCAATCCGTCAAGAAAACGCAAATCCGGCGCAGCGATTTGCTCAACGGAGATTGAGAATTTTTCAAGAGCTCCAATCGGCCACTGGGTAGCGGCACACCGCGAGCTATGCGAAAAGCGCCGCCGCAAAGTCCTCGGGTTTGAATTCGGACAAGTCATCCAGTTTCTCTCCGATTCCGATGTATTTAACTGGTAACCCAAACTGTTCCGCAATCGGTACGATCACGCCCCCCTTGGCAGTACCATCCATTTTGGCAAGTACTATCCCGGTGCAACCGGCTGCTTCCGAAAACCCTTTGGCTTGGCTAATCGCGTTCTGGCCCGCCGTTGCATCCAATACGAGTAGCACTTCATGGGGTGCCCCAACGATTTGTTTCTCGATGATGCGCTTGATTTTCTCGAGCTGCTGCATCAAGTTACTTTGCGTTTGCAAACGCCCTGCTGTGTCCAAAATACAGACGTCGAAGGATTCAGCAACGGCGCGTTGAACCGTTCGAAACACGACTGAGCCAGGATCAGCGCCGTGTTCGCCAAGGACGATTTCACAGCCGATTCGATCGGACCAAATCTTGAGCTGTTCGACTGCAGCCGCGCGAAATGTGTCTCCCGCTCCCAACAGTACGCGATTACCTTGCGTGGTTAAGCGATGAGCAAGTTTGGCGATCGAGGTTGTTTTGCCGGAACCGTTCACACCAACTACCAGGATTACGGTCGGACCCGATTCCGCCCGGTTGAGTGAAGCCCCCTTGCTCTTGAGCGATTGTTCAACTTGCTCTCGAATGACGTTGAGAACGTCGGAAAGTTCAATCCGCCGACTGCGGTAGGTTGAATTGATCGAATCGCGAATCCGGGTGGCCGTCGTACCTCCCATGTCCGTTCGCACCAGCGAAGCGTAAAGTTCGCTTAGGAAAACATCGTCAACAAGTTGTCCCTCGGTTTTCCAGAGGTCTCGAATATCCGTGCGCAGGGCTGCCAACGCCTTCTGATACCAAGTTTTCGCTTCCTTTACGGAATTCGCGGTTTCAGACTTTGGAACGTTCTGCTCATTGCTCGCTGCAACGACTTCGGACTTTTTTTTACCCCAAAACACCATAAATCAAATCGGTTTTCATTGGATTTCGACCTGCTCCACGGAAGCACAGGCTGTTCGTCGAAGCGTCGAAGTCGCTTTATTCTATAACCAAGCTTCCAAGAAGGGGATTGTAGAGTGGGTCATTTTTGAAAAGTTGCAGCCGATACTAAGTCGTACCGCCGATCCAGTTTCTCAGGAGTGTTGCGGCGGCATCTGGATTCTCGCGTATCAAGGCGGTCATTTCATTCGTGACGTCTCCGCCCGTTGTTCGCAATCGTGGCATATCCGGGTCGTCCTCCAGTGAATGGACAACCGACTCACTTTCGTCGTCGCTCAGGGAACTTAAGTCGATATCGGAAGCGT
This sequence comes from Pirellula sp., assembly GCA_021736575.1. Classification (GTDB taxonomy): domain Bacteria; phylum Planctomycetota; class Planctomycetia; order Pirellulales; family Pirellulaceae; genus JBKCUI01. The sequence continues at coordinate 11,583 of JAIPFP010000165.1, read as the reverse complement.
CGTCCAAGGTCAAGTCAAAGCCTTTCTCGAATTCGCTGTCGTTCGAGCTTGATGCGGTTAAGGCGAACTGACGCAACGAAATGATCGCGGCTCCTGCCAATCCCATCAATGCAATGGTTTGCCAGTACTGCGCCAACCAAGCCATCGCTGTTCGACTTAGTGCAGTTGGAGGTATTTCCGGTGTTGGCATATCGGGATAGTCAGTGACATTGACTCTAGACAACTTATCTTCACCTGTAGCCCCCTTTGGCAGAATCGGAATCAGTTTATCTTGAATACTTGTTGCGGTTTCCAGTTTGATTTTGGCAAGGTCCTGCTCGGTTAGTGGTGGAGCATCACTTGCCAGCTTCGTTGGATTTAATGATAGCCACTGGTAAGTGGCAACCTTCTTGTAGAACGAGAAAGGGACGGCCACGGAGAACGAGACCCGTGTTGTCTGGAGTCCAGCTTTCTCGGATCGGACAAGTGTGTTTCCGACAAATCTCCTATCATTTTCGGTTTGTTCGTTGGATTTGATCGTTTGCTCTGGGTTCGAATTTAGCGAAGTTCCTTTGTTGACTACCGCGGTGGCATTCGACTCGGTCCCGGGTCGTCCCCCTTTTTCGAATCGTCGGTTCGTCGTATCCTTCTTGAGTGTACGAGAATGAAACGTGCTGGGCTTGTCATTGTAGGTTAGGATGTCTGTTTCTTCGCTCAACGTAGGGTCGATATCGACATTGACATCGATTCGAACGTTTCCGTAGTCCATCAACAGTCTCTCCGCTCGACCTCGCAACTCTTCTTCGCGTTGGCGTTTGACTTCATAGTATTTTGCTTGTTTGATCGAACTTGGATCGTTGGACATGATCATCGTTGTGGAATCGCTCAAATCCAATAGGGCGATTTCGCTTTGCTTTAGACCCAAGGCGTGCGCGACGTACGTGATGATCCCAAGCTTTTGTTGCGTGGTAAGGGGTTTGCCGCCACGAGTCTTAATGGCAATGCTAGCTGATTTCTTGGCTTCCGCCGAAAATCCTTCGCGCTCCTTAACGTAGTTCACAGATGCATCGACAACAATTGCCTCCATTTGCATGATGTTGTTCGCGATGTCCTTGAGTAGACCAGCTTGATGCTTGGCTTCGGTTGTATGCCTCGGTTCCAAGAAACTACCGTTGTTGACTGCTTCCACCAACGCATTCCCCATTCCTTCGGGTATTGCTTTTCCCTCGGAGATCGCTTTGTAATATGCATCTTTGGTTGAACGGGGGATTCGAATGCGATTGCCATTGCGTTCGTATTTGCGAAGTGCTGCATTGCTAAAAGCGATTTCCATTTTGACCAACTCGGCATCGCTAAACAACTTGCCGTCAAACAAGTACGTCATGGATCCATTTCCGTCAGCGAATCCTTGGACGAGAAAAACCGAGCTGACCGCGACTCCGGCAGCTAACAGCACGGCCATAACGCGAGACTGCGGCGTCATGCCCACGTACAGTGCTCGCATTTGCTGAAGTAACGGATTCAATTGATTCATAATTTATGTTGTCAGCTTAAACGCAAATGGGATTCATTTCTTTATAAACCTGCGCCAGCTTATTTCAGATTTGAACTCACGAACATGCATTGTTAACTTTCCGCAATACACAGTTCCAAGAGAGGCTTTAGCAAATTTTGCAAATTTTGCCAAGATCGATCGAGACGGGGCTCGCAGCTGAATTGGGATTGGCTTGGCCAGTTGGATCCACTATTGACTCCACTATTCAACAAGGAACGCATTAGCGGCTCAACGCTGTTCGAAACCAAAGTTAGTCCCATGAAACTCAAAGTGCTCTGTTCCCCAACAAGCTCATTGCTTTTGTATTTTCTCGCAATAGTCTTCTTTCCTGCTTGTCTATTTGCGCAATTGCCTGCCAGCACACCGGCACCTGGTACAGGCGGCGCGCAGCCCGGCACAAGCCTCACCTCGCCTATGGTGCAAACCAATCCCAGCGCAGTTCCGCCATCCATTCCTTCGCTCGAAAGTTCAGCAGCCCAACCGAGCAGCAACTTAAACAACAATGTCCCCAAGCCGCTAAGCCGAATGGAGCTGCCTAACTCAAGTGGACAATACTGGGTCGAGTACAATCTTGTTCCATATACTCAGAACCTCAAAAACATCGAGCGACCACAGCAAGCGATCATCGATTGGATCATTCGTGAAACAGGCTCAGACGTCTGGTTCAACGAACCCATGGGAATTTTAAATGCGGATCGCACGACGCTCAGAGTCTATCACAACGCAGCCATGCAAAAGACGGTCGCCCAGATCTACGAACGATTTGTCAATGGGTTCACCGAGCCTCAAGCGTACAGTCTTCGACTGATTACCGTCGGAAATCCAAATTGGAGAAACAAGGCATCTAGTTTAATGCGGTCGGCAACCGCCCAAACTCCGGGCGTTCAAGCTTGGTTGATGCCAAAAGAAAACGGCGCCATCTTCATATCGCAACTGCGAACCCGGAGCGATGTCAAGGAGATGCAAGCGGTCGACATTGCGATGGTAAATGGTCAATCGCAAGCACTAGAACAATTGCGTTCTCGTAATTACCTGCGCGAGTATCAAGCCAACACGACTGCGACATGGCCGCCTTATACACCTGTTTCAAACGAGATCAGGGAAGGTTATAAACTGAACGTCAGTCCGTTGATGAGCCTTGACGGGAAATCGGTTGACCTGATGTTGAAATGCGACATCGACCAAGTAGAGCGACTCAACAGTGTGATGATCGATTTGCCCATGCCAATGAATCAACCTCAGTCGGTGCAGATCGATGTTCCGCAACTAGTCTCGTGGCGACTTCACGAGCGATTCCGTTGGCCTTCCGATCAAGTCCTGCTATTGTCGTGCGGTGTAGTCGCTGCACCCGCTGCTCAAGTAAACAATACGTTACTCGGAGGCAATACTCCAGCACTTTTTGGCCTCAATCGAATCTTGCCCGCGTCTGCCAGTCAACGCACGGACGCATTATTGATGATCGAGTACAAAGGGCCTGCATCGACCCAGTTGAACCAATCCATAGCTGGGCCCAACACAGCACCAGGACCGTTCCCAGCGAACGCAAACAACGCGGCAGCGCCGGTTTCACGAGGGCGATACTAGTGCGACATCGGTATGAGTCTTCGAGTGAAACAAACGGATAGCCGAAGGGCGCTAGCCCCGGTTCTCGACTGGGCAGCTCCGGTCTGCGGTTCCATGAAACCTTGATCGACAGAAAGCGTCGTTTACCTTGCTCGCCAAATTCAAACGCGATGCAAGCGTTCAGCATGGGTGATACAGTTGGCTAATTATCGGTCGACTTCGTTGTCGTCCACGGTTTTCGAATTCGTTTTCTCTTCGGAATCTAAACCGCCAGAATCGTCTCCATCCGTTTCGTAGTCATCCGATTCATCTTCCTCGTCGAAACCGTCTTCCTCGTCGAAACCGTCGTCATCGAAGCTATCGTCTTCGTCGTGAATCGGAAAATCGTCCGAGGCATCGTGATCGGGAATTAGTTCAGCAGGCGGTCTTGAATCGCGACTCAAATCATCGCGTTCGTCATCTCGAGCTCGTGGTTGCAGATAGAGCTTGATCGGTATTTCTCCGAACGGCAGATGATCCCGCAAGAAAGTCAAAAGATAACGTTGATACTGTGTTGGGAAACCTTGAGGTTGATTGCAAACCAAAATAATGGTTGGTGGCAAGCTTGTTATCTGCGTTGCATAGTAGATCTTGGGTCGCTTGAGTTGATACAAGGGAGGTTCATGCCGTTCGATCGCGGCTTTTACCAAACGGTTCAACTGACCTGTCGAGATGCGCTCATTGGCTTGCTTAAAGAGCATTTGCGAGTGGTTCAATAACGCCTTAACATTTTTGCCGGTTTGACCGGTAATGAATCCGATAGGGCAATAGGCCATCGTCGGGAAATTTTCTCGCAAATAGCGAACCCAACGTTCGGTTGGCATTTGGCCGGCCAACAAGTCCCATTTGTTTACGACAAAGATGCACGGCTTGAAGTTGTCGGAAATGTAATGCGCCAGTTGCTTGTCCACTTTGCTCATCTGCTGCTTGGCGTCAAAAAACATCAACACAACGTCGGCTCTGCGAATGCTTCGCTGGGCGCGATGCATACCATACCAGTCGATGTCAGTCCTGACGCTTTTGTTTCGGCGTAGTCCAGGCGTGTCGATTGCCATGAACTTATGACCGTCCATTTGAAACATGACGTCGACGCTATCGCGAGTCGTACCTGGCACTTCGCTCACAATGCAGCGTTCGGCTTTTGCGAGCGTGTTGACGAACGTGCTCTTTCCAACGTTGCGACGCCCCACGATGGCGATCTTCATCATGGGTGGCTCAACTTCTTCGGGCATTGAGTCTAACTGCGGTATGCGTTGACAGATCAAGTCCAACAACTCATCCTTGTTTCGGTTCTGCTGAACGCTAACACGTGTCAGCCAACCTCTTCCGAGCCTGTGAAATTCGTCCGCGTTGGTATCCATGGTCGGACTGTCGGTCTTGTTTGCTACCAACAAAATCGGTTTGTCAACTTTTCGAAGTCTTTCCGCAACCTCTTGGTCGAGTGGAACCATTCCGGTCCGAGTGTCCACGACAAACAAGAGAACATCTGCGTCATCGATAGCCGTTTCAATTTGCGATTCGATCTCCGCTGTTAAATTGTCAACGTCGTCGATTCCCATTCCACCCGTGTCGATCAATTCGAAGTGGTGGCCCCGATACTCGATTAAAGTGGTGAGTCGGTCGCGTGTCACACCAGCCGTATCCTCAACGATCGCTAATCGCCGACCTGCGATCCAATTAAAAATGGAGCTTTTACCGACATTAGGCCGGCCAACAATGGCAACGCGAGGAATAGGCATCGAAATACAAGACGATCTTGAGAGCTAAAAAACGAGGGTCGTCCTGTATGTTAGCCTCAAGTGCCGATTTGCGGGAGTGTGCAGTTCATCGCATCCTGCTAGAATCAGGGTTTTCGTAAATAATTCAGATGACACGCCACTGCGCAAGGATCGGTCGATCAATGAATTGTCCAAAGAGCGGCAGACTGAAAACTACAAATCATAACCCGATACGTAAGTGAGGGACCTGCAAAATTGTTCCTCGCTCACGCTCTCACGCTTCGGGTTGGGGTTCTGCAATCTGCCGCTCGCCTTCGCTAATCTGCTGTTTCGAATGAAAGGTCCTTTCGTAAATGCAACGGAATCAATGGAAAACGGCTAGCGAACAGCTTCTCTCCCATTGGCGTCGGAGCGGTATCACTCACGTTCCCACCGGCAAGCCGGAATCGATTCCTTCTGCAACCGAATGGCTGGAACTGAATGAGAATAGCGTCTTTGAAGACAACGATGGCTATGCGAACAATAACGCTACGAACGGTGGCGTTGCGAACGATAACGCGACGAACGATGGCGCTGCCAATTCGGACACTTCGACGGCGGTTGTTATTCCTGCATCAGTGCAAACTCATTCCATATCCCCAAGCCCTCTGACTACACAAGTCGCACGTCCCGTTGGGGCCGTTTCCGACTTCGTCCAGGGGAACTGGAACACGCCATCGTTGGATTTTGTCGCTCGGCAAGCAGCGTTTCAAGAGTTGAACGAACAAGTCATGGCTTGCCGAAAATGCGAAGACATCGTCTGCCGAAGACAACGTACGGTCTTTGGGGCTGGCCCGACAACCGCGAGAATCGTGATGTTTGGCGAAGCACCGGGGGCAGACGAGGATCGTACCGGCGAGCCGTTTGTGGGTGCCGCGGGCCAACTGCTCGACAAAATCTTGATTGCTAGCAGCCTTAAACGCGACGAGGTCTACATCATGAATTCGCTCAAGTGCCGCCCTCCGAACAACCGCACGCCTGTCGATTCCGAAATCGACAATTGCCGCCCCTTTTTCGAATCCCAGCTTGAAACAATTCAACCCGATTACATCGTTTGCTGGGGCGCAATCGCTGTGCGAGCGGTTTTAAAGAGCACAGAGAGCGTCGGCAGACTGCGGGGTAAATTCCATTCGTACCGAGGTGCAAAAGTCATGGTCACGTATCACCCCGCCTATTTGTTGCGCAATCCAGATGCAAAAAAGCTTACTTGGGAAGATATGAAAATGCTCATGCGAGAAATTGGCATCAAGGTCCCAGGTTCCGCATGATTCGGATAACATATCTTTTGTTCGAGTTACGCAATCGATACTTTTGAATTCAACGAAACAAACCAAAATGAAGTCTCTCATCGTCGTAATGGCACTTTCGATCGCAACGCTTGTCGGACTGGTTTGCATGCGGGTTCAAGCCACACAATCCGGCAAGAATCAAGAATCTGCGGTCAGTCAAAGCACTATTTCAAGCGACTCAAACTCAGAACTAGCTCAAGGTGCGCCCGCCAATCCGCAAACATCCTCTGACTCCGGTCGCTCGCTGGTCTTAGTTGCAAGCTTAACAGTCTTCGTGCTGTCCGTTTTTGTAGGTTTCGAAATCATCGCCAAGGTACCACCAACGCTTCACACCCCGCTCATGAGTGGCTCGAATGCCATCAGCGGAATCACGGTCGTCGGCGCAATCATTGCAGCTGGCTACAAGGAAACCGGGATTGGCAGCTTCTTTGGGATGGTCGCAATCGTTTTGGCCATGATCAACGTAGTCGGCGGTTTTCTGGTAACACATCGAATGCTGCTCATGTTTAAGAAACGTTAAAGCAATCTCCTCGTCCCGTATCTGTTGTCTGACAATGCTAAAATCCTTTCCCAAGACCAATCGCGAATCCTAATGAATGCTCTTGTTCCACTGCTGTATTTAGTTGCGTCTGTTCTATTCATTGTGGGCCTCAAGGTCATGTCGTTGCCACGCACGGCTGTGCGCGGCAATCTCCTGGGCGCTCTCGGAATGTTATTAGCCATCCTAACGACTATCTTTGATCGAGGCGTGACGGGTTATCTGTTTATTGCGATCGGCCTGATTGCAGGAACCGTGATTGGGACGCTCATGGCCAAGAATGTTGCCATGACGGCCATGCCGCAGATGGTTGGGATGCTCAACGGGCTTGGCGGAGGTGCTTCGGTTCTGGTTGCCTTTTCCGACTTGCTCAACACCTCCGACCATCATGTGGATACGTTGATTGCCGTCGGGCTTTCGGGGCTTATCGGGGCCGTTACCTTTTGGGGAAGCCTCGTGGCCTACGCAAAACTAGAAGAGTGGCCTCAATTCAAGAAACCGCATAGCCTGCCCAGCCAACAGCTCATCAACGCGGGGTTGGTCGGACTCAATTGTTTGTTCATCGCGATCTTGGCTTTCTCCCATAACTCAGCGATCCAAATCGCTTGCTATCTGGGGATCGCAATCAGCGGATCGTTCTTGGGTGTCTTTCTTGTCAATCCAATCGGTGGGGCGGACATGCCTGTGGTGATCTCGTTGATGAACTCGTATTCGGGGATTGCAGGAGCTGCTACCGGTTTCGTAATCGACAACAACGCTTTGATTATTGCGGGTGCGTTGGTCGGTGCGTCCGGAATCATTTTGACACAAATCATGTGCAAAGCCATGAACCGATCTTTAAGCAACGTGCTCTTTGGCGTGATGGCCGGCGGCGGTTCGGCCGGCAATGTCGATGAAATCTACGCCAATGTTCGCAGCACCTCGCCCGACGACATCGCTATGATTCTAGACGGAGCTCAGCGCGTTGTGTTTGTGCCCGGATACGGGATGGCCGTTGCCCAGGCCCAACATGCGGTGCGAGAGCTCAGCAAGGTACTCGAAGCTCGTGGTGCCGTGGTTGAGTATGCGATCCATCCCGTCGCAGGGCGTATGCCCGGACATATGAATGTGCTTTTAGCCGAAGCAGACGTGTCTTACGATAAACTCAAGGAAATGGACGAGATCAACCCAACACTCGACAGCGTGGATGTGGCGATTGTCATCGGTGCCAACGATGTGGTGAATCCCTCGGCTCGAACCGATCCCAAAAGTCCCATCGCCGGCATGCCGATCATCGATGTAGACAAGTGCCGGACGGTGATCGTGATTAAACGTAGCCTCAGTCCAGGCTTTGCAGGGATACCTAACCCGCTTTTCGCCATGCCCAACACGCTCATGTATTACGCGGACGGTCAACAAGCCGTTCTGGACATCGTCAAAGCAGTTAAGGCTTTGTAGAGCGAACGGCAGACTGAAATCTACCCGTTATTCGATATTGAGAGATTGCATGCGTCGAAGCTCCGTGTCTTGCTTGTTTCGAACCCGCTTGAACCAAAGGGTAGTTCCAAGAACTCCAACTGCGCACCCCAACCCAGCGAATACAGTCACAAAAATCCAACTCCAAGTTGCCCATCTCGCAAAGGAAGCCGCCGGCGTGGCAGGCATCGAAGCCGCTGGCGTGGCAGGCATCATGTGCGAGATTGGAAACTCAATCAACTCAAGATCCGAAATCCAAATCGTCCCCGCCTTTGGAAGAAAAACATTGACTTCCAACTTTTCTGGGCTTGGAAATGAATCGTCATTAATCATGAATGGTAACTGGAATTCCCTCCATGGCGAGTCGCCTTGAATCAATCCCATCGGACCATTCGTGGCCATGGTGCGAGTGAATGCGGACACCGCCCTTGGCTCCGGGAAATGGTTCCACATTTCTAGAAATCCATCACCCAAAACCCCTTCATACTTTACAGCACCACGCAGCATGTACGCTCGCTGACGGATAGATGGTCTTTTGATCGTCGCAATGGGTATCGATTGTGGGTTCTCGGCGGAACGAACAATTTTGATGGCTCCCGCTTCTGCTTGATCCAACTCCGCAAACTTCGGCAATTGACCACTTTTTGCTTGATCGTCCCATCGCAGTATTAGGACCTGCGTTTCCGATGGGATGAGGGTCTTTTTGAAAGGAACAGTGGTTGAATTGCCCTGGGTAAAACCATCGCTTGAAAGAGCGAGCACGACGATCAGGCAGCAAAAGTTACGATACCTTAGTCTTGTCATTTTCTCGATTCTCCCGGCAAGATTCAACGTCTTGCCTATAGGTGTTTAGTAAAAGCTCAAAGGTCGATTGGTCGACTTTGCCATCGGCAAAGGACGCTCTCAATTGGCGTTCGAACTCGGAAATATCCTCGTTGTTATCCAAAATCTCAACTTTCATGATGAGTCGATCAAGCCTCAGTCGCACCGTTGGATAGCTGATGCCATATTGCTCCGCTAACTTCTTCAGCGAACCAGACGCCAGCAAGAAGCGCTTTAGAAAACCCAAATCATCACTGGTCAATCGGTCGACCCACCGTTTTTCGCTCATTCATGCCTCAACAAAAAGTATTTCCGATAAATATAAAACTAAACAAAATTAAAGCAAGAGTTTGTTTTGTTTGTTTTGAGGTTTTCGGATGACACGTCTCGCTGATCGTTCGACTACAGAAAAGTCATCGAACAGAAGACGAAGCGAAAACGCCGTCGTGGCACCAGTGGGAATCCGTAATCGATCCGTTGTGTCAGCACCTAACGAAAGTAGCTAGCTGGGTTAGCCGTTGGGCGATAGCTCCGGTTTTCCAATTGCTCGACATTTGTCGAGAACCGGGGCTATCGCCCTTCGGCTATCAGTTTGTTTCACTCGAAGACGCATACCGTTGTGCTTATCTGGGTAATCAGCACCACTAAGGTGGGCAAACGTAATCGTCCGAATTCATGAGTCGTACATGCTGGCGAGCGGCGAGAAGTGTCGTTATTTTGGCCGAATTCGAACCGCTTGACTCTTCGAAGCATGGCTACCACAATATCTGACTTGTAAGCACATGTTGAGACGTGAAACGCTCAAGATTGGCAAATTTCCGATGTGCGACAGCAAGGCGACCGCGAATGCCGACCCTTCCATCGCTCACGGTTCGCGATTGCTTTCTTGCCGTCAAACGAGTTGTTCGTAACCGCCTTGTTGTTGTTTGTCAGATGTTATTTGTAAGAAAGTACTTGTCATGACGGTTGAAAACCAAACTCCGACGCACGGGACAATCGTAAATGAAGACAACGAGCTTGGCGAAAATGCAACTCACGGGCAGCCGCATCACTTAGTTGAAAGGCGGGGCGATGTCGGTAAGTGCCCTGTCTGTGGTTCGTCCGTCGACCCAGATGCGTACCACTGCGCCACGTGCCGGAACTATTATTGTTTCCATTGCCGCGCACGTCTCCTCCCTTCCGATGCACAATCAGAATGCGTGAACCAAGATTGCGGATACTACGGCAAGTTGGTCTGTGGGATATGCGATGGTGCGCACGACAAGAAAGAAGCACCACTGGTATACGCCGAACCTGTTGACGGCTATTGGCCATTGTGGCTTGGCATCGCACTTATTGTTGGCCTGATCGATTGGTACTTCACGGTTTGGTGGTTTGGATTCTTCATCGCAATTGCGGTCTTCGTCGCTGGGGGCTATTGGTTACAAAAAAAGGGATTCAATATCTTTGGGACGGAAGCGATGGTGACGCATGAGAGATCGTCTTCCTATCGAACATGTATTCTCTGCCAACAAACGACAAAGGAAATCAAAACAAAGGCTTCGGCGAACTGATGGCTAAATTCGAAGTTAGCGAACGGGAGGGTATGCGATGGGTCGACATCCATATCCAACATGAAATGGTGCGAGTTGAGTCGGGGGCGTTGTGCTATCTGATCGGTGACATTGCGGTCCATTCGAAACTTGTGCCGTCTTTCGGCGGGATGATTCGTTCCTTGATGGCTGACGAATCGGTTTACCGCCCAACCTATACCGGCACTGGTATCATCACGCTTGAGTCTTCCTTGGGCGGATTTCATGCTTTCCGGCTGCGCGGCGAGTCATGGATTTTAGAGCGTGGCACGTATTGGGCATCCGAAGGGGCGATCGAGGTGAAGTTTCATCGCGAGCGAACGCTGACCAGTCTGTGGGCGGGCGAAGGCTTGGTCTATTTGCAAACGAAGGTCAGCGGTTATGGACAGGTCGTCCTGACGACTCGCGGCCCCGTCGAAGAGCTAACGCTGCAACCAGATCAGGAATTCGTCGCAGAAGGGAACTACGTGGTTTGTCGAACCGCTGAAGTGGGTTTCTGCATTCGTAGGCCGACCAAAAACTTTCTCGGACGATTTACCTCGGGCGAGGGATTCGTCCGCGTCTTCAAAGGGCCAGGAAAATTGTTGATTACTCCAACTCCATACTGGCGTTACTATATGATGCAGTTGCGAATGCAGAACAACGATCGTCCTTCTCGAACAACCACTTAATATGCGCTACGTCACTACGGCACTTTTGATTGTCTTTTCTCTTGTCGTCCTCATTTTTGCAATCCAAAATCGCGAGCCGGTTGATGTCGCGTTCTTGATGTGGTCAATGAGTCTGCGTAAGATCTTTTTGGTCCTCGGGACGTACGTACTGGGGATGTTTTCCGGCTGGGGCGTCGTTGAAATCGCCAAGCGACTTATGCAAAAGTGATTCATTCCAGAATTGCTCTTTAGGCTAGCCGCGGCCCGTCGCCTCATCTTTACCCACATTTCGCAGCACGCCAGACTCGAAATCCCGATGGATTTGCGCGATCCCAGCGCGTTTTCTCCCCCTCGCCCCGCTTCGG
>JAIPFP010000164.1 GCA_021736575.1 Pirellula sp. | reverse complement strand
CCCGTGCAGGTTCTCGCCAATTCACCTCTGAAGAACTCGCAGTTGAAAAACCAGAATACGAATTCAGGGGCAATCGATTCCGAGAAGCTGAGTTTGCCTAGACGTTGATTGTGAATGTAGACCCTGCCGTCATCCGGAATGAAGGCCGGACTTCCCAGAAGGCCCGCTGCTTGTTCAGTCATTGGAATGATTAAGTCGCCCGGCTTGAGAATGAATTCCGGATCAACGGGACCAGAATAGTACTTCCTCTTCGATTCTCGATCTCGAAAGCCGCCCTTCTCATAGAAGTTCCCGGGCGTGGTCAAAACGAAGGGTGCTGGTTCGCTTGTGAAAAACGCACTGCTGAAGGCGTAGCCATGTTTCAGCATCGAGATGTCGCCAAGTCGAAACCAGATCCATGAAGGCGGTAGCTGAAATGGCACTTCCTGTTCGTCGATAGGCCCTGCCCATTTTTCCTTTGTTCGTTCGGCCTTTATCTGAAGGTTTTCAACTGGTTCGTCGTTGGGGTCTTGGGGGACTAGTTGGCCTTGGACGGCGAGTTGGAGGATGGCTTGGCGGAGCTGGGGGATCGTGGTGGGGGTGTCAAAGAGGCGGTCGAAGTGGTCGCGGAGGCGGTTCACATCCATCGGCTGGGGATGAGGGGGCCGACGTTGCGAGCGATGCTGCCCCTCTCCCCCCGACCCCCTCTCCCCGAAACGGGGCGAGGGGGAGGAAGTATTCAGGTTGCTCGCCCGCGAAACCAGGCGGTCGAGCGTCGCCCCCACCAACGCCAAACGCGCCTCGCGCCGCGCCGCCTGACTCGCGGCCAACTCGTCACACAGCCCCAGCAGTTGGTCCACCTTAAGCACAATCCGCCGCTGCTCCGCCAGTGGGGGAAGCGCGACAACGAAGTGAAGAATGTCTTCTCGTCCGATTCCAGGGATGGCGATACCGACGCCTTGACGTTGGAACTGGTCATAGCCCGATCGAAGAGTGAGATGCACGAAATCGCGGTCAACAATGATCGGTCGGACCGCCATGAGTTGGCGACTGATGAACGCCGTCTCCGTCGCGACGATATTGCTCTTCCCGATTCCAGCACCTTTGACCGTAATCAAAATGTCATCTTGGCGAGCGAGTGCTCTGTCAGCGTGAGTCCAGCGTGTTGCAACTGGATGCCGTTCGCCGAAATCGGCGGGACCAGTCAAATACGGATGGCCTTCACCGGTTTCGTTGTATTCCTCTGGCGTCAGATGCTGCCCAGAAATCAGTTCGATCAAAGAACCGAGACGAACGACGGCCCAACCATGCGGACTTTTCCGCTCGTCGACACGCGGCAACTGAGATGGCGACTTGAGCTTGCCGAGCTTTGCAAGACGACTCTTTTCATCGTCGATCTGTCGAAGTAGCAATGAAGCTGGTTCATCGTTCACATCTTGCGGGACGAGCTTGCCTTGAACTGCGAGTTGCAGGATCAGCTCGCGCAGTTTCGCTACGCCATTGGGAGCTTCGGCGAAGGTTGCGAACTGCTCGATGAAGGTTTCAGGGGTCATGTGCGACCTCCCTGAAAAACGTTTACGCAGCCGCGTGGTCGGGATGTCTTCCACTCCGAAGGAGCACAACATATCAGCCCAGGGCAACGCCCTGGTGGCCAAATTCCAACACGCCCCGGACGCGCTGAAGTCGACCCAGGGCGTTGCCCTGGGCTCGTATGTTTTGGCCTTTCAGGCCGTCGGATTTCCGTCATCTTTGGCAATTCGTCAGACACTGTCTGAGAAATTTGCCAAGAATGCTTGCGAGTTGTCGTCAGGGCTTTCTTTTTCATCGCTCAAACGCCTTCATCAACTCGTCCTTCAATCGGTCGCGGGTTTGTTGCAAGTCGGTCATGAGACGTTGGTAGTCGGCGAGCAACTCGTCGGGGTCCGTGTGCGCGACGCTGGTGTCGTGCGGGTTCTTGATGTCGAGGTTGTAGCCGTTAGCCTGCACTTGCTCGATCGGAACCTTCCAGGCTTGCTCGGTCTCTTTCCGCTTCTTCCACCACTTCTTTTCGATGTCGAACTCTTCGATGCGGATCGGCTTCGTCTTGTTGTACGACTTGGCTCCCGGCGGATAAGGGTGCTCGTAGAACCAAATCTCTTTCGTCGGCTCCCCCTTGGTAAAGAACAGCAGGTTGGTCTTGATACCCGTGTACGGACTGAAGACGCCGTTCGGCAGCCGGACAATCGTGTGCAGGTTGCACTCGGTCAGCAGCTTTTCCTTGATCGTCGTTTTGACCCCTTCGCCAAACAGCGTGCCGTCAGGAAGCACGATCGCCCCGCGCCCGCCGTCCTTCAGAAGCGTGAGGATCAGCACGAGAAACAGGTCGGCGGTTTCTCGCGTGCGGAACTTCTGCGGAAAATTGGTTTCGATGCCGTCCTCTTCCATACCACCGAACGGCGGATTGGTGATGATCGCATCGACGCGATCCTTGGGGACGTAGCTGGCTAGCGGTTTCGAGAGCGTGTTGTCGTGGCGAACGTTCGTCGGCACGTCGATGCCGTGCAGCAGCATGTTCGTCACGCACAGCAGATGCGGCAGCGGCTTCTTCTCGATCCCCAACACCGAGCGTTGCAACAGCTCTTCGTCGTCGGGCGTTTTGACCTGTTTCCGCAGATGTTTTATGGCGCACGTCAGAAAGCCGCCCGTGCCGCATGCTGGATCGAGCACCTTCTCGCCAAGCTTCGGGTTGACCATGTCGACCATGAACTGCGTGACGGCTCGCGGCGTGTAGTATTCGCCCGCGTTGCCCGCGCTCTGCAGGTCCTTGAGAATCTGCTCGTAGAGGTCGCCGAAGACGTGTCGGTCCTCCGAGCGATTGAAGTCGAGACTCTCGTTGAGCCGGTTGATAACCTGCCGCAGCAACGTCCCGTTCTTCATGTACTGATAGGCGTCCTCGAAGACGTCGTGGATGACGCGATGACGCGGACTGGCTTCGGGTGAAAGACCCTTGAGCGACGGAAATAGCTTGTTGTTGATGAAGTCGAGTAGGCCATCGCCGGTTAGCCCTTCCGTGTCGGTGGCCCAATTTCGCCAGCGGAGTTCTTCTGGGATCGGCGAACGATACTTCTTGATCGTTAGTTCCCACTCTTGCTCGCGATCGTCGAAGATTTTGAGGAATAGCAACCAAGTGAGTTGGCCGAGTCGCTGAGCATCGCCGTCGACACCAGCGTCCTTGCGCATAACGTCTTGAATGGACTTGATCGTTGCGGAGTTAAGCATGGGAAGTTTTGGAATGTCAGCGGTCAGGTGTCATGGGTCTTAGCTGGCAGTAGCATAGAGTGCGGACTCTAGATCGCGAAGGGCCAGATCGTATTGTGCCTTGCCACCAAACAACCGGACAATCTCCACCGGAGTACCAAAACTGCTGAGCGGTTGGATATTGAGAACATTTAGGGTCTCAATGGTTTGGATACCTTCGTCTGCATACTTTTCCAGCAATGCCTCCAATACCAGTCGAGCTTTGTCCGCGTACTTGGCAAAGTAGTTTCGTTTTTTGACGCTGTCGGCTCGTTCTCGACGCGTGAGCGGTGGTTGATCGAACGCAACGTGGCAAACCAAATCGAATGGATCAAAGTCTTTACCAACCTGCTCGGCGAGTTCTTCAAAAAACACGCCCTGCTGTTCAAGCTCTGACAACACCGCTTGCTTTTGCTCGGCCGATGTCCACCTCTGCAGGAATAGATCCAGCGAAGCGAATTCATCAAGCACTGTTTTGCGAGTGTAGTCTTTGAGGGATTCGGTGATCAGCTTGCCATCGGTACCGTAGTATTGGACTCGCTCAGCCACAATTTGGACGGCGACATCGTCAACATAGTACTTTTTGCGGGGCTGCGGACGAGGCGGTGGGGGATCGATTTGACTGCCTCCATTGCCCGTGTCAGTGTCGTCATCAGATACTCCCTCTGGATCTTCGACTTCCCCAACGATATCGTCACCTTCAGAAGTCCCTTCGTCGCTTTCGTCGTCTGGCGGATCTTCGGGTGGTACAGGTGGATCCTCTGGTCCGGGCTCATAAATCTGTACCGGTTCGCCATCGAAGTTCTTGTCGGCGAAAAGCACCGTTGCCTTTTTGAAGTCCATGATCGTGAAGTACAACTTGCCGAAGTCTTCGTTGATGCGAGTGCCACGTCCGATGATCTGTTTGAACTTGGTCATCGATTGGATGGTCTTGTCGAGAACGATCAATTTGCAGGTCTGAGCATCGACACCGGTGGTCATCAATTCGGAAGTTGTGACGATGACCGGGTACTTCTCCTCTGGGTGGATGAACTGATCGAGTTCGGCCTTTCCCTCGGCGTTGTCGCCAGTGATCCGCATGACGTATTTATGATTCTTGGCGACCATGTCTGCGTTCTGGTTGACGAGCGCAGAACGCATCCGCTCGGCATGATCGATGTCGTCGCAAAAAACGATGGTCTTGTCGAATCGGTTCGTAGCTTTTAGGAACTCGGTGACCTTCTTGGCAACCAAAATGGTTCGCTGTTCCAACACCAGGGTTCGGTCGAAGTCCTTTTGGTTGTAAATGCGGTCCTCGATCGGGATGCCGTTTTTATCGGTCTTTCCGGCTTCGGGACGCCAACCGGTGTCTCGATCAATGTCGATGCGAATGACTTTGTATGGGGCCAGGAATCCGTCCTCAATGCCTTGCTTCAACGAGTAGGTATAGATTGGCGTTCCGAAGTAGTCGATGTTGGAAACTTCCTTGGTTTCTTTTGGAGTCGCGGTTAGCCCTACGTGAGTCGCGGTCGTGAAGTACGTCAGGATCTCGCGCCAGGAGGAATCTTCGGCGGCGCTACCTCGGTGGCATTCGTCGATTACGATCAGATCGAAGAAGTCGGGCGAGAACTGTTTGTAGATGTTCCGCTCATCGTCGGTTCCGGTCACGGCTTGGTAGAGCGACATGTAGATTTCGTAGGACTTGTCGATCTTGCGATCTTGTTGAATCGCGGAAGTTACATCTAACGATTTGCCCCCTTTCAATTCGATGGTCTTGCTCTTCGGGCTGAGCTTCGCCATCGCACCTTTGAAGTGCTTGAAGTCGTTGACCATGGTCTGGTCGATGAGGATGTTGCGATCGGCCAGAAACAAGATTCGTTTGGCCGCGCCCGACTTCCAGAGTCGCCAGATGATTTGAAACGCAGTGAACGTTTTGCCGGTACCGGTCGCCATGACGAGCAACACGCGTTTCTGCCCGTTCGCGATCGCTTCAACCGTGCGGTTGATGGCGATTTCTTGGAAGTAACGCGGAGTTCGGCCGCCTCCGTCAGAGAAGTACGACTGAGTGATGACAGGTAGGGTCTCTTGGGTGATGTTCTTTGCTTGGCAATACTTGGCCCAGAGTTCGTTTGGCGACGGGAACGAGTCGAGCGGCAGCTCCTGCTCGACGGCACCGGACGTTGCAAGTCGATCGTGGAATAGAAATCCGTCTCCGTTGGTACTAAAGACAAATGGAACGTCAAGAGTCTCTGCGTAGGCAAGCGCCTGTTGCATCCCAGCGCCGACGCTGTGGTTATTGTCCTTGGCTTCGATCACTGCGAGTTTGAAATTGGAGCGGTGGAACAGGATCAAGTCCGCAAATTTCCTCTTCCCGCGTTTGACGGTTTTGCCTTTTACTAAAACTGGGCCGTCCGTGAAGTAGACTTGCTCACGAACTTGTTGTTGGATATCCCAGCCAGCGGATTCTAAGGCTGGGACAACGAATTTGGTACAGATATCGCGTTCGGTGAGCGCGCGTTTCTCTAGCGGTGTCAATCGAACATCCTATGGGCGAAGGGCGGTTGTAGGCGACTTCCGGATATAGGCATGAGAGCACCAGACGCCTTTTGGAAGTAACCAGTATACCTTGGCTCCCGCCTGCATGTGCATGATCGAATTGCAAGTTTGCAACCGAGTCGGCAGAAGGACAAAGATGCGGCATCGCTTGTCGCGATAGCTGTGGTGGAGAGACTGAAGCTTGCAAGGTGCACATGCCGGACTAAACCCCCGGCATGTTAGGCGAAACGCTGTGTCGTGCCGCGAACGAACCAAAGACAATGATTGTCGTTGCAAATGCCGATCACAATAATTGGTTGTCCGATTACTTGCAGCGACTCAACGAGTTCATCAACCGAGTTAGGCCGCCAGGTACAACCGAATAGACGACGCCCGCTGGATCGGTTAGACGGGAGCGGATAGCGGCGGAGAACTTGTTGACAGAAAAACGCGGTCCTAGTGCTTAAACAAGCGTTCGCTTGATTAAGGCACTAAGCACAACGGTATGAGTCTTCGAGTGAAACAAACTGATAGCCGAAGGGCGATAGCCCCGGTTCTCGACGAATGTCGAGCAATTGGAAAACCGGGGCTATCGCCCAACGGCTAATTGGTATGAAAAACATATGCGGATGTGCTTAGTTGGCAGGCTTGGATTGAATCCAAATGTTTCGGTAGGCGACCGGATTTCCATGATCCTGCAAATAGAGCGGTCCTGGTTGTTTGGATTCTTTGTCCTTGCCTGGTGTGGCCATAGGCAACTCCAAATCGCGATGAATGAGGACTCCGTTGTGTTTAATGGTGACTCTTGCGTTGCTGCTCTTTTCCCCTGACGCGTTGTATTTCGCGGCGGTGAAGTCGATGTCATAGGTTTGCCAAGTCAGAGGCGGGTAGCACATGTTGAGCCTGGGTTTTGCAATTTTGTAGATTCCGCCGCACTCGTTGTCTTCGCCCGCGAGTCCAAAGGAATCGAGCACCTGCACTTCGTAGCGCCCTTGAACGTATACGCCACTATTGCCGCGTCCTTGCCCAGAGTCGCTCGGCTGAAACGGGACACGAAACTCGATATGCAAATGATGATCCCCGAAACGTTCGGTGCTGGTACATCCTACGCCCAGAAAACCCTCGTCGTTACTTTTCCCGTCCTTGAACTGGTTCGCACCTCCGACGGAGAATAACGCGACTCCATCGGCGGGTGGAGCGGCACCGAGTGTCTGACTTTCGCGAATCACTTTGGTTAAGACGCCTAGCTTTTTTCCATTTTCACCCACGATCGACAACGAGTCTGGTTTTACGCTCACGCGGATTGAGTCTTTGTTCGCTTCTGCCACTTCTTGTTTTGGTTCGATTTCCGCGTCGAAGACCTTAGAAGGGGGGCCTCCCATGAATCCTTGGCCGGGCAGACCGCCATCGAGCAGATGAATGGAAATTGTTTTCTCGCTTGTCGCGATGACTTGAGCGCCCCAAGTTCCACCCCATGACTCGACGACTCCCATGTATTCTCCTTGGAGCTTGTAGATGGGACCGGCTTTGGACGGCGAGGTGTAGGTTTCACTCCGGGCAATCGATAACGATAGCATGCTGAATGGTAACGTGAGCAAAGCCAAAGTCATTGGATAGGAACAGGACACGGATTTCATGATTTGAACCTTGAGGCTGGATTATCTTGCTAAACGAGCGGCAGACTTGGAAACGACCGAATGTAGATTGGGACCAATGTCCAGATCCGTTGTTTGGACGGGACAATGGTCCCATCTTACCCTCCGTTTCACGGGGTACGTTCACCCTGCCGCCTGCGCTACCAAAAGTTTTGCGGCAAGTTCGGTTGCTTCGCTTGGGATGGTATGTGGCCCATTGAACTCCAATAGATTGCCCGTGCATCCGATATTGCGCAGCAATTCGTGAAGCCAGCGCCCAGTCGATATAGGTAGGACTTGATCGACGGTACCGTGGCTTTGCACGACCGGAACTTGTAGTGGTTTGTCTTTTGCCGCTTTGCGCCATAGTGATTCGCAGAGGAGCGCCCCGGAGAAAACGAGCAATCCGATGACAGGACCGACCGAGCCTCGCAGTGCAGTATCGACGGTTAACATGGCCCCTTGCGAAAAGCCACCCAGCACCAATGGCATGTCCGACCATTTCTGTTTTTCTTTGCAATGACGGATGCACTCGCACAGAGCTTCACGCGCTTCGTCGATTCCTTCGGGAACCGCATCGCGCATCTTGTCGAATGAATTGGTAGTGCTCATTTGCATCAACTGGGCCATGTTGAGCCGCCACCAAGCTCTTGCTCCATACATCCCTTCGTCGCTGAGGTCGATCGGGGCTTCCGGGAAAAGGAAGGCTGACTTTTGCGAATTCTCGGGGAGATGATCAAGGATGTCTTCAAAGAGTCCTAGGAGATCGGAGCCAGACGCGCCAAACCCGTGACAAAGAACGACAAGCGATGCCGGTACGGACTTGGCAGGACGAATGAGAACGGTATCTAAAGTTCCAAGTCGGGGGCGCTCTAGGAACCAAGCTTCAGGGTCAAATCGCATAGTGAATGGATGCCAATCGGGTTGGCACGATCGGTGGAACGAGCAGTTCGTCGTGAACCGAAGCTTTACCTAAGCTCGCGAAATGCGGTCCACGACATATAGCCGAGGATAGCAGAGCAGAGCATGAATGCGAGATCCATTAGCATGCTTCGGTAATTAAAAAGCGCGCCCATGCCTCCCAAGCCCATGATGAAATTGACTAGGAACAACAAAAAGACCAATCCAGCGACCACAAGACCGCCTAGACACAACATTCTGGGCATCAAGTACCTCGGCGCTCTTCAGGGATGCTCCCAGTAGCTGGGTGGCTGGTGTGAATCGGGATGTCAGTGCAACAATGCAGCATGGTGACGCTAGTTTATCCTAGCTCTCGAAAGTCCGAATACAGAAATTTGATCTGAAAAGGTTGAACAAAGCTCTCAATTGAGACACCTTGCGTCGACGGCTAGTATAGTTGAACTTTTTCGACTGTCATGGGCCAACTACCAGACGTTTTGTTTTTATCCAAAAAGCTTTCCATCGGGGCCAGAATGGCAGGAATTGCCGCCACATACGAAGTGATTTGGGTCGGGTACTTCAGCGGTTTCCGGATGGATTTGGCCAAATTGTGTGAAATGGTACATTCCGCCGGGGCAGAATTATTAGTGAATGCGATCCAAGGACTTGGCGTTTTCAGCCTCAATTCTCAAGAAATCCCAATCGGCTACCTGGCTGCCGACGGTCACAAATGGATGTTGGGCCCCGAGGGCGCCGGCTTTTTTTCGTTCGGCAAAGCAAATTGGAGGGACTGGAACCTCTCATGCAGGGCTGGGGCGAGCGTCTTCCGCGCTCGTAGCTCCGATCGATTGGATGATGAATTGAGCGGAATTATCACTTTTAACGTACGGGGTGTGGAACCCATGGACGTTCGCAAACGCCTTCTCGACGAGCAAATCGTCGTAAGTGTACGGCACGGGCGCTTGCGTATAGCCACGCATGCTTACAATGACCAAAGCGACATCGATCGCTTAGTCGAACCCATTCGATCACTTTGCCGATAGCTTAGGAAACGTTTCTATGAACACCAGCGACCCAAACTTCAATCCTTATCAACCTGTTAGTGGGCAAGACGATTTACCGCAGGGTACTCGCCCGATTCAAGGATTTGTGAAGGTTGTGTGTATCTTTTTTATCGTTCTAGGTGCCTTGGGACTCCTGAATACGCTTCAAACGATAGCCGGGCTTGCTTTTTCTATGGCAAATAGTGCGAACGGCGGCCCCGCAACCATGAACCCATTCGCCGGTGCACAGGTCCTCGTTTTTTTGATCGCAGCGTTGAATTTTTTCGTTTCCATCGGCGAGATTATTGGTGGAGTCATGGGTCTCAAACAAAAACGGCTTGGAGCCATGTTGATCCGCGGCATCTCCGCATTCATGCTCATTTTCAAAATTGCAGAAACTGCGTTCGCAGTCGTCTTCACTTATCTCAGTATGGACGCAGTCAAAGCGCAAGTCCTGAAAGACATGCCGAAGCAACCCAATGGCCCCGACATCGATATGGGCTTTTTTTTAGAAATAGGCTTGTTCGTCGGAATCGGTCTCTCCATTGCCTTCGGAGTCTTAATGTTTCTGTTTTACCTATTCGCATTTTTGAGATTCAACCAACAAAAGACGTTGTCGCAATTCAATTAAAGGAATCTTGAGCCATGCAATCCGACTTGAGCCCAACCAAAGCGGTCTACACCGGTACTTTTGACCCAGTGACGCTTGGTCATCTGCATATCATCGAACGCAGCGCCAAACTTTATTCGTCGCTCGTCGTTGGAGTCGGAGTCAATTCCGCGAAGCAGTCTCTATTCAACATAGAAGAGCGAATTGAGTTGATTCAGCGAGTCACCACCCATCTACCGAATGTGATCGTCCAAGCCTTTGATGGTTTAGCCGTCGACTTTGTGCGCGGAATCGGCGCCAAAGTTATGGTGCGAGGGGTGCGACCACTCATGGATATCGCCGCCGAGTTCACCATGATGATGGCCAATCGGCAATTGGACGCAGACATCGAAACAGTATTTCTAATGGCGGATGAAGTCTATGCGCATGTTTCAAGCACGTTGATTAAGCAGATCGCCAGCCAAGGTCATGGGCGATCGCTTGAACGATTCGTCCCATGCGAAATTGTTTCCAGCTTGATGGAAAAAGTTCGATCCTCCCAAAATTCTTGATCGCATTGTGTCTCACACCTATCGCCCAATGGGAGCGGGTCGCTCTCACGATCCCCACGCTGGACTCGTTTTTGTTCGTGGATGCGGAGGTACTCTGTGGGACATCGACGGCAAGGCCTACCTCGACTTCATTTGCGGCTACTCTGCCGTGAATCTCGGACACGCTCACCCTCGACTGCTCGCTGCCGCACGGACGCAGCTTTCACAACTGGCGTTTTGTACTGGCGCCTCTCATCCTTGGCGATCCGAGCTCGAAAAAAAAGTTGCTCAGCTCGTCGACGGGCCTTCCTTGGAATCAAACGAGACAAAGTCGAAGGTTTGGTTGAGCTCAACAGGAGCGAGAGCCGTCGAGATCGCTTGGAAGATTGCGTTTGCAAACAGGCCTGGCAAAATGATGCGATTCCATTTGAGCTATCACGGACGTTCGCTTGCAACGGCTCACATTAGCGACACAGGCAGTAGCGATGCATTGCGGCATCAAGTTGGCGTCAAGGCATCCATGGAGGGTCAAGACCTCCATTGCGTGATTCCATTTCCAATGTGCGGCCGCCAATGCGACGGAAAATGCGAGGACTGTGATGCGAGCATTGACGTTGCCAGACATTGGCTCGATTGTCACAGCGAAGACACCTCTGCCATGATTTTGGAACCTGCGATTGGTGCGCGTGGATACTATTTTGCTTCTGGAGCCTACTTTCGACGACTGGTAAAACTTTTGCGCAGTTATGGTGTCCAGGTCATTAGCGACGAAATACAGATGGGGCTTGGCAGACTTGGGTCCATGATTGCGTCGATTGACGATGGCTGGAAACCTGATTTCGTCGTTCTTGGCAAATCGCTCGGTGGAGGCATAACACCGATATCGGCGGTCATTGGCGACCGAGATCGCATGGACAAATTGCCGCAAGGGTTTGAAAGCGAGACGTTTGCGGCGAATCCTTTGGCTTGTAGAGTAGCACTGGAAGCGATTTCTGTGTTGAATGATGAAAGTTTGATGGCAAGTGTTTCACGCCGTGGCAATTTATTTCGAGAAACATTGCGGGGAGCGATTTCTGCGGGGTGCAGAGTGGATGGACGTGGGTTCGCAACCGTCATCGATTTGTCTGGATTGTCGAACCAAGGTGATCGAAGTGATGATGCGTCTCGCATCGCTTGGGACTGGGTATGTCACGCGCAAGGACAGGGCCTACTTGTGCATCTGACGGGTGTCGAGCGGAATCGAATCGCAATCATTCCTCCGTTGAACATGGAAGACGCTGCGTTGCAACAAGCAATTGAGATCTTGAGTTCGTTTTGGAAAGTCAAATAGGAAAAAGGAAAGAAATGTTACTTGGAGAACCGCAACCGAGCCAATACGACTGGAATCTTCAAGTCTTTGGGTTCCCTACTCGGGTCACATGGCTTTTTTGGGCTGTGAGTGCCGCGTTGGGCTACAACTCGGCGAGGAATGTACAATTCGAATATGCCGCACAGGGAGTCAACGTGCCGTTGGCAGCGCTGCTCGCGGTTTGGGTAGGGGTCGTATTCGTTTCAATTCTTGTTCACGAGTTGGGACACGCTCTCGCATTTCGCTATTTTGGCATCCAATGCCAGATCATTCTCTATCAAATGGGAGGTCTCGCAGTCCCAGGTGCGGGCATGCTTTGGGGGAGTCGAGGTCAGAAAAAACGGCTAACGCACCTAGACCAGATCGTCATTTCGGCTGCCGGTCCGGGGATTCAGTTGTTGTTGGCGGCAGTCGTTGGTTGTACTGCCATCCTTTGCGGAATTTCCTCGCGAGATTTTTCGTGGTTGACGAATTACCTTGCGTTGGAGGTCAGCAAACCGCGAAACCCATACGTCTTTGCTACCGTCCACTTCATGGTCACGGTCAATATCTGGTGGGCCTTGATCAATTTGCTTCCAATCTATCCTCTTGATGGTGGGCAAATTGCTCAGCATGTCATCGGTATCTTTCGGCGCACGAGTGGCTTGATCGAGGCGTACACGTTGGGTGCGATCGTTGGCGTATTGGTCGCGTATTGGTTCTATCAAAGTGGCTCCACGTTCAACGCAATCTTCTTTGCATCGATGGCATACAGCAACATGCAAGCGCTGCAATCAAGCAATGGACCTCGAATTTGGTGATCCAACGAAAAAAATTTCAAATTTTTTTTGCCCACGTTGCGATCTGTTTTTCGACGATCCAACATGCCTCAATCCACTCGGATGAAGGGCCAATTCGAAGTCTCGAAATGAGTCCTTGGTTCGATCGATGATGCTCGACAATGACCTCGCGAGAATCGTGTTTGCATCGCGCATTCGAGACCGAGTAAGCAACGCGATCAAGAGCATGTGCGAAACACTTCAAGCAAATGCAAGGTTATCGAGATGCCAATAAATTTATTGGTCTTTTTGATTTTCGGTTGCAGGAAACGATGCAACTTGACAATGTACAAGTGCGCGCAACGATGCTTAACCCATCGCTTCGATAGGGTCATCATGCGACCAAAAATCACGACGTTGGTTGGCTCGATAGAAGCGATGATCATCGATGTCATCGTCATCCTCAACAGCAGCCTCATGAGCGATGAGCGCAAGCGATGCTCGCGAAAGAAATTGACATCGAGCGGTGGAAAAACGGTTTCATTTATGTGGAAAAATTGTCGAAAAGATGTTGCATTAAGTTTCGACTTTTATACAAATAGTCGGATTGGATGTTGTTCCTTTGAAGACATTGCTTTGATTGGGTCCTCGATTCGTCGAGAACATGACATGACGTCACCAGCCGAAGCAGTTTCGACAAAGGGTTACTAAGTACCGGTTGCTGAACACAGCTTGATCATCTACTGCTTCTGATGATTGAGTACTGCGGCAACCAAAGTTTTCGCATTTCGGAGGATGTATCCGTGGCCAAGAAAAAAGCTGGAGCGACGAAGAAGAAGGTAGCCAAGAAGGCTGCCGCCAAGAAGGCAGCAGCACCTAAGAAGGCTGCAACCAAGAAGAAGGTAGCCAAGAAGAAGGCTGCTAAGAAGACTTCAACGAAGTCTCCTTCGTAATCCCGTTGCTCTGCTAGAGCACTCGGCTTCTTGTCGAGATTCTGCTCGAAGCAACAAAAGTTAGACCGCCGAGGTTCATCCTCGGCGGTTTTTTTTTGCCCTGAGGGTTCCTTGGCGGCGTTCTGCGGAATGTAGCAGGCACGCTCCGTCGTGCCGTCCGCAGTCGAGCTTTTGCCAGGATTCTGGGTGGACGGCACATGGAATGTGCCTACTAGTGCGCCTTTGAAGGCGTCGAAACGGGAGGGTGTAAGTCCCTTCATGGGTTTGATTTGAACCCATTAACTGAAAGTAACTGCGTTCCTGCAAGGGGAGGTGGAGAGCAAC
>JAIPFP010000163.1 GCA_021736575.1 Pirellula sp. | reverse complement strand
AGGGTTCTGGAATGTACCACCTGTGGCCGTAAGCAACTCGCGAACAATTTGATCGATGGGTGTGTTGGACGCGATCTTGTTGGTAAGCCAATTGTTATACAGATAGGCAGCTTTGTAGCTGACATCATTCTTGCTTTTGATCATGAGCAAATCGGCCCATTTCATCGCCCAAATTTCGCTAAATTCTTTTCGCTCCAATAAAGTGTCGATCCACTTGGCACGTTTGTCGGCTGCAGTACTGGAAAGAAATGCGGTCGTTTCTTCCTCGGTCGGCAACAAGCCTGTGATATCGATTGTCGTTCGCCGAACAAAATCGTGATCGTCACAAATTCCGCTCACAGGCAGTCGTAGTTTCTTTAACTTGGCGGCCACAAGCCCATCGATGTAATTGCCATTTTCACCGGCAAGCTCATATTGAAGTTTGGCCGGCAACGCCAGTACTTGAGAGCCGACAGTGTGCGTATCAAAACGAGCCATCACAAAGGCTTCGCCTCGAACCCCGCTTGTGATTTGACCATCGTAGGCAACTGCTGCGGATCGCTCGTTGTTTGTCGTAAAAGAGGCGAGGTCCCACACGTCGCGCTGCGTGCCATCGGCATACGTTGCAACCGCAATGAGCCGTTGCTTGGCTGCATCACCTTCGATTACCGCTTGGTTGGGATAAAGGTCGACTTTGGTAACGGCCGGCGTCTTGACGGCATCGACAGGCGCTCCCGCAGACAACCAAGACAGAAGTGTCTTGTAGTGTTTGCTACCGAGTTCGATTCTCTTGCCACCGGTATGTTGCACCGAACCAGTCGCCTTCAACAACATGAGGCTTTGATCTGGAACGGCCAAATTGATTCGGCGAATGCCAATCTCACGAGTGATGCGTTGATAATCGCCTGCGGGGTCGTATCCAAACAAACTCAAGCGAAATCCGTCTTTGCCTCGCGCTGCTCCATGGCACGAACCAGTGTTGCAACCGACTTTGGTCAGAACGGGCATAATGTCGCGTTCGAAACTGACCGTGCGCTCCAGCTGCGAGTTGGTGATTTCAAGCGATGC
This sequence comes from Pirellula sp., assembly GCA_021736575.1. Classification (GTDB taxonomy): domain Bacteria; phylum Planctomycetota; class Planctomycetia; order Pirellulales; family Pirellulaceae; genus JBKCUI01. The sequence goes on along the minus strand of JAIPFP010000163.1, from coordinate 12,877 downwards.
GGTGGCGGATAGGCCCTGCCATTGCGCCGTCACTTGCGTTGTTCCATCCGCTTTGGGAGAGACGACGAAATCGGCGAACTGAACTAGGTCCGCGTTCGCAAAGGCCCATTGGACTTGTTCGGTGACGTCTTGCGTGATTCCATCCGATCGAGTCGCAACGACGGCCAAATGCTGAGAGTCTGATTTGGCGGAAAGCTTGATGCTTGGAGGATAGACCGATAGCGATCGCCATTCACCGGGAGCCGCGCTAACTCCAGCAGGTGGCAAGGCGTCGTCCCGTGCGATTGCGCACGGAGCAATGAGTGCACTTGCCAAAAACAAGTACGCTACGAGCAAACGAAATTTTGTGGACATGTCAATTACCTGTCGGATAACAATCACTGTTTGCCTCGTTGTAGCTTAAGTTGTTCAAGTCGTGAAAGCGGCTTTGCAGCAGGATCGGCCGGTGCGGTTGCCGCAGGGGCGGGAGCGGCTGCGACTGTGGTCGCTGCCGGTGGTACGATTGGAACGTCGACTTGAATCTCGCCGTTGCCGTTGGTTTGTGTAATGACCCCTTTGTCGCTCGTCACAGTGGCCCGACAAATAATCGTTTTGTAGTTCCCTGCCCGCGTTTCAACCGGCACCTGGAGTGGGAAAACCGCTTGTGTCGCATCTGCCGCAAAGCTGATTTTCGGTGTCGCGGTCAGCGTTCCGGGGGGTATTCCCAGGATTTCGATCTCGACCGTTCCTTCGACAGGCTTCTTCAACTTGGCACCCACTACCACGTCGACGGTTTTGCCCTGTTCCGACATCGTCTTACCAAATTTGAAGTCAAACAAGGAATCAATGACATCGACGTTTACAAACTCGGACGCAATTTTGATCGGGCCGAAACCGGAATCGGATGTTGCCATCACGACGAGTGGCCAGTTTCGAATCGCCGCACCGTTGTTGGCAGTCAGAGGCAATGCGATCGAGGTTTGGTCGCCAGGGATCGTAACCGACGAGAAACCCATTCCAGGCGGCGTATTTAATAACCGAAGAACGATCGGCTTGTCGAACCCGGGGTTGCGTTTGGCGTTCACAATTAAATTGAGCGAGCCGTTACGGACCAATGGGACTTGAGGCTGAACCACTTCGATATCGAACGGAACCGGATCGGACAGAGCAACAGCTAATTTACTTTCCGATCGCCCCCATACATCCACATTGTTTTGACCTCGCAGGAGTTGCGTTCGTTGAGTAAGTCGACCAACCAAACTTTTTTCCGGTGAAGTCGCAATGGTGGCCGTCAGATCGACCAATTTACCAACGTTCGGAGCACCCGCATCGCCTCGAAAGATAACTTGAATGGTTCCCTGGTCTGCAGCGCATATCCCATCCGATTGCGTCATGCCAGGTGGCAAATCGACGGCCACTACACGAGCTTCGCCACCTACAAACTTACGAACGACATTCACTTCGACCGCCATCCGCGCACCGCGAGGCACGCCGACAACTTGCGAAAAATAGCGATCTTGTTCGTTGACAGTTGTTCCGACTTCGGGGGTCTGCAATTTGATCTCAACTCGATAGGCAAAGTGCTTGCCAAACCGACCCAAGTGGTCAGAGACGCTCACCGCAAACTTGCCATCCTCCGGTACTTTGAAGCTTAGATAGCTGTCCGGTCCATTGCTATCGTCGTTATTGGCCAGAGCCCCGCCACCCACCTTGAAGATTTGAAGTACGGGATCGACGCTAGAACGCATAGGCACGCGAGCACGCACTCGGATTTCGAGTTGCTGATCTTTCTTGGCTTCGAATACCCAGAAATCTTTATCTTTCTCAGACTCAAGGATTCCATTGAACGCCACAGGAACTGGGTAAGAGGTCGATATGGCATTGTGATCCGAATTGGGTTCGGTTTCCAATACGTTCGGTAGCGAGTTAACGCAAAGGTAGTTTGGCGAAGGTGATTGAAAACCATCTTTTTTGGACCAAACGCGATGAACCTCACTCTCGGTGGCAGGCATGTCAAACGTTTCTTGCCACGAATTGCCTAAAAGATCGATGCAGGTCGCGACCAATGGCTGACCGGGCGGACCGCCGCTCGGAACGATTGCCACGGGTCGAGGGAAGCCACCAACGTGAAGTCGGTACCGAGCTCGTTCGTTTCCGCCAAAGCTACTTTCGCGAACTTCAATCGTGTAACGCCCATCGGCGGGTGCAACCATCGAGCACAAGCAGTCTTGCTGCAAGAATACGGAATCGTCACTCGCCGTGATCTCAAATCGCTTGGCATCGTAGATTGCGACGTACGGATCAAAAAAGTCATTTAGGTAAGAATGACGAAGACCCTCAAGTTCGACATTCAGCAACTGCCCTTGCTTCAGATCAACTGCGTAATAATCGACATCTTCGTTCAGTACGACACCGTTTATAGTCGAATTGTATTCGATAATTTGCGCCGCAGGAAACTCAGTATTGGGTTCGATTTCGGCGACCGAAGGGAGCGCAGAAACGTTGAGCAAACGCATGTTGCTAATGCCGGTGTTGGTGATCACACGAAAGGGATATAGATCACAGGCGGCATCCGCAGCGGCCGTAATCGTCGCCTTGATGTTGTTGTCATCCACTTTCGTGATGCCCGTCGCCGTTAGGCCGGGCGAGTAGAACAGCAGGGAATGAGCGTCACCAAGCCGCGCACCGGAAATGGTCAGCTCGACAGAGGTTCCGCGTTGCAGTCCCACCAACGACAACCCGTTCGCTTCCGGATTTGCCGCGAATGCTGAAACGCAGAGCCCAAGACACGCGAACATTTGAAACAAGTAGTCGCGCCAGAGTTTACCTTGAATGTGCATTGCTCGATTTTCGCTGTTGCTGGTGTTTAGCCTATCCTTTCCGTTAGACAGGCAGGAAGCCTATCTCACTAAGCCAAGATATCTTGGATGACTTTGCCGCCATCGCAAATTTCGATAGGGCGATCACCGGGTGCCATTAACTCTTTGTCGGCAACGATACCGAGCAATTGATACATGGTGGTAGCCAAGTCCTCCGGAGAAACCTTGTCGAATTCCGGTTCGGTTGCAGTTGCGTCCGAAGCGCCGTAAACCATGCCGCCTTTCACGCCGCCTCCTGCGAGCATGACCGAGAAAACTTTGGGCCAGTGATCTCGTCCAGCGTCGTTGTTGATTTTGGGTGTACGACCGAACTCACTGCTCACCATGACCAAAGTCTTGGACAACAAGCCACGGGATTCGAGATCTTCGATGAGGGCTGCCAACGCTTGATCCAAGGGTGGCATATCGCGCCGCATGCTGGCTGCAATTTGGCCGTGCATGTCCCATCCGCCATAGGTAACGGTTACGAATCGGACTCCCGATTCGACGAGGCGTCTCGCCATCAAAAGGCGTTGGCCTGCCGCGTTGCGTCCATACTTATCGCGCAGAGCATTATCTTCGGCTTCGATGTTGAATGCCTCGCGTGCCTTTTCGCTGCTGATCAGCGAATACGCTCGTTGATAAAAAGTGTCCATAGCGGCGATGTTATCGGACTTTTGCTTTTCTGAAAAATGCGCATTTACTGCATCGAGAGCGGATCGGCGGCGTTCAAAGCGTGCCGTGTCCACACCGCCCCCCAAGTTCAAATCCTGAACCTTGAAACCTTTGTTGGCTGGATCCGCCCCAAGGCTAAATGGACCGAAGGACGAACTGAGGTAACCCGTGCCTGCGAACTCGTTGGCTTGGCTTGGAACAGCTACGTACGGGGGCAAGTTGTTGCGTGGACCGTATTCATGACTTACCACCGAGCCAAAACTTGGGAAAATCAAAGCCGGCGATGGCTTGTAGCCTGTGAACATGTTATGCGTGCCCCGCTCGTGAGCTGCCTCACCGTGCGACATGGCTCTCAGAATTGTCAACCGATCGGATATGGCCGCAAGTTTTGGCACCGTCTCAGAAAAAATGTCCCCGGTCTTGGTTTTGATCGGCTTCAATTCACCTCGAAATTCGAGTGGACTGTATGGCTTTGGGTCAAACGTCTCTTGGTGAGCAATCCCGCCTGGCAGGTAGATGTGGATCACGCTCTCGGCTTTCGCCTCGATAAAGTCGTAATGCTTTTGATCCGCCATCGCTTGTTGTGAGCGGAAAAGATCCCCCATAGTGATGCCGAGACCACCAAAAGCACCTACGGTTAAAAAACCACGACGACCAAGTGGGTTGCCAAGACATTTCATTCGGGTGAACTCCAGAGGGGGTAACAATTGCTAACTTAGGCAGAACAGACAAACGACTGCCCGCGATTTGGAAAACTGTGTTAATAGGTGGGAATATTGTGGTCGGCTCGCCGAGGACGGGTGTGCCGGGAAGGAAACTTCAGTATAGTGCGTCTCGGACGGTGAAAGTACCCCATTCTTTTCGCGAAGTCCTTTTTTTGTGCTCAACTGATGTCTTTCTGCTACACAAGGGACAAACATGACCTCAATTCGATCCAAAAACGTGTCCTCAAAACGACAACCTGAGTCAATTTCCACATCGATCCAATTGTTCGAGAGGCTCGTCCAGCGGCGAGATTGGCTTATTGCGGCTACCGCCAGTGCGGCTTCGATTGCATTTCCGTCTGCGAAACCCCTTACAGCAGCAGAGCCGATTTCGTGCGTTTCCTCGTTTGGACGTTCGATTGGGCAGCCGAAATTTGGATTGGTGACGTACCTTTGGGGCAAAGACATGGATTTGTCCACGGTGATCAAGGCCTGTCAACACGCCGGGATGGGTGGTGTCGAGCTTCGTACGGAGCACAAGCACGCTGTGGAACCCGCGTTGTCCGCGATGGAACGCAAAACAGTCCGCAAGAAATTTGAGGATAGCGGTATCGAGCTCATCGGATACGGTTCCAACTGCGAGTTTCATTCACCCAAGCCTGAAGTGCTGGCCGAAAACATCGAACAATGCAAAAAGTACATTCAGTTAATGCATGATTGCGGCGGGAGCGGCGTCAAAGTCAAGCCGAATGGATTTGCACCGAACGTTCCAAATGAGAAGACTATTGAACAGATCGGCAAGGCACTGAATGAACTTGCTGCGTATGGCGAAGGTTTCGGTCAGCAGATTCGCTTGGAAGTCCACGGCAAGAATACCAGCCAACTCAGTGTCGTTCGAGATATCTTTAAAGTCGCGGACCACAAGAATGCGGCGGTATGCTGGAACTGCAATGGTGAAGACCTGATGGAACCAGGCATCGAAGCCAACTTTAAAATGGTGCGAGAACGTTTCGGCGAAACACTTCATGCGAGAGAACTCGACTCGAAGGACTATCCCTATCAAGAACTGATGAATATGTTGATTGCGTCCCATTACGCAGGTTGGGTACTGCTCGAAGCCCGCGCAGATCCGACCGATAAATTTGTAGCGATGAAGCAGCAACGCGAGATCTTCGACGAAATGATCCGCATCGCGATGAAGCAACCTACCCAACCCAAACAAACGAAGTAGTGAATAGCATCGCAACGAATCCAAAAAAAGCCGCGATCGCCTTTATCATGGTGACGATCGTGCTCGATGTATTGTCATTGGGATTGATTATCCCGGTTGGTGCTAAGTTAATCTTAAAACTGGTCGACGGTGACAAAACGGCCGCCGCTTTTTATATCGGCTTGTTTGGTACCACTTGGGCTTTCATGCAGTTCTTCTGCTCTCCGATCATGGGGGCCTTGTCCGATCGCTTTGGTCGTCGGCCTATTCTCGTAATTTCTGCATTCGGCCTCGGATTCGACTACATCTTGCTTGCTTTGGCCCCGAATTTGGCATGGCTGTTTTTGGGCCGCATCATTACTGGAATCACCGCCTCAAGCTTTTCAACGGCTCAGGCGTATCTGGCCGACGTTACCAAACCAGAGGACCGTTCCGCAGCTTATGGTATGTTTGGAGCAGCCTTCGGCATGGGATTTGTCCTTGGGCCAGCGATGGGCGGATGGCTCAGCGACTTTGATTTGCGATTGCCATTCTGGGTTTCTGCGTTCCTGACACTCTCGAATGCCATGTACGGGTTTTTCGTTCTGCCCGAATCTTTGCCAATAGAAAAGCGAAGTTCCTTTCGATGGGCTCGTGCCAATCCTCTCGGCTCTTTGCAGTTGCTTCGGTCAACGACAGGACTGCTGCCGATGGCAATGACTCTATTTCTGTATCAACTTGCCCATCAAGTGTTTCAGAACGTTTTCATTCTCTACACGCTGAACCGTTTCGGTTGGTCGGGGGCGATGCAGGGAGGAACGCTAGCCTCTGTCGGAATATTGAATTTCATCGTGCAAGGTGGACTGATTCGGCCTGCCGTAAAACGGTTCGGAGAACGCGTGCTGATCTTCGTCGGATTGAGTGGCGGAATCCTCGGTTTTCTCGCTTATTCGATCGCATCGACCGGAACGATGTTTTTCGCTAGCACAATTATCTTTGCGTTGATGGGATTCTTTAGTGCTTCCATTCAAGGGGTCATGTCCAAGAAACTCGACCCAGGTCAACAGGGCCAACTGTCCGGAGCCAACAGTTCGCTAAATGGCATCTCTGGGATGATTGGCCCATTCCTATTTACGCAAGTCTATAGCTGGACAATTGACCCCAACGTGCCAAACGCGTGGCAAGGCGCTCCCTTTGCGCTCGCTGCCGCGATACTGGGGTTATCGCTGGTGATTGCTTTTATCTACGTGCCGAAAAAGTCGTAGTTGCACTCTTCGTTCGGCAAATCGTGACACAGCCGACCACCTGGAATAAAGTAGCAGGCGCATTCCATGTGCCGTCCACCTGGAATCCCGGCAAGAGCTCGACTGCGAACGGCACTGCGGGGCGAGCCTGCACCTTTTTCGGCTGTATTTTGCCAGTTTGACAAGCTGGAAGCGTATCCCACTCGGCACTGACGCGTTTTGCTGGCTAATTCCGAGAAAAAGGGCAGCGACGCGAATCTCAGCCTGGAACGCACCAAGTTCGAAAAAAATGTGGACTTAGATCAAGTTTGCCGGTTGTTCGGTCGAAAACAAAAGCAGCGATTTTGTGGATCGACGCGAATGAGGTTGGGTGCTAACGTCCTCGACCTTGACGAACAAACCGGCAGGACCTAGACTCTTGGGTGATTAAACCCAATCAGCAAAACGACTTAGGTCGTGATTTTAGGTCCCCGGAGAGTTCTGTCGTGACGAAAAAAGAGATCGTGAAAACGATTTCCGATGAGACCGGATTAAACCAGCAGCAAATCAAGACGATCGTTCAAAAGACGTTTGATGCGATTGTGACAACGCTGGTGGAAGAGGGTCGCATCGAACTCCGCAATTTTGGAGTGTTCCAAGTTCGGCCACGGGCTGCACGGAAAGCACGCAATCCTCGGACGGGACGCCAAGTAGAGGTCCCCGAAAAGTTTGTGGTAACTTTCAAGCCTGGCAAGATCATGGAACAACAGGTCAACTCGATCGAGGGTTCACCTCTTGCCCAGCAAATCCGAGACGAGATTGCGTCAGGCAAGTTGGTGGTTTCTGTCGACGAAGACGAAGAAGAAGACAAAGACGAAGACGAAAATGTTCAACTGACATCCGAATCCTAACTGCTCCAGAGCTTGTCAGGAACGGATCGTCGAAGATTAAAGAAGTAAAGTGCGAGACTTTCACGGAGGATGGGTCATGCGGCGTCGAATTTGTTGGGCATTGCTGGTTTGCTGTTCATCCCTACCTATGGTTGGATGCGCCATTCCGATTTATTCGGCGGACCCAGTGAAGCGAGCTGAGCAATTGATTTATACCTCGGAAAATCTGCGTGCTCTGGTCCAAGAATGGGAGCGATTCTGGTTCCTCGATCAGCCTAGTCACATGACACCTTACCGAGTTCACGGCGGCGTGATCTAAGGTCGAAATACTAGCTCTGTTGATCAATCATCATGCTTCGAAGCCAACTTATTCATCCCGTGATCTCTCGCATTCTTGCCGAGGCCGGCCACCATGCGACTATTTTGATCGCGGACGGAAACTATCCCGCGTCGAGCAAACGAGGGCCGCGCAGCGAGGTCGTTTCGTTGAATTTGATGCCGGGCTTGGTTTCGTGCAATCAAGTTCTTGAAGCGATTCTGTCCGCGATTCCCGTGGATGCCATCCAAACGATGATGACGGAAACGAGTGGTCCATATGCATTGGACGGCGATCCACCTGTTTGGGCCGAGTACAAAGAGACAATAAGCAAAGCAGGCATCGGCGTGGAACTGGCACCAATCGAAAAATGGGAGTTCTACAAACAGGTCGCCACCGACGACCACGTGCTAACCGTTCAGACAGGGGATACGCAACGTTACGCAAATCTTTTGCTCAGCGTTGGTGTAAGGATGTTTTAGGCGAGCACTTCTGCGCCGAATTGAGATGATGCCGAATTGAGATGATGCCGAGATGATTCGGTGGAACTGCATGGCGACCAATCGAATTGGACGGTCGCTCCAAGGCTTTTCAAACGAACTACGATCGACTGTTGGTCCGCCTGGTCCAGAACCGATGGGTCTGGACATAAGAAACGCTCCCTTCAGGCTAGATCTCAATCCCGTCGATCATTTTTCTGCCGTTGCCTTTAGGCGAAAAACGGTACCGATTTCGATCTTTGGTTTCGTGGGCAAATCGGTTGAGAAGATGATCTTGCCTTTTAACTCTTGACCAAACTCACCTGCGTTTGGTTTGATGATCAATGGCAAAGCATGCAGCGTCCTGCTCTCCTCAGCCAGTTTCGCTTCGATGGTGAACAAGTCGCTTTGAATGGATTGGATGAGGAAGGGTTCGTGACCTTTCAGAACGACCATTTGTTTGATCGGTTCGCCTTGAACGATATCGCCTAGGGACAGCGTTTGTGGCGAAACCGAAATTTCGGGTGCGATGTTTGCCACCAGCTTGAGCGGGACTGTCGTAAGATTGCGATCGTTCGTATGAACTACTAACTCGCTTTCAAGTGGACCGGCAGGTGCGTCTCCGTTGATGTTGACAACCAGGTTGTATCGGATCCTGCCGTTCTGCCTTGAAACTTCCGAATGCGACACTTTGATAAACGAATCTCCAGCGGTCACCTGGTTGATCTGCCAAGTTGGCTTTCCAGCGTAGTCGATTGCAACCTCGATGGTTTTTGATTCGCCTTGCATGATGTTTCCAAACGTTGCTTCGCCTGGTTGGAACACGACGTCGGATCGAATGTATCCTTTGACGTGCAATTGAATTTCGGCGAAGGTCGGCTTGTCAAACGTAACGGTTAAGGTTGCAGATCGTGAGCCTGTATGAGTCCCTGTGTTGAACTTGGCGAGGATACTCCCTCTTCCGCCGGGTGGAACGACTTCGGTCTCGACAGTGGGAGTGGTACAGCCACACGAGGTGCGGACGCTACGCACATGCAACGGCTGACTGTAGGGGTTGTTAAAGTAGAACCGATGTTCGGTTTTAGCCGCTCGCGCAACGGTTCCGAAATCATGGTTGGTAATTAAAAACATACTGGACAATTGGGTCGCCGATGCAGTCGACGCCCAGACCGCTATTGTCATAGCGGTCGCCACGAGGGTGCGCATAAAGATTCTCCACGAATTGCTTTGGAACGGATGGGATGGGATGGGTTGGGTATCGAGCGGTTGCACATTTTCATAGATCGAAGAAGTCGCTGACCGAATCGTTGGAGCGGCAGATCAGCGTCGAAACAAATGAATCAACGGGCTTGAAGCGGCCCGATAAGAGGTACATACCTCACGGAGTGGATATCAGCTTGCGGGCGGGATATTACACAACAATTATTCTCTGATTTTGACTTTTCATCTCAAGTTCGATCGCCATTTCCGGATGTCCAGAAATACCCACCAACGCGTCAAAGATGGAACAGTTGGCCCGCACAGATCCGTCGCTAAACTCGCATCTCAGTACAAGTCTCAGTACAAGTCAAAGATCACTTCGGTACAGTCTCGTTCCCGTACTTGATCTTGAGATCGGGCAGTTTCGACTGAAGAGCGACAACCGACTCTCGACTTACCACAGTATTCGTTACAATCAAATCCTTTAGGCGGGACAGCGAAACGAGCCCCTCCAACCCTTTGTCGGTAACATGCGTTTTGCCTAAATGCAAGAACTCAAGTGTCTTGATGGTCGCCACGATTGGGATCGTTTCGTCGCCAACACTCGCAATGTCGTCCAAGTTGAGTCGCTTGAGTTTAAGAGGCACAAGAGATTCCAAACCCTTATTCGTCACATGCGTTCGCAAAAGGTTTAGGTCCTCGAGTTTCGACAATGTACCTAGACTCGTTAACGCATCGTCGTCGATGTTGGTTTCGCCTAGATCGATCGAGACCACATTCGCAAATTTGCGGATATGCTGGGCGATTCCCTTGGAGGTGATCCGTGAGGCTCGCAGTTTCAGCTTAGTCATTTCCTTTGCCCCCGACATCGCAGCCAATGCTCCGTCGCCAACCTGAGTTTGATAGATATCGAATTCCTTGAGTTTGGTCATGCCTGAAAGCGTTGCGAATCCAGCGTCTGATACCGCGCAATTGCGAAACGAGATGGCGGCCATGTTGGTCATACCCGATAGATGCTTCATCGTGGCATCGGTTATTCCTGGTCCCCACACACTCAGGTTGCGCATCTTGGTCATGTTCCGAAGATGCTGAATTCCATTGTCACTGATTCGATTGCAGTCGTTTAAGTCGAGCAGTTCCAATGGATCGAAATCTTTCAGATGAGCCAATCCTGCATCGGAGATGGAGGTTCCCGGGAAACGAAGTCGCTTGAGCGTTTTGCTCTGGGCGATACTCACCAAAGCAGCGTCCGTGATGCCACATCGATCGATGGTGAGTTCCTCGAGTTTCGGAAGCGTGACAACAAAGGCGATGGTCGAATCGTTGATTGCAGCTTGCTCAAGCCTCAGAACCTTGAGATTTGGCAAGCTAGCCAGCTTGAGCACGCGTTCATGAGTGGCAAGCGGACCAGCAATCATCAACGATTGGATCGAGGGAACTTCCAGCACTTTTGGGAGGAAATCGACCCAGCTATCTTTGCACGCGCGGAAATCAACACTGGTCAGCACATTTTCTTTCTCTTGAATCACAATGCCTGACAGCGAGCGAAGCGAGGCTTGTGGATTCGATTCGGCTTTCTGCGCGGCGGCTTCCGAAAAAGGAATCAGCATGAAGCGGGAAAAGAATAGGGAGACGAATAGGAGTCGCATGGTTTGGTTCTTGGTTCTTGGTTCGTTGTTCGTTGTTCGTTGTTCGTTGTTCTTGGTTACCAGCATAACGGGTTGTTTTGCAGCGCGTCGCTGCGTCTGAGGATTATTGCGAACCCGCAGCATCTTGGTATTGTGCTTGGCAAGGGAATTGGGAAGGAATGGGACTAACGGCTACAATGCGCTGTCTTGCAACCTATCTCGCATATCCGCGTTCATCAAACGAGGTTTCTGCAAATCCGGCGGAAAAGGTTTCGATCTGTTCTGCGCCCTTGCGGCGCACGCTCCGAACGCTATCTCGCCGAGCGGTGTGTTCCGAGCGGTGTGTGCCGAGCAGAACGTCGAGCGTGGGGTCTTGGCCAGACTCCCATTTCGCGTTTGCCTTGAGCGAGAAGTGTCGGAAAAAAACATGATTTTCGTACTAAGTGGCGGTGCCCAACTAAACAATTCGATCCATCACGTTCATAATCACCATCGCCCAATACAAGAAAACTGTCTGAAAGGATCGTCATCGATGAAATCTGCCGTTACCGTCTCGCTTGTGGAAGAAGCCCGAGGCGGGCCGTTTGTTTTTTGGGGCGATGCGATTCACGCCATGTCGATTGCTCAAAAGCTCGGGTTTGACGCTTTGGAGATTTTTCCGCCCGACGCGGAAACGCTGAGGCACTTGTTCTTGGCAAAGCCTTTGGCTGCGGCCGGTATGACCGTGGCGGCGGTTGGAACAGGTGCTGGTTGGGTAAAACATCGCTTGCAGTTGGCGGACGAGGATCCGATCATCCGGCGGCGTGCAATCGATTTCATCCGATCGATCATCGAATGCGCTGCCGAGTTAGGAGCACCCGCCATCATCGGATCCATGCAAGGTCGATCAAGCCATGCAGTTGACAAAGAGACGGCAAAATCGCTGCTTCGGGACGGGCTGGCGGTTCTCAGCGAGCACTCGCAAAAATGCGGAACCGTTCTGCTCTATGAGCCGCTCAATCGTTACGAGACCGACCAAGCCAACACCTTGGAGCAAGGGTTGGGCATTCTTCATGGTTTGGATAACGTGAAGCTGCTGGCGGATTGGTTTCATATGAATATCGAGGAATCGGATATGGCGACTGCGATTCGCCTTGCTGGAAATGCGATTGGCCATATTCATTTTGCCGATTCGAATCGGATGGCAATAGGCTTTGGGCATTTGGACGTGGATCCAATCATGTCAGCATTGTTCGAGATCGGCTATACCGGCTATTTGAGCGCGGAGGTTTTTTCGAAACCCGATGCGATTCTGGCAGCACAGCAAACAATCAAGGCTTTTCAATTGGCAATTCGTCGAACCGACTCCAGGGGTGCATCGCAGGATTTTGAAGCCTTATCGAAACGGCAAGGTCATTCTGGGCAGGAGTGACCTGCGGTAGGTCGCACCTGTCGGATTCGACGATTTGAGTCCTTTTTGTCCCAACGCATCTCCGCGATGCTACAATAAGGTCCGAATGTCTGCCTGCGATTGAAGATATATTTGAGTCGACACGTTTTTTGCCCTCTCGTAGTTCGGACCTGTCTCGTTGTTTGGTATCAGTCAAGGTTCTTATGAAGACAATCGGGAAATTCCGTCTAGGTTTGATGTTGATCGCAGGTTTGGCGATTGGAAGTCTCATTGGGTGGATCGCTTTGCGCGTTCCGAAATCGGACACCTCGTCGCATCGATCGGACACCTCGTCGCGTCGGAAGGA
>JAIPFP010000162.1 GCA_021736575.1 Pirellula sp. | reverse complement strand
GAAAGTATAACGGAAGAGGTTAGCTTGCCGTCTCCGCTCGTCCGATCGGCTCCACAGTCCAAACCGATGGTGGCACCGGTGCAACCGCCCAACCTTGCACCCGTCGATGTTCCGAGTCTCAGCACCACTCCTGCGACAGATGCACCGACGCTGCTGCCGAAAGCGATTCGCAACCTGCAAGAAGCCAATCCACAGGGGTCGCTTAATCGCAATAAAATAAAAATGCCTGAGGGCAGCAAGGTTCAATGGGCTTCGGCAACCGAACCGATCCACCGTGACTCCGAAGACTCAAACCGTACCGACATAGTAGATAACAAAGTTGCTGAAATCGGATTCCATCCGACGATTTGCCGCGGCAATAATTTCGACGAAACTCCAGGCGACGATGGTCTCTATTTGGTTGTGACTCCCCTGAATGCAACCGGCCAAGTGGTCAACGTTTTGGGTACCTTGACAGTCGTTGTTGAAGATTCTGCGGTTCTCGACAACAAAGGCCGCATTGCTCGATGGGAATTCAAGCCGCAAGAATTAGAAGAAATGCTCACACCCATCGGGGCTTCACAGGGCTTCCATTTGAGCTTGCCATGGCAGGACCTGAAACCGAATAGTCCAAGCGTGACCGTCTACTTGCTCTATGAGCTTGACGACGGTCGCAGCATGGTGAACAACCGGGTGATCCATCTTCGCAAGCCGAGCAAAGGCCAAACCGTTTGGACCCCCCGAAAATAGCCCCGCATTGGGCTCCTCGGGAAGGCAACACCCATCAAACTATTCGTGCCTTAGCGCATCGATCGGATTCATGAGTGCAGCTCGACGAGCTGGATAAAGCCCGAACAAGAGCCCGACCCCCAGCGAAATAAACACCGAAAGCAGTACCGACCATAAGGCGATGCGGGGTTCCAAGGTGTAGACAATAGGAGGGAGCAAGTCCGGAGAAAACGCGGTGATCAGCGCTCTTGTTGTTCGGAAAAGCGGCCCGCACATCAGTCCACACAACACTCCCAATAACCCACCGCTTCCTGTCAACACCAGCGTCTCAACCAGAAACTGTTGAATAATGTCACGGCGTTTGGCACCCAGAGCCCTGCGAATGCCGATTTCGCGAGTGCGTTCGGTGACGGTTGCCAACATGATATTCATAATGCCAATCCCGCCTACGAACAGCGAGATACCAGCGACGACGACCAACATCACGTTGAACATGGCGCGGGTGCGTTCCGCTTGACGCAGTAGTTCTTTCGGAACGACAACTGCATAGTCTTCTTGCTCATGATACTTTTTCATAAGCGATTCGATGATGGCTACCGTTTCATCTACTTGTGAGATGTTACCCACGGTCAATGTGATCTGACTGAGTTCAACGATCTCCCCTTTAAAATTCATCCCTTCGCCGGTTCGAGTCATGATTTGATCACCGACTCGATGGCGAAAAGTTTCCAGCGGAATGTATGCGTCGAAACTGTAGTCTCTCGAATCCAAACTGCCGCCGATCGCCGCCGATGCACTTCTGGGTTTCGTTTGGCCTATGACCGTGTAAACATCGCTTTCGACTTTGACGTTTTTCCCGATTGGGTTCTCGCCAGGAAAGAGTCTTCTGGCCGCCCCATCCGCCAGCACAATGAGATTTTCACGATTGTCTTGTTTGGCAATCCATCGACCGCGGGCTATCTCAAGTCGGTTCAATTCAAAGTGTTCTTCCGTACAGCCGACGAGGTTGATATTGGTTGTCCTGCTATCGACTCGGCATTCGCGACGCAGCTCGCGAATGGGAACCGCCCTCGTGATCGTGGGGACGTTCGAGAGAATGCGTCGAAAGTCAGCCCGCAACAAGCCATAGCTCTTAACACGGTTCTTGTCCCCGCCGCTCGCGTTCGGCTCAACACTTCGCACGATGATGTTCGTAGCGCCGAGTTCCAAAATTTGCTGTTGGGCTTGGTAACTCACCCCTTCACCCATCGCTACCAACCAAATCACCGTCGTCGTACCAATAAAGATACCGAGCGCAGCAAGCGCTGAACGCATCTTCTGAAGAAGAAGGCTCTTTAAACCTAGGCGTATTATCTGGCCGAATGATCCACTCATTTGCGATTGGAAGCCTGAGATAGCTCTTTCTTGTTCGACTCGGCTTTTGTATTCCCGCTGGCAGTTTTTTCATCCGACCGATTCGTCGGCTGAATAGCAAGAGCTTGTGCCTCTTTCACAAAAGCCAAAGGATTCAGGATGATTTGATCTCCTTCGGCTAGCCCATCTTGCACCACGGAGAATTCATCGTTGGTGTCACCGAGTTGCAGCACACGTTGTTGGACTCCCTGCAAGGTTTCAACCCAGCAAGTGAAACCGTCCTTGCTTTCTACAATCGAGGCGACCGGAATGGTCAAAACGTTTTCGTGCGTTGCCAAGACCACATCTACGACAGCGCTCATACCGGGCTTCAACCCTGGATGCGGCTTAATCGCAATTTTTGTATCGTACTTAACAAGATTACCTGTCCACCAGCCAGCAGGCCGGGTGACTTCCGCGATCTCGCTCACCTCGCCTTCCAAGACAAGATCTTGGAGCTGAACTTTTGCAGGCATCCCCACTTTGAGTCGATCGACTTTGGACTCGTGGATGCCGACCTTCACTTGCATTTTACTTACGTCCGGAATGACCAATAGCGTCTGCTGCTCGCGGACGACTGCCCCCTCGGTGATGTCGGGCGTATCTTTCCAAGCAGCCATCGAGGGAAAGATTACCATACCGGCCGTATCTGCTCGGATGACGCAGTTCGCCAACTGTTTTTTCTCGCGATCCAATCGCGTCTTCTCTAGTTCCAGGGAAGCTTCAAATGAAGCGAGTTTGGCCTGGGCTGCTCTGAGAGTACTTCGCAGCTGCTGCATCATTTTCTCCTTGCTGTATCTTTCCAATGATTCCAGCTTGGTCTTTTTTAACTCGAGGTCTTTCTTGGCGGAATCGACGGCGAATTTCTCGCCTTCTAACTGCAAACTCTTGAGTACGCCCTTGGCCGCTAAGCGGATGGCGGAGTCGAAGGCTAATTCTGTTTTGCGAAGCAATTGCTCGGCTTCGAAGATTTCTTTCTCGACCAAGCTTCGCGACTCTTTGTAGGAGCCCTCAAGGTACTCCGTAATACTGATCTCAGCGACCGCGACATCGCTCTCTGCGGTGATCTTATTGGCTAGAGCGGTCTCATAAACGATCCGCTGTTGCAAAATTTTGTCCTCAATTTTAGATTGGTCCAGACGAACCAATTCGTCGCCCGGATTGACCAACGTACCGGTCTCAATCACCCACAAAACAGTGCTGCCACCCTGCACCAAGCATTTGATCTCTTTGTTGTTCGAACTCTCGACCGCTCCATTCTCAGTGACGGTTACCGAAAGACTGCCCAGAGCCATGGTGTGTGTCAAGTGTTTGACCGTATCGGAGGATTTCATAAATCGAGGAGCAATCGCACCCATCGCAGTCAATCCAGCGACGACCAAGAATGCAACTCCAAATCTCTTGATGAATTTAAAGGTTGAGCTCATGTAGATAGGCTTGCGGGGAGGCAGTGGATCGACTGAAATCGGCGTCGAGAAACGACGAGGCGGGAACTCCCATTGTAAACCAGGATTGGGTAGTCTCGAACTTAGATTAACTACTTTTGTCTTGATTTATGGAATGCCAGGTAATCCGAAGCGGGATACCATGCCGTCGTAAACGATTCGCGATCTGCTATCGAGCTTTGTTGCCAACGACACCACTGTATTCTGAACGTCGCACGTTTTGGAAATTCATGTAGCGACCGACATTCAGCGAGGCGCCTGATAGCCCCGCCATGTCCAGATGAGCGTGTCCGCAAGTGTTTGCTCGAAGACTTGCTTGTCGCAGTGCTTGGTTGCGCGGCTGAATAGGTAGCGGTAGTCGTAACCTTTGGCTTTGAGGGCGGCGGCAGTACGCTCGTTGGCCATCACCCAGTTGTGATAGGTTTCTTCGGGATCTTTGGCTCTGAGATCGTTCTCGGAGACATGCGTGAAGATTCGAAGCGGTTTCTTGTCGCTCGTTTCGATTAGCTTCATACTCGAGTGGTATTCCCACGCCCCAAGTGGGAATTTCGCTTCATCCGGTGCATCGTCGTCCTGTTGATCCACAAACGTGCCAGAGTAAGTGATCAAGCGACGAAACAGGTCCGGTCGAAACCAACCCATTGTCAGCGCCGCTGCACCGCCTGAACTGCAGCCCATCGCTGCTTTGCCCCATGGGTCGTCCGTAAACGCGATTTTAGGAAAGGCAGCTTTGATCTCAGTGTTATTTAGAACCGCCGGCAATACTTCGTCGTTGATAAACCTAGCCAAGCGATCCGACATGGTATCGTATTCGAGTCCGCGCTGGCTCCCTTTGCCGTCGTTGCCACCGTTCTGGACGCCTATCGCGATGAACGCAGGCAGCTTGCGAGCGGGGTCCTTGGAAATGGTCAGATTGTCCAACGCATTGCGAACGAGATTGAGATTGCTCGGTCCATCATGCATGACAAGGATAGGTGCCTTGGTACCATCCTGGTATGCGGCTGGCACGTACACGGAAATCTCGCGTTCTGTCCGTACGTCCTTTTTCGGATCGAGGGTGGTGTCGTCGCCGCGAAATATTTTGCTGTCCGCTAAACGCATCGAGAACTTGAACGACTTTCCCTTGGGGTTGCCTTGGTCCTTGAGATCGGGAGCAATTGCATAGTCTGGACCGATGACGAAGTTACCATTTCCTTCGGTGCCTGGACTCTCGACGTATTTTTCCTGCGATGACGCTGGGCTGGAACTCAAACTGACGATGGACGCTACGAAGCAGGTACGGGCAAAAATGGACTGAAACGTTGATTTCAAATTCATGGCGAAGGACAATCGATGGATAGAAAGGAGTTGGGAAATGGAAAGTGAATGGACGAATCCCACTTCAGAATAACGGAAATTGTAGGCTAAGGTGATTCGCAATTGAAAATCTTACGTGATTGGAACAAACGAAGTATCCCGAAATATCCAAGTCGATGTTGTTGAGAAAATCGAGATTAGGCAAGCCGAACGACCAAAGTAGCAGGCACGCTCCGCCGTGCCGTTCGCAGTCTAGCTTTTGCCATGATTCTAGGTGGACGTCACATGAAATGTGCCTACTACTTTACTCGTTCCCAGGCTCTGCCTGGGAACGCATTGTAGTGGAGGCTCCTGCCTCCCGAGTTCACAAACGAAGGATGCATTTCGTCGAGGCGGAGCCTCGCTTGCATTGACAAAACCTGCAATCCGTGCCACTAGGAGCCCAATAGAATATAAATTGATAATTTCACAGAGCAGCAAAACGGACTCTAACGCAAACTTGCGGGTTGCAATTGGGCCGCAAAATGATCTGTCTTATACATCGGCAAGTAGCGATAGTAGACTTCGAGACACATGCAAGCGACCGCCGTTGAATAGACGCGACCGCCGTAGCCTCCCCAGAGACAACTCGGATTCCAGGAACCTTCTTCTTGTCCGCGAGGGATCTGAGTCGAGCAGAGCTGTTGCTTGAGCGAATCGTTCCATTGATTCCATGCTAGTTGCGACTGGCTGTTCAATTCTCCATCGCCTCGCAACTGGTACATGGCCAAGGTCGCATAGTACCAATAGTAAAGGTTTTCCTCGCTCTGCCCGGGCAAGTTTTTCAGGATCATGCGTTGTCCCTCCTCGGCTGCGAGCGGGGTGATCGGGAAACTTAACAGCAATCGCGAAGCAAGCAGCTCGGCAGTCATGGCCGGAGTGGCTTGTTCGGAGGCGGCCATCTGTCCTGCTTTTGGTCGGTATATGCCCAAACCACCATGTCGACCCGTGCTCACCGAATCCAAGAAACGTTGCATCACCATGCGAGTCTGTGGTGCCAACGAGATCGCTTGATGGTTGGCTGAGCTTTTCAGCAGCATGGCTTGCCAACCAAATTGGCTCATGTCGCCTGGGTCATCGGTTGGGAACTCATATCGCCATCCACCTGTTCGCGGGTTCATAGCCCCAAGCGTATATTTGCACGCGGACTGAACCGTCGGCAACAGCACCGGGTCCCCCGTCATTCCATACGCCTCGGTAAGTGCGAGCGCCGCCATGCCGTGGCTATACATACGAGCAAAACGGACGGTTGGCTCGCGTCCAACCTGATCTCGTCCCGACAAATCTCCCGAGGGTAATTGCTGATCCTTGAGGTACAGCAACCCACGAGTGACCACTTCCTTGTACTGTCCGTCGACGTGGGTATGGCCAGCACCAAGGAATGCAAGCAGCGCCAACCCAGTCATGGCAGTGTTGGCTTTCAAGCCAGCGTTATGACGATATTCGCTATGGGTACGATTATTTGCGGCGGAGGGGACACGACCTGCGCCATGCTCGGCTGCATGCCATCCTCCGTCGATGCCTTGCGCCCGGGCGAGCCATGCCAACGCTCGTTCGACAGCAGATTCCGTATCAACGTCCCCTCCGTTGAGCATGGCATATTGCTGGCGTTGTGGCGAAAGACGCATTTGATAATGGATTGGAACGCTTTGGTGGTCGACTTTGCGAGTTTGTGTCGCGGCAGACTCGGCGATCGCTTTGCTTCGATCCATCGGGTGGCCCGACAATTCGGGCGGTTGGCCCGACAATTGGGACGTCGTTGATGGAGGAGGTACCTGCAATT
This sequence comes from Pirellula sp., assembly GCA_021736575.1. Classification (GTDB taxonomy): domain Bacteria; phylum Planctomycetota; class Planctomycetia; order Pirellulales; family Pirellulaceae; genus JBKCUI01. Next base: position 7,283 of record JAIPFP010000162.1, on the reverse strand, counting down.
GGCTCGGAAGCATGTCGCTTGCTTGATTTGGAGGGGTGGCAAGCATTGCGATTTGTTCTGCCGATTCCATTGGAGGTAAGTCCGGCTCGGGCGTGTTGCTTGCCGCCAAGTGGATCACTGGCGTTGATCTCACCTCCGGAACTGGAAACTCCGGCGTCTTGGGTGCCTCGGTCGCGGTGGAAACCGAGCGTTCCTCTTGGTCGGGTTGATTGCGATGGAGAGGTGCTTCCCAGGCGGCGATCTGGTATTCGTTCGTTGGCGGATCATCCGTCGTCTCCTGCTCTGACCCGATCTCAGGAGGAGAGGCTGAGGGTGCTTCGATGGCGGGCAAAGCTTCCATGAGTGTCATCGTGATCGCACCGTTGTCGTTGCGTATTCCCCCTTGGTTGCCACCGCCGAAGCCAGGTGTCACGATGCGCGTTCCGTATGCGTACATCAGGAGCCAAACGTGGGCAAGAAACGCTAAAGCAATGCATTTGGTAAGCGATTTGGTCTGTCCCCATTTGGTCCAGGATGCGACCAACAACGCAATCGCGACCGCAGCCAAGAGCGCGCCTAGCACGATCGCCCAGATGCGATTGCTGCTGAGGTCACCGATGGCTGCAAACATCCCCAGCGTTAGTCGCGAAGCGATATCGGATGAAGTACCCACGAAGCGACTCGACATGATTTATCGACGCGGTCCAGGCATTTGATATGTGGCTAACGCGACACCGTTTAGTTTCGCGCCAGATCGGTGTACGGCGCTGGCTATGTCCGCGGCTTGTTGAAACGGAATCGAGCCATCCAGCTTGATTTGCACGGTCGTATCAGGAAAGTTTCGAACGGCTTGGGCCAGCAGATTGGTCAGTTGTTCTTGATTTACTTGTTGACCATCGATTCGAATGGCACCATCTGTCGTCAAATAAACCGTTTTGCTAGAGGGGCTCGGCAGCATCGCTCCATTCGGTGCAACCTTTGGCAAATTGATTTGGATATTCGATTCGCTCTCAGTGAATTTCGTGCCAACCATAAAGAAGATGATCAGCAGAAAAAGGATATCGATCATGCTCGTCAAATTGATCGTTGGCGATTCTTCTTGGTTGAGTTTGAGCGGCATGCGCGATTGCTCCCTTATGCTTATGCTGCTTTACGCGTACGAGTGGTGCGAGTTCGAGAAGTGTCGTTTTCCTGCAAGCTCTCGGCGCTAATGACTTCGACAAGTTGTTGAGCGAAACCATCCATCTCCATCGTGAGTTGATCGGTTCGTCCAAGAAAATACATGTAGAGCAGGTACGCAGGGATTGCGACCAAAAGCCCGGCGGCGGTTGTCAGAAGCGCTTGGCCAATGCCGCCCGCCAATTGCTCGGGGCGTCCCATGGCTTGAGCGCCCGAAATATCGTTGAACGATTGAATCATGCCCAACACGGTTCCCAGCATCCCGAGCAAGGGTGCGACGTTGCTAATGGCGCTGAGAAGCCGCATATAGCGTCGTAGCTTGTTGCTCTCTCGTTCACCTGCATCGAGGACCGCTTGTTCAATCTCAACCGCAGACTTGCCATAGCGTTTGATCGCGGCCACGAAGATAGAAACCATCGGGCTAGGATTGCGATCGCAAAGCTCTAAAGCTTCATCGCGTTCGATTTGTTGTTGCTGAAGCTGTTCGATGAGCCGCTTCGCAAACGGCCTTGGAATGACCCGTCCCGTTCGCAAATGAATGAATCGCTCGAACGCAAACACGGTTAGCACGAAGGAGCAAAGTGCGATGGGGTACATCATTAAGCCGCCGTCATGGAAAATCTGCAAAAGATTTCGCACGGGGATAATGGATTCCTTCGTTGTGGCCGGACTTGCTTGAGTTGTGGTTGACGCTGGTGAACCATTGCCGGGAGTCGCAGCATTCGAGTTGTTGGCTACGCGAGCCGCCGGTTCGAAGCTGCCTTGAGACCCTGCGTTGCTCGATTGAGCGTTGCTCGATTGAGGGTTGTTGAACGACTGCCTTGGCAGGGGAGTACCGTTCGCATTGTTCTGACCATTGATGTAGTTGCCTTGAGGCAGCAAGTTAGGGGGCCCCTGGGCTTGGGCGGGTTGGTTGATACCAACGACGGAAAGCAGCCAAATGAGCAACAAGAAGCGGATGGCCCAACGTGTCGGCGAACATGCGACGTTACGGCTATTCATCATCGCTTGGTTCCTGGCGAGCTTTGGTTGGGTTGAGTTGCGAGCGAAGAGGATGGGAGTAGTGATAGTCGTTGTTTGGCCAAGGAAGCAAATGGACTTTCGCCAAATTCATTGGCAATTTGTGAATACGCGTTGTGCGCACCTTGCATATCTTGCGTTGCTTCGCAGCATTGCCCAATTTGCAGGAGTGCGGCTGAGTGCCAGTGGTTTTGTTTCGGAATCTTGAGAACTTGCTGATAGGCGTTTCTTGCCTCTTCGTACTTGCGTTGCAAAAGGTACGTTTCTCCTACCATCCAATTCACGCGAGCCAATAACTCAGCAGGCGTGTTATCGATGGAACTTGTTAACGTATCGAGTACTTTTCGGGCGGCATCGAAGTCGGCTTTGGAGATCAAACACCTTGCAAAGAGATAATCGACTTCGCAACTGCGATTGCATTTGGGAAAATCGTTACGAATCCTCAAAACGATTTCCTCAGCCTGCTCCCATTCCTTTTTCAATGCAAGCAATTCCGCCGTCCGCAGTAAAATGATGGGCAGCCAGTCTGGGGGGCTGTCAGATTCGACTTTCGATTGGGCAAACTGTTTCAGCCACGACCAGTGTGTTTCGGCCTCGGGCCAGCGTTCGAGTTGGTAGAGTGTTTCTGAAAGTTGGAAATGAACCGATACCTTCAAATCCAAACCCGCACTTTCGTGCGTCAGTGCTAGCTCAAAATCCGTTTGGGCTCCATCGAGATCACCCAGTTCCATCTTGGCTCGCCCCCGCAGCATTTCCGCGTACGGTTGCAAAGGTTTGGAACATCCCATTTGGATCGCTTGCTCGGACCATTGAAGCGATTCTTGCCAATGACTGGAATCCATCGCATTGCGAGCAAGCCTAATCCGCGCCTCAATCGAAACTGGGGTTTGAGGGAACCGGTGAACGATTTGCAAAAGTATTTCGTTCGAGTTCGAGTTGTCACCCGCATCCAGCAACGCCATCGCGAGTTCGTACAGGACCGACGCTTGAGGATTGCCAGCAATCGCTAGTCGAACGAGAGGATCGAGCGACTGAATGATATCGATGGAGTCACCGACGGCTTTCGAAACTTTGATTTGAAGTAGCTTGAGTTGAATCGCAAGATTGTCATCCAGCTTCTTGTTTGCAAGTCGGTCCAGGTACGATTTTGCCTCGGTGAAATTCTGCTCATGAAAACAAGCCAAGGCAACTCCCAAAGTAGCTTGAGAGGCGATATCCTCGGAGTCACCGCAATATCCAAGTGCGTTATGGAAGCATTCTTTGGCGGAAACGTAATCTTGGCGGCATTCCAAAAGGAGCGAGCCGAGTTCCAGCCAAGCGGCGGGTGAGTGGTTCGATTGATTGCTATTGGTCGGAGCGTTTTTGAGAAATCCTCGTAAACGAGCTTCCGCCAAGTCAAATCGTTGTTTCTGGCGGTCCCACTTGGCATGCAATACGTTTGAATTTTCCATCCAGCGCTGCATCAGTTTTTCATCGAAGGATCGGTGGGCAGCCAACGCTTCGTCGCGAAATTGCGTTGTTTTCGCGATCCAATCGGATAGCTTCGAGGCGGTCGCGTCCGACGGTTCTAGCGTCCAGTTGGAAATGGCGGCAAAGTACTCGCATTGAATTGCCAGTTCGGAACCTTGGCATTGATTCGCAACGCTGCGAAAGAGTGTGGCTGATTTTTGAAACTGCTTTGCGGTGTAGGCTGCTCGGGCTTCTTGATATTGAGCGACAAGCGGATTTTCCGGTTGTTGAGAAACGCACCGCAATGTGGTCAACCACACGATTGCTGCGGCCGCGATCAAGCCAACGGGGAATGCGAACGGTTTTGGCTTGGGAATTCTCATACGGAAACGCATACGAAATGCATGCGGTCTGTATCAAGTGCAATTGGAGAAAGACACAGCCGACAAAAGATGCAGGCGCGCTCCGCCGTGCCGTTCGCCGTCAAGCTTTTGCTATCGAACGTGAGAGTCCATCGTCCTGACACTCCTGACACTTCGAATTATTCAATCATGGACGCGAGTCAGCAGTCGATTGCAACTTCGATGGGCTCTTCGCCTCGGTTTCTACAGGCGATTGAGGTGCGTTTGCCATCGGCTTTGCTTTTGCCAGAGATAACCCCAGTTGATGGAGCTCGCTCACCTCTCGCAGTCGACTTGAAATCGCGGAGCTCGACATATCCACAGCGATGGAACTTGAAAAACGCTCGTCATGCAATCTGCTATTCATCTACTGCAAACCCAAGTTGCTTGATGTCTATTCGATCGATATCTCGCCCGGCGGACCGTTTCATTTCAACCAAACCCTCTCTCGAAACAGAGCAAATGGGAAGTCCATTCCAGTCAAACCATTGGCGTTGACTCCAAGCAGTCGTGTCCAATCTTTTGGGTACCAACAAGTCGAGTATCCGGTATTCAGTGCCTTCGATCTTAAGAATACGATAAACGTCGGAATCAGCGAACGGAATTCTGCCAGACTCGTCAAGAAATCCGGAGGCGGCAGCAACTTTTCTTGCCTGATCGAGCGATTCGGGGGGTATCAAAAAATCGATGTCTTTAGTGAATCGAGGATAGCCATGGAGAGCGACGGCCATTCCCCCACATAAGGCGTACTCTACCTTCGCCTCGTTGAAACGTTGCACAAGTTCGCGAAGCTCTGATTCAAGTGTTAGCACCGTAGCTCTCTACGCTTTCTTCGACCTCGGTCATTGTGTTTGTCGTTTCGGCAGTAAGTACGATTGGCCAGATAACGCAGTGTTCAGGGTTGCGTAGTATTCCTTGCTCGAGGATAAGGAGCAAGTGTAGATGGATGGAGATTCGCCGTCCTCACCGACTCCATTCTATGGTTTCGGAATGGAGATTGGTTCCGCAGCAAGGATGGGAGGTTGGTCTTGAAGTTGTGAAATCATCGATTCCACTTTGTTCACGGCTTCCTTGTCTAAATGCAGGCTGTACTCCAGCTCGAAGATGCGGGACATGTTTGGCCCCAGTTTGGGAACTCGACCGAATTTGCGTTCAATTTTTCGATTGAAGGGAAACCCCGTTCCTGGTTCCAGGCCAGTGACGTACCCATCTGCTTCAGCCGCTGTGTTTTTCCATAGCGTAAAGTAAGGCAACTGCGAAGTTTTCCACATCACCGTAACACCTTGGTCCCCTGCCGCGTTCTTGAGTAGGGCACGTGCGTTTCCGTTCGAGTCGGATTTTGGATAGACAAGATAAACCTGTTCGATGAAACCCTTGGTAGGCGGTTCGTAGGCAGCAAAGGAATCAATCGATTTTGCAGCATGCGCGTTCATGGGCTCGACTTTTTCTGCAGCAACGACAACTTTCGCGTTTTTTCCTAATAGTGGTTTTCCAAAGTTAGTGTGGTAGATCATCTGGAACTCTTGATCGTCCGCACCGTGGTTCATGAGTTTGTCCGTGATTTGAAACGCGGTTGTTCCTGGGACAGTGGAGATCTCTGTGATCAGCTCCAGTTTTGGACCGTAAAACATCCGTTCGTTGACGACTCCTTGTACTCGAATTCGATAGGGGGCTTCGCGGTCGACGGTAACCGACACCTTTGAGGCTGGGATATTGCCAATCTTGCCATGCAACGTCAGGTCCATTTCGACTTTGTCGCCGACATTGTTGATGAACTCGTCTTTTCCAGGGTGGCCTGCAGATTCTAGACCGCATCGGACCATCCATTCGTTGAAGCCTTCCAGCCAACCGAGTCCACCGCGACTTTCGAGGTTGACGAACTGCGGGTGAACGACTTCTTTGACTGGCGAGTTCCAACTTAGTTCGATTCCTGGTTCTCTTGAGTTAGGAGATTTCGAAACCCTCAGCACACTCATGCCGCGCGTAGGCACGATGACAATGGATAACGTGCCGCTGTCAATGGTGATGATCTCGCAACCTTCCTGTTTTCCGCCGTGCAAAGTTGACTTCTCGACCGACCATGCGGGCTGATTCTGCAAGATGGGAACGCTGAAGTCTTGGGGACCGAGCCGCAAGTGCTCGGTTCGCTTGTTCGAGGATGAGTCTGTGATCACAATCCCTGGGAGCCCACTTGTCGTGACCTGAGCAATCACTAAAGCTGGACAACCAAGGAAGCCAATCGCTAATACAACCGCTGGAATACATTTTGACATTCTTCGCCTCGTTGGGTGGAACAGGAGTATTTTCCAGTATCGAAAATTGGGTTCTAGAAAAAATTGCCCTTAGGCTTTGAGTTTTGAGTGCATCTTAGCATAGCCGCCAGGATTGTTCTGCTTGATCGTGGGTGGACTCAGGAGTCGCTCTAGCGGAAGACCTCTTCTAGGGCGGCTCGCATCACACTGGGGTCGGGGGTAATGCCTGCCCAATACTCGACACCTATGACGCCTTGATTCACAAGCATTTCCAGTCCGTCAATAACGGTGCACCCACGTTGTTCAGCGTCTTGGATGAGATTCGTTCGAGGCGGATTGGGGATGACGTCGGCAATTAGCATGGAGGGTAGTAGCGATTTAACGTCCAAGTTCAAGCGAGCATTTAGATCGGGATACAAGCCGATCGAAGTTGCATTGACAACGATGTCTGTGTTGTCAGGAATCGAGAAGGTCTGGTCCCATCTTGCTAACTTGGATTGCAGTTTGCCGTCGGTTCGTTGCGTGACTTTGGTTTGCAGAAGTTCCAATAATTCATCCCCGCGTTTGGGAGACCGGTTCACGATGGTAATGTGACTTGCTCCCGCCAACGCCATCTCAACGCTGATCGCGCGGGCTGCACCGCCTGCCCCAAAAATCACGACGCGAGATCCGGAGGGATCTCGCACAGCACGAACCGCTTTGACAAAGCCTTTACCATCGGTGTTTTCACCTATCAATTGATCGCCTCGCCGAACGACACAGTTGACCGCTTGCATGAGTTCAGCCGACTCACCTAATCCGTCAAGATACTTGATGACAGCGATCTTGTGCGGAATGGTGCAGTTGAACCCTACGAAACCCATCGCTCGCGCACCTTGGACTGCATCGCCAAGTCCGTTGGCAGCAACCTCTATGGTTAAATATCGCCAGTCTAGAGCGTGGTGGCGGTAGGCGGCCTCGATCATCACCTGTGTCGGATTCTCGGAAATGGGCTGGCCAAATG
>JAIPFP010000161.1 GCA_021736575.1 Pirellula sp. | reverse complement strand
ATTCTTGGCCTTAATGGGCCCAAGCGGTTCCGGCAAAACAACCTTACTGAACTTGATCGCCGGTCTCGATACCCCCAGCTCGGGTGAGATATGGGTTGGTGAAAGCCTTGTGTCGAAAATGTCCGAGTCGCAACTGGCCCGCTGGCGAACGGAAAACGTCGGCTTCGTATTTCAGTTCTACCATTTGTTGCCAGTCTTGTCCGCCTACGAAAACGTTGAGTTGCCTTTGCTGCTGTTGCCCCTGTCTTCCAAAAAGAGACGCGAACAAGTCATGACCGCATTGGACTTGGTCGGTCTGCACGATCGGAGTAAACACATCCCAAGTCAATTGTCAGGTGGTCAACAGCAACGCGTCGGTATAGCACGCGCTATTGTTACCGATCCGACTCTGATTGTGGCCGACGAACCAACTGGCGACTTGGACGCAAAATCGGCTCATGAGATTTTGGATTTGATGTGCACACTCCAGCGTTCGCTCAACAAAACAATCCTAATGGTGACTCACGATCCACGGGCAGCCAAACGAGCCGATCGAATCCAATACCTAGACAAAGGGCAATTGGTCGATAAGCCCGAAGACGAACTATACGAGGCGGGCTGAAATGAGGCCGGTTGAAATGAGGCCGGAATGTTGTGCTCCGTGCGATCACACTCGCTTCGTTCTCATAGCCCCAGAGCGTGCCACCCAATATGTAGGTCGATTTCAAACTACCGTCGCCCTGAGGCGAACCAAAATTTGCATTTTCCCGATTTTCAGTTCGCGAGATAACAATCATGCGTTTCCTAAACTTGATATTTCGAAATCTACGTCGCAACGTACTTCGCTCGTTGCTGACGTCGACGGGCGTGATGGTGCTGGTATTTGTGATCACTCTCATCTGGTCGATCCTGGGCTTTTTAGACCGAGCGACGTCCGAAAAGTCCAGTAACTTCAAAGGTATTGTTACGGAGAAATGGAGCATCCCGAGCCAAATGCCGTTCGCCTATGCTCGGACGCTCGAAAATGGGGCGTCCCGAGAGGACGGCGATGTTCGCCCGGAAGATTCGATGACTTGGCAGTTCTTCATCGGCACGATTGACAAGAACGTTGTAGGCTTTAATTCCTTCGTCTTCGCCTTTTGCATGGAGCCAAGAAAGCTGCTGACCATGATGGACGAGTTAGACTCGCTCCCCCCCGGCCCCAAAGCAGAGCTAGAAAAAGCCGTCGAAGCCATGGAAAAGAACAAGCAAGGGGTCATTATTGGTCAAAAACGGTTGGATGCTTTAAACAAACGAGTAGGCGATAAGATTACGATTTTCGGTCAAAACTACCGCGATCTCGACCTTGAAGTAGAAATCGTTGGCACGTTCCCACTCGGCCGGTACGACAACAACAGCTGCATCAATCGCGAGTACTTGAACGCTTCTCTCGATGCGTTCAAAGCCAGGACCGGAAAACCGCATCGCCTTGCGGAAAAGACTCTCAACCTCGTTTGGGTTCGAGTCCCTGATCGGGAAGCGTTCGATCAACTCGGTTCCCAGATCAATTCGTCCCCATTTTTCGCGGCACCTGCAGTCAAGATCGAGACAGCATCGTCTGGGGTTGCTAATTTTCTGGCGGGATACAAGGATCTTCTAACGATCTTTCGGTGGGTTCTTGCGCCAAGTATTTTGATCACACTTGCAGTCGTGATCTCAAATGCAATCAGTATCAGTGTTCGCGAACGCCGCAAAGAGATGGCGGTTCTCAAGGTTCTAGGCTTTCGTCCAAATCAGATTCTAGGCTTGGTGATGGGAGAAGCGTTGCTCCTGGGTGGGATCGCCGGCGCGATTAGCTCGATCTCAACCTACTTCTTTGTGAACAAATTTTTGGGAGGCATTCCTTTCCCGATCGCATTCTTTTCGAGCTTCCCTGTCGAAGACGGTGCGTTGTGGTGGGGAGCTGCGATCGGCCTCGTAACCGCCTTCGTAGGAAGTATCATTCCAGCACTGTCGACGCGTTCCATCAAAATCGTCGATGTCTTTTCCAAGGTCGCTTAGTCCATGATTCAGTACTTTGATCTCGCCAACGCATGGATGCTTTTGCCGGCCTCACTGGTTGCGATTATTTTTACCTTGCTGCTGGTCTGGGCAGCTAAAATTCCGTTGATATACAATCTTCGGAACCTACAGCTTCGATATCGAACCACTCTGCTGACTGCCGTTGCGTTCACCATGGTGATCGGTGTGCTAACGTTCATGATGGGCTTCATCAACGGACTCAGGGTGCTGACTCAATCGAGCGGCATCCCAGAAAATGTCATCGTCTTATCGCAGGGCTCCACCGACGAAGGGATCAGCACGCTTGCGTACGAAGATATGAGCGACATCGCTCAGTTGCCACAAGTGAAGCGTCAAGGGGATGAGCCGCTCTGTTCCCGCGAAGCCTACATCGTCATCAATCAACCGATTGATGATCCGCAACCAGGCCGACCCAAACGAAGATTGCTACAAGTGCGCGGTCTAGACGATCCAATCGTCTCCGCCAATGTGCACGGCTTTGTGTTGCTACCCGGTAGCAGCTGGTTTTCGGAAGCCGGAGTTCGGGCGAATATCGATGCGGATAAACCGCCGATGGTGGAAGTTGTCCTGGGGGAAGGGATCGCTCGTGAGCTCGGCGCTGATCGATCGCCTGCTGCGATTGCGTCGGCAAAAGATAAAGCCCGCTTGTCGCCCGGGGATGTCATCCAATTGGAATCGAGAACGCTGTTCGTCGCTGGCATTCTCAAGACGGAGGGAACGACGTTTGACTCGGAGGTGTGGGCAAAGCGAAGTGTCATCGGTCCCATCTTCGGCAAGAACAATTACACAACACTCGTCCTCAAGACCCAGAGCAAAGAATCAGCAGAAGAGCTTGAGTCTTTTCTGACAGGCAAAGATCCGGACAACAAGTACGAGAAAGCCCGAGTCAACGCGTTCACGGAGCCGAATTTCTTTAAATCACTTGGGCAAACGAATTTGCAATTGCTGATCGGTACTATCTTCGTCGCGATCATCATGGCCTTCGGTGGCGTGATGGGCGTTATGAACACGATGTTTGCCGCGATTAGCCAACGCATGAAAGATATCGGTGTTCTTCGGTTATTGGGTTACGGCGGCTGGCAAATTCTCATCTCGTTTTTGTTTGAGGCCATGCTGATTGCCTTGATCGGCGGTTTGCTTGGATGCGCGATCGGATTTCTTAGTAACGGATTTTCGATGACCAGCGTGGTTAGCAATGGACCTGGGGCAAAGGCGGTTGTCTTTCGAATCGTGGTGGACGCGGGTGTACTTGGAATCGGGCTTGCGCTAAGTTTAATGATGGGCTTTTTCGGTGGCTTGCTGCCTGCCCAATCCGCAATTCGCCTGAAGCCACTCGATTCACTGCGCGGCTAGCGTCAAATGGCAATCCCTTTGAAGCGGAACAGCCCGAGTTGTCCGGTCGGTCGTGCCACAAACCAAGGCGACGTTTAGGCTATAATCGACTGGATGTCTTGGTCCGAGCCCACACCTTTAAGGCCGCATATCATTATGAGCATACTTTTTGTCCGTCACTTCACCATTGGGTTATTAGGCCTTGCGTTGGCAAGTCCGGCAGCAAATGCACAAGAGCCGATCGCAACCGATCTACGTCAGGCACTTTGCTTTCATGCGTCTTTTGACCACGGGGCCGATGCCGACTTTGCACGCGGAGATCGAACGCTTTGGAACGCGCCCACATTGACCAAGCGAGATGCAGCTTCGAAAGGGTTACCGACTAGCGAGGAAGTGACGCTGGAGCCCAAAGCCGGTCGGTCCGGTAGTGGATGTTTGCGTTTCAGTAAGAGCAAGGGACCGATGGTTTTTTTCAAAGCCGAAAAGAACTTTCCGACGCCAACCGCAGATTGGTCAGGCACCGTATCGTTTTGGCTGAACACAGATCCGGCAAAGGATCTTTTGGATGGTTTCTGCGATCCCATACAAATCACTTCGAAACAATGGGATGACGCGGCCATGTTCGTAGAGTTTGAGAAGCGTCCCGCAGGGATCCCGTTCCGACTCGGTGTTTATGCTGACAAAAAAGTTTGGAACCCGACAGGACGAAAATTCGAAGATATCCCCGCTGCCGAAAAGCCGCTGCTTGGTATCGAGAAACCTCCCTTTGTTGGAGGCAAGTGGACGCATGTTGCGTTCTCTGTGACGCATTTCAACTCGGGTGAACCGAATGGACTCGCTACTCTGTATCTAGACGGAAAGAAAGCTGGCGAAGTATCTTCTCGAACGCAGACATTCACTTGGGATCCGAATCAAGCCGCAGTGATGCTCGGACTAAGTTATGTTGGGCTCATGGATGATTTGGCCCTCTTTGACCGTGCGTTGACTCCTGGCGAGATTGCGAAGCTGTTTACGAGCGGGCTTTGATGGATTCATACCGGTGGAGATCTCGCCCGAATGATCACGACGTCTGTATTTGCCAATTGTTGCCTCCGTCGGGACAAGCCCGAACGGAAGGCCTCAAGTTCCATGGAGTCCAAATCTACTCAATTCGGACTTCTTGCACGCCCCCATCCAATGTCTCGACGGTTGCTTTGATTTCGAGGAAGCGTTCGATGATCTGCAAGTGGGTCAACGAGTGCAACGATAGGGGCTGAGTCCTAAACACGCCACCGCCGCGCAGCCCTTGATTCCTCGACTGCCATGCGCTGATTGCCAATGGCAACATCCACTGATCGGCTAAATGCCCCCCGACCGGCGCCTCGCTTTTGATGTACTGGCGAACCTCTTTCAAGGCCTCTCTCGCGACCAATTCGGCTCTCAACTGCACTCGGCCAAATCCTGTGATCACTTCCGTTAAGCATTTACTTTCGAGCTCGATCCAAAGGTAGTTGCCTGGGCATTTTGCTCGCACCGATTCGCAACGAGCCTCAGACTCATCCCAATCCAAGCCTCGTCGAATGACATCCACCTCCCGTTCGGCAATGTGAATTGGCAAACCGGCCACGCATGCGGTAATCGATCTGCGGGTAAACTCACCGCGTTCCAAAATATCAAAGGCTTTTAGATACGGCACCGGTTGAATCTCAGCCCGAAGCTCGCCTCCACCTGCGGGATAAAAACCATACAGCTCAAGAATCAACTTGATCTTGGGTCCCAACCGATTCACAAGTGGAATGAATGTCTTTTGCAAAAACTCAAAGGGGGGAGCAAAGTCATTGTGTGTCCCTCCCTCGACCACAATCACCGATGGCGAGTCCGCGATCATCAATGCGGGCAACAAGGTTTGGACCACGAGAGACGCACTTCCCGCCGTCCCAATTCGAAAATGATATTCGCCAGCCACAACTGTTTTAGGCTCAAACGAAATAGCTGTCGAACCAAGTTTGTCTCCGGTGACCTTCGCTCGACTGACTTCGGCTGCCGCTTGCACGCAGGTCAAGTGCTGGCGCATCAATCCCGGCTTGTCACGACCGGCGCGGATGTTGACGATCCGCACTGGCTTGCTCGTCACCATGGAAAGGGCGAGGGAGGAGCGGACCATTTGCCCGCCCCCCTCGCCTTGAGAACCATCGATTTCAATCCAATTGGGCTCAGTCAAATTGGGTTCAGTCAAATTCGTTTCAGTCATCCGCCTCATCGCCATCTTTGATCACAAATCGAGCTTTTAGTCTCGCCACCTCGGTAGCAAGTCCCGCCAGTTTGACGCTTCGAAGCACTTCTTCAAAGTCTTTGTAAGCGGCTGGGGCTTCATCGCGTGGATACTTGCGGCAGTTCGTCAGAATATCCATTTCGTCAAATGATGCGTCAATCGATGCTTGATCCAACTCGCGAATCGCGCGTTTTCGCCCAAGTCTTGCCAGTCGGAAGATTCGCTGTCGCTTCCCCAGTAGGGATCATTGGAATTGTCATTTGGAACAAAAACTTAGGATTAGGGCGGAAGAGTTACACGTTGCAGAGCCCTTACTTATGACGCAAAGGAAAGGACTAAGGTTCGCGGTGCGCAATGCAACCCGATTTGAAAGCAGGCGTTCGATTTAGCCAATGGGGTTGCTTCCGCTCTCACTTCCTTGAGCCATTATGCTCTTGGATTGCGATTGAATTTTTGGAATGGGAGACGAACACCTGATACGAAGAACTGATCTGCTCGCAAAGGATTTGGCGGCGTGTAGCCGACTTGGCCGGCTACCGTTACCACATCGTCTTGGTCAACTCCGTCTCCACTCACCCCAAATCCGCCAACGAGAGTTTTACTCGTCCCCTTGTAAATCGGGGTGCTTCCTGGAAAGAAAACGATACCGTTTTGATTGGAAAGATTGGCTGGGTCTCGGAAATTTCTTGAAGCGTTGAACGAATCGAAGGATAGAACCGTCGCCGTGCTCGAACCGTAAACCGATGCTGGTAACGGATTGGCAGGTGCCAGATTCTCAGCGGTTGCGGGATTGATTCCGGGCATGGTCAGAATGCTGAAATCGCCAGGACCTTCAAGGGCTCCAGTCGGATAGCGTGGCCCCGCAAGAAAACGGAATGTTCGATTCGTGAAAGCGGTCTGGCGGGGCACGTCTCCAATCGCATCGTTGTTTGCATCGACTTGATCGGCTGCAACCAATCGGTCGCTCGCATAGTACGAGGTGTTTCGAGCCTTGGCGACAGCGACATCGATGGAGAAGATCGTGGCGTCTGGCATTCGATAGAGACCTAAAACTTCACCCGTTGAGTCGGTAACAGCGAAAACCATTTTCGTTTTCGCACCTGCCTTAAACGTTTTCAAATCGAGTCGAATGGCGGCGCGTGTCTTATTCGCTTCGCTGATCCCTTGCTGAATAATCGTGTTTACGTCGGAAGCAAAAACCGAGTCAACGCTCGAATCGTGAGGATTGACAAGCCAACCTTCGGGCACGCTCTGCCCTGGCAAAGCAAGCGCTCCGCCCGGCGTCACTTTCTGATCGACGCCAGAATTGGTGCCGCGTCCACCGCCGTTTCTTCGACCTACCTGAAATACCTGTTGTTGGCCTGTGGCTGTATTCGCCCGAGTCGGGGTCGGTCCGTAAATCTCGAGAGTGATGCCTACCAAGTCGATGCGCCCGTTGATGCCTCCGAATTCACCTCGAGAAGGTGCAGTCCCTTCGAACTCCTTCACTGGCATCGGATTGGTTCCAGCCACCGTGCCACCTGCGGCAAAGAATGCGATGAACTCAGCTTCAAGTGCTTTGGGTGCATTCAATCGCGACAGCTCAGTTTGTGGACCTGCTTTGCCTCGGGCGGACGCATGAACAAAGCCCTGCTCATAGGTTGCGTAGCCGTCTTTTCCCGGAAAGAAAACGCCAATACCTCCAACGAGAACCGGTTTGCCATAGCTGAACTTATAGAGTGGTATCCCGCCAGGCATGGTCGCAATGCCTCTGCTTTGTGCAAAGGGTAGTCTGCCCGATTGTGTGCCGTACGACTCTGGAAAGAGCTTCATGTAGTCTTTAGCAGCGGTTGGCACTTGACTCAAATTGACATTGAATCGTGCACTCAATGCGATGTCATCGACGGTACCTTTGATGCCGTCAGCCCCTGGGTTCGACTTTCCATCGCGACTTTGATGCTCGATTGCGAACAGGTCGACCAGGGGTGTCGATGGTATTTGAGGTGGGAAGTGCCCGCCCAGTCCAATCGGTGCGACAAAACCCGGTCCACGCTTAATCGAATTTAAGTCTTGGATGTTTGGGTTCGATTCCACTTCGCGTTGGGTCATTGTCGATTGGCTAATGAATCGAACGGTGCGCGACGTTATGGGTGCTTCGCCATTCGAAAAGAACGCGGCCGTTCTGGCTTTCGCAACAGCCCCGTCGATGGCGAACACAAGATCGCTTTCGCGTCCCGCGAATGTGTTGACGACATCCTGTTCGGTTCTCACACCCAAGATCTGACCCGCCCGATCGACGATTGCAATAATCGCGTCGTTGCTAGTCGTTGCTCGCGATGCACGCTCAAGAAGCTTCTTTACTTCCAATCCTGATATTTGAAGAGATGCCGGTTCGGCTTCAGCAAGTTCCGCAATCTCCAGTGGATCGGGTGCGGCTGACACGCTGGGTTTTGGATCAAGGACCGTTTCTTCGGAATCGTTGAAAGCATTGATGACCGATAGAGCATCGAGCGCCGATACGGCACCATCCGCATCCACGTCCAGATAGACGCTTGACTCCCCATCTCTATCGGTGATGGTGTCGGTTCGATCGGAAGAGCGATTCAGAACATTGATGATGATCAATGCATCCAGTGGAGAAAGCTGCAAATCGCCATCGACGTCCTGTGGGAAGATCGTGTTGTGAATGGGAGCGACCGCCATCAAGTCGCGAGCTTCCAACCTCTCTAAACCCAACTTTCGTTTGTTTTTTCGATTGCGATTGAACATTCCATTTGATCCGATCTTGATCTTCCAACACTCAGGCGAGAGGCGGACAGAAACGTATCAGTCTTGGATGGCACGCCCAGAGGCTCCAAAAAGCCATACAAGAACTATACCTCCCGGTACCGAATTCGCAACAATTTATGCTTGTATTGCCGGTTTGGCGTCAAAGTCTTCGCAATTCCTACGATAGTTTGTTTTCCCTTCCACTTCATGCTCCATGCGGACCGATAGGCCTTATGGAATCATCACTATGTGAATTCGTTCGATTTATTTTTGGGAATCTGTTGGCTTGTGTTCAAGAAACCGTACACAGCTATGTTTGGATGGATTTTGTGGGTAAGTCCCGTTTGCGATTGGAAGATCGCGTTTGGACAAACGCCCGCCGTTAGTACTCCTGTGAACTCGCCGAATGAGCAGGATCGTTTTTCTTTTCGGGATGGAGGGCTTGGACAAACCAACCCGCCTACTGAGCCGAAAAGCATTGCGCCAACAGATAGGATAAATAGTGTTCTTCCGCCATTCGATTCGTACCCGCCAGAAACAGCTCCGTACTTTCGAACTCCCTTTCAAGCGCCACTTGGCTTCACGGGCCCGAGCTCAGTCGCACCCACTGAGTCGCAGAGTACTGGCCACTTCATCCCGATCGAAGATCGATGGCGAATTGGCTCACCTACTTGGGATCGATACGGCAAGGGCCATCCAGTTGGGGATGACTACCCGTTTGTGCAAGGTGCTTGGTACGATCCATTCAACCTAAATGTGCTTAAGGGCGATTTTCCAATTGCCGGACAAGACACATTCCTTAAATTTCAGTTCAAACAGCTAAACCTTTTCGAGTATCGCCAAACGCCCATTCCAACCACGCCCTTTGAAGCGACGCAAAATCCATTCGAAAATGAGTTTTTTGGAAATCCGAACCAGTTCTTTTTCACGCAGTACAACTCCGCCGCGTTCGACCTTTTTAAAGGAGATGCTGCATTTAAGCCTGTTGATTGGCGGCTGAGGATGAACGTGATCTTTAATCAGAACTATCTCAAGGTTCAAGAGTTGGGGGTCGTCTCTCCGGACGTTCGCAAAGGCACGAATCGTCACAAGACGGATTGGGCGCTTGAGGAATGGTTCTACGAAACGAAGATTGCGGACATGAGTCCCAATTACGATTTTATTTCGGTGCGTGCTGGTTCGCAGCCGTTCACCAGTGACTTTCGCGGCTTTATCTTCTCCGACATCAACCGCGGAGTCCGGCTCTTTGGAAATCGACTGAGCAACCAAGACCAATACAATGTCATCTTTTTCGACCAAACCGAAAAGGATACGAACAGCTTGCTCAATACATTTGATGATCGACACCAAAATACGCTGATCATGAATTACTATCGGCAGGACTTTGTGTTTCCCGGTTACAACACCGAACTCAGCTTCCATTACAATCGCGACGAGGCGAGCACGAAGTTTGACCGAAATGGTTTTCTGGTCCGGCCTGACCCGGTTGGAGTATTCTCACCTCACCAAGTGGATTCATACTATCTCGGCTGGGCAGGTAACGGGCACATCAATCGCTACAATATCAGCCACGCATTGTATTACGTAACGGGTACCGACGAGTTGAATCCGATCGCTGGCCAGCCTCAAACGATCAGTGCTTTTATGGGAGCTCTCGAGCTATCCTACGATCGCGACTGGGCTCGATTTCGATGTTCCTACTTCTACGCATCCGGAGATAGCGACCCCAATGACAGCCGTGCTACCGGCTTTGACGCCATCTTCGACAACCCGAATTTTGCGGGGGGTGAATTCAGCTATTGGAATAGACAGCAAATCAAATTGTTCGGCGTTAATTTAGTGAATCGACAAAGCCTTTTGCCTGACTTGCGGAGCAGTAAGTTTCAGGGGCAAACGAATTTCGTTAATCCTGGTATTCAGCTCGTCAACACGGGCTTTGATGCGGACCTAACAACGAAGACCAAACTCATAACAAATGCCAACTATCTTTGGTTCAATCACACAGCCCCATTGGAGGCGCTGGTTTTCCAAAACAACATTCGCAGTCAAATCGGTCTGGACTTGAGTGCGGGGTTTGAATACCGTCCACTTCTCAACAACAACGTAATCTTTGTCAGTGGCTTGTCGGGCCTCATTGTTGGCAACGGATTTCGCGACTTATATCAACCGCTCAATGGGCATGTTAGCAACCTTGCAGCGGGGTTTTTCGAGGCCGCTTTCGAGTATTAATAATGATCCGACGTGCTTACGAGTTCTACGTTGGGTTGGCGTCCCTTGTCGTGGGCCTGCTCTTAGTCCATTCGCTCCTTGATTCGTCGAAGTGCATTGCGCAATCCGTTGGGCCGCTCACCCCACCAGGTGGCAAGTTTCACCAGCCAACTGTTCCGGCCCGCAGTGGCGAAGATCCCTGGGGACCAGCCAGACACCTTGGTATCGCGGGCAACGATTCCTATCCGATCCCAAATGAACTCCTGCATACCGATTTATATCGGCAGTCGAAGCAAGAGGCGAATGCGAAAAGCGCTTCCTGTATTCAATGCCACTCCGACGTGGGCAGCATGCATCCACCCAACACGGTCTCGATCGGTTGCACCGATTGCCATGGTGGAAACGCGAACGACTTCTCCAAGAAGGGCGCCCACATTCAACCACGCTATCCCGAGATGTGGAGCACTTCTGCGAATCCCGTTCGAAGTTACGCCCTGCTCAATCATGAGAGTCCCGAGTTCGTGCGATTCGCAAATCCCGGCGATCTTCGTGTCGCACACATCGCGTGTGGCCAATGCCATGCCAACGAAGTGTTGCAACTCCGAAAAAGTATCATGACGCACGGTTGTATGCTTTGGGGCGCTGCCATATATAACAACGGTGGCTCGCCAGAGAAATGGTCTCGCTATGGAGAAAGTTACTCCATGAATGGCAATCCGCAACGGCTACAAACCGTTCCGGCACCTTCCCCCTACGAGATCGATCGAAAAGGGGTTCTCCCGTTTCTTGATCCGTTGCCACGTTTTGAAGCGTCCCAGCCTGGCAATATTCTTCGAATCTTTGAACGGGGCGGTAGATTCCGTTCCGAAATCGGAATACCGGAACGACTCGAAGAACCTGGCCGTCCTCGCGAGCGACTCAGCACGCGCGGGCTCGGGACCGAAAACCGAACCGACCCTGTGTTCATCGGTCTTCAGAAGACCCGGTTGCTTGATCCAACGCTGAACTTCCTAGGAACGAATGATCATCCAGGTGACTATCGCAGCAGCGGTTGCAGCGCGTGCCACGTTGTTTACGCAAACGATCGTTCACCCACCTCCTCGGGCCCGTTTGCCAAATATGGCCATCTTGGACGAGCTGCATCCGAGAAAGATGATTGGGTTAAGTACATCGACCCGACCATTCCAAAGAATGAATCCGGACATCCAATTCAACACATGTTCACCAACAGCATGCCAACCAGTCAATGTATGGTTTGTCACATGCACCCAGGTACAAATGTTCTCAACTCTTATCTAGGCTACATGTGGTGGGACAACGAGACGGATGGGCAGTGCATGTATCCGAAAGAACAGCACGATCCAACCGCCGAGCAATTGGTTCAAGCGTCGATGTCCAATCCAGAAGAAGCTGCTGCAAGAGGACTATGGGGTGATCCAGAGTTTCTTAACAATGTGAGCGACCTCAACCCAAAACTGAAGCACACTCAATTTGCAGACTTCCATGGGCATGGATGGGTTTACCGAGCCGTTTTCAAAAAAGACCGAACAGGAAAGTTGCTTGACCATACAGGAAAAACAGTTGAAAGCCCAACGACCAAAGATCTGATGGCCGCAGTAGCGCCGTCGGAACAATTTGAGAAGATCCATGGGAAACAACGCGATGGTGTGCCTGTTCATATGATGGATATCCACATGGAAAAGGGGATGCACTGCGTCGACTGCCACTTCTATCAAGACGGACACGGGGACACAAAACTCTATGGCGAAGTGCGCGCGGCTATCGAGATCCAATGCATCGATTGCCATGGTGATGCGAGAGCCTCGCTCGTTGACAAAGTCGAGCAACTGCTCAAGGCGGGACAGCCACCCAAACTACCTACCAGTGGCCCCGCATCCGCAAAAGAACCAACCAATCTCCTAGCTCTGCGCACGGCTTTTGGTCAGCCTCGCTTCGAGATCAAACGAGCACCGGGCAAAAAACCAAAGCTCATCCAACGCAGCAACGTGGAAAAGGACCTCGTTTGGGAAGTGACTCAAACCGCAGACACCATCAATCCCCTCAGCGAGGAATACAACCCAAAGAGCCATATCGCCAAAACGGTCCGATTGGATGACGACGGCGAGATGCGTTGGGGAGACACATTGCCCAACGAAAAATGTGCCCATCAAAACAATAACATCAGTTGTATCGCTTGCCATAGTTCTTGGAATCCAAGTTGCTTTGGATGCCACCTGCCGCAAAAAGCAAATATCAAAGCCCCGAATCTGCACGGGCTGGGTGAAGTCTCTCGAAATCGAATTTCCTACAACTTTCAAACTCTGAGAGACGACGTATACATGTTGGCTCGCGACGGTAATGTCACGGGAAACCGCATCGGACCCGCCCGCAGTTCATGTGCAATTCACGTCGGCAGCTATAACGGCAATCGCGAATCTATCTATGTTCAGCAGCAGACGATCAGCGGCGAGGGTCTTAGCGGAATCGCCTTCAGCACGAATGTCCCGCACACTGTCCGAGGTGGTCCTGACTGGAAAACAGCACCACCCGGTCATGCGTCACCCGGCACCTCGGAAACGAAAGCTTGTACCGACTGTCACGTCTCCGTCAACAACGACAACAACGCCATCATGTCTCAATTGCTCATGCAAGGGACAGGATATACCAATTTTGTAGGCCGCTATTGCTGGGTTGGGGCGGGAGAGCATGGCTTGGAAGGAGTCGTTGTAACGGAACAGAGCGAACCGCAAGCGGTACTCGGCAGCTCGCTGCATTCGATAGCCTACCCGGAGAATTACAAGGAACATCTCAAACATCATCGAGAACTAGAACATGCGCACGAACATCCAGGTCGAGATATCTTGGAGGTTTTGAGCCCAAAATATCGGAAACCGGAAGTGCTCTCGCTGCAACATCGGGGTGAATTCCTTTATGCAGCCTGCGGCGAAGGCGGCCTGCGAGTTTTCGACATTGCATTCATCGATCACAAGGCATTCTCAGAAAGAATTACCACCGCGCCGGTTTCACCGCTGGGGCAGCGTCTCTATGTTCGAACCAAGTTCGCGACCGCAGTCGCAGCCCCAACGACCATCGCTCCCGACCCGACACGAACCCATCGACCGGAGAACTTCGAATCCCCCGTCCATCCGCTCTACGCGTACATATACGTAACGGACAAGGTCGAAGGGCTGGTCATGGTCAGCGCAGCAACGCTGCTCGACGGAAACCCATCCAACAATTTCTTGGAACGAGGCGTCACCTTCAACCCCAACAATATCTTGTGCGGCGCAAAAGCCATAACGATCGCTGGGCACTACGCCTACATTTGTTGCGATGCCGGACTCGTTGTGGTTGACCTCAGCAACCCAAAACAGCCCGTTGTTTGCTCCGTCGTCGGAAACGAAGTACTTCATCATCCCAAAAGTGTCGCGGTGCAGTTCCGATACGCGTTTGTTTGCGATGAAGAAGGAGTCAAAGTTCTAGACGCAAC
>JAIPFP010000160.1 GCA_021736575.1 Pirellula sp. | reverse complement strand
CTATCGCATCCTGACAGCGTCAGCAATTTGATTCGCCGCGCCCAAAACGCGATTTCCGGATCTAAGTCAAAAAAGGAAGACCTGGAGCGGATCGATGAATTGCTTCAAAAACAGTAAACAGGGTCTGACCCCACAGATCCTGGGTTCGTCATAAGGTAAACATAATGGAACGGAAACAGCTGGCCCATTCCGCCCACGTCCGAAGCGTACACGATTTGATACGTCTCAATTTTGAGGAAACTCCGGTCATTGAGTTCGTCGAATCGAAAGCAGAAATAGGGACTTGTACGGACACAGCTTTTTTTCGGGGGGGTAGTTGCATCTTGGATTTGGATTATGTACCGCGAATTCAATTCCCATTGCTTCTATCGGCTTTTTCGACGGAGTGAACCATGGCGAGATTATCTCGAGCGGAAATTTTTGATCCTTCCGAGATCGTGGCAGTGCATACGATGGCTCTGACCGTCAGGCGTTGTTACCTTTTGGGAGACGGCCATCTAACCCAAAAGAACTTCGATCACCGCAAAAAGTGGTTCGAAGATAAACTCAAGCAACTCGCTTCGAATTTTGGGATCGATTTATTGGCCTTTTCTTGTCTTTCGAATCACTTCCATCTGGTCCTCCGTTCAAGACCTGACGTCGTTGCTACTTGGGATGATACCGAGGTCGCCCGGCGTTGGTGGACCCTTTGCCCGAAACGCGTTCGCGAAGGTGGCCACAATATACCCGAAGCTGTTGTAAGGCGACGATACGCTCGTGGGTTGGCCAATCTCTTTGATTTGTATATTCCGATTGTCACAACCGTCTGCGTCTATGACGGCGCTTCCTTCCCGCCAATTCCAATCGCTGAGATTGAGGATGAAAGAAAACTGGTCCTGGACTACAATGGGCTGGAACGTGTTCAACTGCATCGTAAGGACCTACCCAATGATTAAAAGCAACTCTCCAGATTCGCTGATCGCTAAAGCGGATATGGCGTTCGAGGCTGCCTGTCGAAAAGTCATTGATCGAGCTCGCCAATCGAATACCGAAATCGTTATCTGGCGAGATGGCGCGATCGTTGAACTATCGCCCGACGAAGCGACCGCGGAATTGGAAGCGAACTTAGCCAAACGGGATTCCAATATTCCCAGCTAATCGAACCTCGCGTTCCAATATCTAAGCGGCAGGCGGACTCAAGTGTGTCGCCCTATCTCAACTCAGACGAGTTTATCTCTGTGCCAAACCATGGCTCTGCGTGCCAATGGCGAAGAAAGACCTCTTCACGCCAGACAACATCCATCTCTCGCTCGAAGGCTACGCAGTCTATGCCGAACGATTGAAGCCGCTGGGTGACTAAGCACATCCGCATATGTTTTTCATACCAATTAGCCGTTGGGCGATAGCCCCGGTTTTCCAATTGCTCGACATTCGTCGAGAACCGGGGCTATCGCCCTTCGGCTATCAGTTTGTTTTTCTCGAAGACTCATACCGATGTGCTTAGCGGCGATTCTGCACTTCGGAGGCAGAAGACTCAGGGAGATGGTCCGGCTGACTAGCATGGTTGCTGGTACCGTGGTTGCTGGTACCTGACTTTTCGCGGACACCATCGACTTGAATAAGCAGTTCGTTTCTTTGAGGCTCAATGCGAAAGCTCAATCCTGACGTGGAATAGGAGTTGTACTTATTGTTTACGACACCAATGGTTGAGGGTTTGTAGTTTGCAGGATTGTCAATTTGTATGAACTGAACGACCACGCATTTATGGTTACCAGCTACTGCGCCATCCCCTTGTTTGTAGGTTGTTAGGGAAAATGTTCCATCGAGTCCAATCTCAGCCGTGGCTTGAACTCCATGTTCGATCGACTTGCACTCAATCGTTCCCACTTTGACGGGGGAACCGTCCGGGAACACGACCTTTCCGGTGGCTGGGTAGGTCTTGAGTTTGCCATCGTTACAGCCCAGGGAAACCAATGCCGCAAGGGAAAGAAATACGGCGACATGCGCGCCATGCATTGGCCTGCGAACGAATGACAACATAAATTACTCGTCAAGCGTTACAGGTTGACCATCGGCTCGATTGCAGAGCTTGCCGAGAGTCTCGGTGTCCATGCTGCTGCTAACTGCCCGTACGCTTCCGTCGGCGAGAGCAAAGTGGCACATTCCAACATGCCAGCTACCGAATCGAACGAGGTCGCTCCCCTCACCTCGCAGGTTGGTTGCAATCGGCATCGTTGGCCCACCCAGCCTAGACATATTGTAGACACTGTCGCCATTGAATATGAAAGCATCCTGGGGTGATTGACCTAATTTGCCTATTGGGACGTGCATTTCCCCAACCAGGAACGTGTTGCTCAAGCCATCGGTTGCGTGACGCTGTGCGATTCGGTCGTGCCAATTACGAGGGATCTGTTCGTTGCAATTCGCACGGCTGGAAATAATGAGCCCAGTCCCATTCCCTCCATAGTTGAAGTCGCTTGGCAATCCGGATGCACCAGGCGAAAGATCGCCATGGTTGGCTCCATAGTCCCCCACGGCCCCCGTCACTTCTTCATCGCTGGTAACCGCGTACCTGCATCCGCACGGCAACGTGACCCAACGCGTGCCAGCCCCGATGACTTGTCCCAAGCCCTTTGCTTCATCTGCCGTTCGACGCGACGGACAGCAGTATACGGATAACGTCTTAGTTCTTGTTTCTTCTTGATGTTTGCTATACGGGACGGAGTAGTCCCAACGTTGCTCTATTGATTGCGCTTCGATGAAGGGCATGATTCGAACTAGCCAGGTTGTTTCCTTCCCGCCACAGGCTAAGGCTTGTGGATCCCCCGGTCGCGGTTCATAGCGTGCAGGCGGATAGCATTTCATCGCAGAATGAAACATTTCTACCCCCAATCCAATCTGATGCAGATTGTTCTTGCACTGCATAGCTCGGGCTGCCTCGCGAGCGGACTGAACAGCGGGGAGCAGGAGCCCCACTAGCAAGCCGATGATAGCTATCACGACAAGCAATTCAACCAGCGTAAAAGCTTGTAGGCGTGATAAACTACGTGGTTGGTTTCGCATCAATGATTTCAATTCAACTGAGTTTGGGTATTGCCGAGATTCACTCTATTCCTTCTCGACAGCTCGTCCCGATTATATTCGAATCCGAGTGCTCTTGCCAAAGTTTTTTTGTGCAAACCTTTTGCAAGAACATAACGTATCGACTATCATGCGTTTCAAACTCCTTTTCGTAATTCATTGCAAAAGTCCTTCTTTTGAAACTTTTCCGCCAAAAAACGATCGTTTGGTTGCTGCTAGGCATCTATTCGACACTTGTTTTTGCCAGTCAGGGGCTTCACTTGGTCCCCGGCCTGAATTGCGGTGCGTCGCACGGGCATGACCACACCGAGGTGGTGGCGAATGCCAAATCTAGGGAGGCGGTTCCGTCGGGTGGATGTCAACATAGACATCATTCTGGTTGTCATCGAAATCAATCTGGGCCGGACATCGCAAACAAGCAACTCTCCGAGTTCGCAGCGGCGGATGGAGATTGTTCGATATGTAAGCTTCTTGCGATCCTTTGTGGGGCTCTCCACGTAGGGAGCCAGCTCGAGCGACTTGAGGCAAGTTGCTCGAACTTTTTCCTCAACGGCACTGTCGATGTGCCAGCTTTGAGGATTTGTTTTCGGTCGCGCGCACCACCCGCTATTGCTTGAGCGGCCCGAGGTTCTTTCTCGGGACTTTTCGTTGAAGGGACAAGAGTGCCTTCGCGTCTGTGTCGCTCCATTCGGTGCTCGTTGCAGCACCTGACTTCATGGCAATTCCAGCCTGCGCGCTAGTGCCTAATGCCGATTACTTTGTAAGCGGGATAGCACAAGCTGTCTGGTGAGGATAGGTAAACGACATGGAAATTCACCAGGCGGTTCGCGCCGCTGCGCTGCAACATCCATGGTTCAAACCGAAACGGTATTGCGATTGATCCTCCAGATTCAACATTAGGCAATTCATGCATCAAAAACTACTCACGTATTTTGGCCAAACGATGCATTATGATTTTTGCCCATGGGCGAATGCATATGTCTATTGGCTCAAACGTCCAATTGGATGGGTTGTGATCGCTTTTTTGGCTTCGCTACTTCTGGGCGTCTCCTTGTCCAGTCAAGCGTTCCTGGTATCCGCAGCAATACTTGCGTTAGGTGTCGTCGGTTGCATGTGGCCGTGGATCGCGATGGTGGGTATTCGAGGTCAGTTGTCTTGGTCTCACTTGCGATGCGAAGAGGGAGAGTGCATCGATACAACACTTGAATTGGTGCATCGATGGCCTTGGCCGGGTTGGGGCATGATCGTTGAAGCGGACGATGCAATCGCCTCCCATGTGGACGCGGAGGGCCAGCCGATCTGCCTAAGCAGAGTCCCTTCTTTTTCCAAGAGTCAATTTGGATGGGTTTGCCGGCCTAGCATTCGAGGATGCTACCCAATGCGAGATGTTCGGCTTTCGACCGCTTTTCCGTTTGGAATATGGACAAGCCATCGCAAATTACAAGTGGCCAATCCGCTCCTTGTTTGGCCGAAAACGATCAAATTGGTGGATGTGCCTCATCAGGCTGGAAGTACCAATGCAGGTATCGGAACAACCAGCGAACAGATAGGAGATGAAGGTGACTGGATGGGAGTGCGTCCTTACCGATTGGGTGACTCGCTTCGTCAAGTCCATTGGGCTCAAACATCGCGTCGCGACAGCTTGGTCGTTTTTGAACGTCAATCTCGAAGCAGGCAGTTGGTTTCCATCTGGTTCGATCATTACGCTGCTGCGAACGCTGTCCACGAGCAACGCGAATGGATGATACGCATCTTGGCATCCCTTACCAACCACTTCTTATCTCATTCCTGGCAAGTACGAGTGCATTTCGACGATGGCTGGACTCCGCTTTATGTAAACCAAGCGAGCAAACAACAGTGGCTAGATAAATTGGCTTGTTGGCAACACAACCCATCTCAATCTGCAACAGAACGGATTCCGTCGATTCGCGAAGGAGTCGGTTGCTGCTTGAGCACCTCGTCGCGAGCGGTCAAGTTAAGTCGTTCCATTTCGACCAAGGACCATGCGAACCTTTTTTGGTTGCTCGTAGACAAGATCGAACCAGACGAATCCGCCAACTTATTTTGTCGCAGTACATCTGCTATCGCTATCAATGTGGAAAAAGATCCCGCGATTCAACTGCAAAGACAGTGGCAGCAGTTGTGCCAACGAACGAGTCGAATGAAAGCCGCGTGCCGATCATGAGCAAGTTCATCGCGGAATCTCCAAGAGTTGTTCGGCGTTCAACTCGATCGCGCTTAACGCCTCAGGCAAATGGTCAGGTCGCAAGCAAAATCTCCAACAACGGCTATACGTTTTTATTGGCGATAGTGGCATCGATTGGCATCCTGCTATTGCGATTGCAAGGGTGTTTCTCGACTGTTTGGCTGTGGACCGAATTCTTGATTTGCATCTCTATCGCGATAAGTACGCGAGCCTATTTTTCGATTCATCGAGAGTCGACACTCATTGCAAGCAATCGAATTGCGAGCAATAGAAGTGGCATCCTTTGTGCAATAGGCATCATCTTGATTGGTGCACCGTGGGGAATCAGTCTGATTCAGCGTCAATTCCTCGATGGCTTCGGAGAGGCGACCGAACTGATTTGGTTAGCAATGCTTCAAAATGCAGCCCTCTGGCAAGCAGCCGTCGCTACAACTTCAAAACAAGAATGGACATCCCTACTTCTAAGCAGTTTCCTCATGTTGTTCGGGGTGTCCGCCTCAGATCGGAGCGGCATGATTTGGATTGTCGTCCTGTTTGGCTTGTTGGCTTCCTGGTCTTTGATGGTTCGCTATTGGCAATCCATCGAGCGTGGCTTTGTTGCAGTCGAAAGCGTGCCGCTAGTCCGAATGAGAATCATTTTGGTGGCCATACTTTGCACGGTGACAACATCGATCGGTGCCGTTGCGATGCTCAACAAATCCTCGATCATGTTGCTTGATGGTTTCATGCCGACGTCGGGTGGCAAGAAAGATGCCGATCCGTCCGCCCGGAACGGAGTTGGCGATGGCGACATGCTGGTCGCTGCCCAGGACGAAGCGTATACCTTTGGACCGGTGGATAGCGACCTATTCTTGGATTCCCAGGTTCCGTCGATGTACGATTTGGCGAGCGACATGTATGGTGAACCCAAATCGCGACCCACAAAGTTCATGCGCGCGATCGCACTTAGCAGTGACACCAAGGAAACGACGGAAGAAGGGTCCGAGTCGAAAAAGAAGGGCCGGGAGTTTTCGGCAATCCGCGAACCCGTCGACCGCTCGAATCCAATCAAACCAAAGGGATCCGAGAGCCGTGCGATTCTTTATCTGATTGGTGAAACTCCTCAGCATCTTCGACTTGAATCCTACGATTCGTTTGATGGGACGGAATGGACGCACTCCGATAATCTTAAGTCACCACCGCAACGAGCGTTACCAAGACTGCGAACCCTGTCGAATAAGCCGTGGATGGAGCTAGAGCAAATCAACGCCTCGATCGTCCATCGGGTGCGCGAGCGACTGACCATCAAACTGATCAATATCCAGTCGCCGCGCATTCTGTCCCCGTCCTTGCTAACCGATGTTCATATCGATCGAATCGATCAACCCGATTTTTTTGGATGGACGCCCGATGGCCAGCCAATGATGCCAAATTGCGATTCGATTCCGCAGCTCACTGTGGTTCATCAGATCTATCAGATACCTCAAGTCCACTGCCTGCGAGACGCCTCCGACCCCCTGAGTGCCATCGTTGCGAGTTCACAGCCCAACGATTGGCTTGCACCCTATCTCACTGTACCAGGGAATCGCCAATCGCTTCGATCGGAAGCGGAACGCTTGATGCAACCGCATCTAAACAAAAGTCCTAAACGGGTAACGGATTGGGGGAGAATCGAAGCACTCGTAACCGCATTGCGTCAAGATTTTGAGGTCGACTTGTCGTACTTGCCACCCGATTCTTGCGATGACGTCGTGCAGCACATGATTGAAACGCGACGTGGGCCGGACTATCTAGTGGCGACAACAGCCAGTGTTTTGATTCGCAGTTTGGGTATACCGGCTAGATTGGTTACCGGGTTCTATGCTTCTCCGAGCCGATTTGATATTCGTTCTGGGCAAACAGAGGTTTTGCGGGAAGATTTGCATACTTGGGTAGAGGTGTATGTGCACGGAGCATGGCTCCCGATTGAACCATGCTCCCAATTTGCAAAGCCCCGAGAATTTCGTTCATGGCGGCAATTCGCGATTGAGGGTTGGTGGTTGCTGTACGACACGGCCATTCGGAACCCCGTAACGATTGCGACCACAGTATTTTTCTTGGCAACGGCTGTTTACGTGCGTAGACGAATCGTCGACGCAGCATGCTCATCGGTCTTTCTTTCAACGCATTTCCTGTCGATCCGTTCACGTGTGCGTTGGAGCTTGGTATTGCTTCGATGGAGAATGTGGGTGTGGGGTGTTCAGCGCCCGAGGCGAGCTACGGTTCGTCAATGGCTTGAGTCGCAGCTTGTCTGCGATCCGAGATTGAAACCATCCGAAAGGCAACTCTTTGTGGATGCCGTGCAGCGACTCGCGTACGCGCCCACTATTTCGACGACCGAATGGCTTAACGCAAACGCCACCCCCCTGGGCAGCATCAGTTGGGCAATTACACAGCGAGGCATGCTCGATCTTTTTCGAAGCAAATCAACCGGTCATCAATGGAGTGATTCACAATCACAGTCAAGGAAAAAATGATTCAATCAATGACACAGACAACTACCCTCTTGGATCGGATGCGACACGAGCTCAACATCACCTTGCTCGGTAAGCCCGACGTGGTAGAGAGTCTACTGGCGTGCGTGCTGGCCCGAGGGCATGTTCTGTTCGATGACCTGCCGGGACTGGGGAAGACCACGTTAGCCAAAGCCTTGGCAACCGCGATCGGTGGGCGTTTTCAGCGAGTGCAGTGCACCCCCGACTTGCTGCCGAGCGACATTACCGGCTTCAGCATCCTAAACCAAAAAACTCGAGAGTTCGAATTTCGACCAGGGCCTGTGTTTGGGGATGTTTTGTTAGCCGACGAGATCAATCGCGCTACACCCAGAACGCAAAGCGCTATGTTCGAAGCAATGGCCGAACGCCAAGTCACCATCGAAGGGGAGTCCAAACCCTTGAGCCAAACGTTTTTGGTCTTGGCTACGCAAAACCCAGTCGAGAGCGTCGGAGCCTACCCTCTTCCTGAGGCGCAACTCGATCGTTTTACTATGAAACTCAGGATCGGCTATCCAAACCGAGAGAGTGAGCTAGAACTCCTTGCTCGGAGCAGTCGAAGCACCGAGGAAGTCGTTGCAACCCAAGTACTCGAGCCTGGTCAACTTCGCCAACTACAGATTGCCGTATCACAGATTGTAGTAGAACTGCCGGTGCGTGAGTACTTAGTGAGCTTAGCCGAGGCGACCAGGGCCAATCATGCATTTGCTTTGGGCTTGAGTCCTCGCGGGTTGCTTCAGTGGCAGCGAGCCGCCCAAGCCCATGCGATGCTCGCGGGACGAGACTTTATGATCCCAGAAGACGTTCAAGATGTTGCGATTCCTGTGCTCGCAGTCCGGCTTTCAGGCATGGCTGGTGACGTTGATCGCGTGATTGAAACCGTTCTCAACTCGGTGAGCGTTCCACTACCATGATGAAAATTTGTAAGCCCAATAATCCGTTCCGTATATCGCCAAGTTGTTGGATTCTCGTTTTGTTGCTGGGCGGGATATTGCTACCTTTCGCGGGTTGTCGCAACCAGTCCTCCGCAAGTTCCCAAGAGGAGGAAAGCCATGAGCATTTCCCAGTTCACTGGCCGAAAACGATTTTTGCCGCCTCAGAGCGAATGAGCGAACTGTCAAAGTCCGTCGAGGCAACATCCTCCAATCCGGAGATCACGGTGGAAAGAGAGTTCATCGATCTGATTCGATGGCTTTCTGAATTAGCGGCTGACAGCGAACTATCGGAAAAAGATTTCAACCGGATCGACGCTTGGTCCACGAAAACTGTCCTGTTACTTGAAGAGCAAGTTGCAAACGGAAAGAAACTCAAGGACCTAGTCGAACTTGATGGGCTTATTTCCAATGTCGAGATGCTCGCTGACGTGTGTCGTTTGGAACTGGACCGA
The DNA here is from genome assembly GCA_021736575.1 of Pirellula sp. Lineage (GTDB taxonomy): Bacteria > Planctomycetota > Planctomycetia > Pirellulales > Pirellulaceae > JBKCUI01. Next base: position 4,954 of record JAIPFP010000160.1, on the reverse strand, counting down.
ACGCGGTCGCCTGAATAGAAGGAATTGAAATGGATCTCTTGTTTTGGGGAGCGATCGTTCGGATGTCACAAGCTGCCGTCGCTGCTTGCCCGACCATCGTTGTCGGCTGGATCGTGGCTGCCGTCTTTGAACGCATCCTCGGGAGGGAAGGGACGCTCAAGCTTTTCGGTGGTCACACTTGGCGTCAATTGCCCTATGCTTGGCTTCTGGGAATGCTATTGCCAGTTTGCTCGCTCGGCGTCATTCCGGTCATGGTTCAAATGCGCAAAAGTGGAATCGCTGGTGGAACCATCCTGGCATTCGGATTAACCGCCCCTCTTTTCAATCCGATTTCTGTGCTCTACGGACTGACCTTGAGCGATCCTGTCGCCATCTTTGTTTTTTGTATGTGCTCGTTGACCATCGTGACCGTGATGGGCTTGTTATGGGACCGGATGTTTCCATCGAATTGGATCCAACCGGAACTGTTGCCAAAGACACCATTTGGAATCAGGCGGGTGGGAGCAGTTGCTTTGTCCGTATGCCAGCAAGCGTTTAGTACTTCGACTCTATATATTCTCGTGGCACTGGTTGGTGTTGGACTTTTAAGTATGTTTTTGCCTGCTGGCTTCCTTCAAAAAGCTGCCGGAAAGGATGATATGACTGCGCCATTGACAATGGCAGCCGTGGCGACGCTCGCCTATATCACTCCGATGGTTGCGATCGTTCAGATTGCTTCGATGTTCCAGCATGGCAACTCGATCGGCGCGGCGTTCACACTATTGGTATTGGGAACCGGCGTCAATCTTGGTCTCATTGCTTGGACCTTTCTGAATTACAAGGCTCGACCAGCCATCGCATGGTTTGGATTTTTGATACTGCTGGTTCTTGCATTAGCTTATTGCATTGATCGACCATTGAGGCCCAAGGGAGTTGAACCGGCGGATCACACACACGCTTTCGATGTCTACTGCAATCCATTTCCTTCCGGCGGATTCGGACTGATGGAGTCGAGTTGGAGGATGATTCGAGACTCTTGGAAATCCGAGGAGTTGATTGCCGCTGTTGCTGCCTTTTTCTTTTTGGTCGTTGGAGCGCTTAACTACTATGGGGATCGAAACGGTCGATGGATGGGCTACTTGATTGGCTCAACGGATCGAGAATCGAATGAATTAGCGACTGCTTCCGCGATTGGATTGCGGCGGGACATTATTTTGCCGAAGTCTGTGATTGCTGCCTCTTGCTTTCTCGGACTCATTGCGGCCAGTGTGGTAGCGTGCTTTTTGTACTATCCACCTCGATCTGAGATCCGTAAAGAAATGGTAATGAACCATGTGGATCTAATGGTAGATTGCGCTCAGTACGATTGGGAAAAAATTATGTATTGGATACCCATACAAGAGGATTGGGCTCACAAAATGGAGGTGAGCGCTTACCTGCGAAGGCAACCTCTAACACGATTTCAGCGCATGAAATTGCAAGTCTTCATGTCGAAACTCGAACTGCTCGAACACGCAGCCGAAGACCATGAAAAAGCGGAAGTCGACTTATGGAAAAAAGAAATGAACAGAGCATTTCAGCGACTGAAGAATGCGTTGGATCTAGATGTTGTCCCAGCCGCACTCACTTCTTTGTAAATTTTTCCAAATCGTCATTTCGCACAAAATGCGCTCTTGCATAAGCTATGCACATGCGTACGATTAGGGTTATGAAAGACGGTGATTGAGCGCGTCGAAGAGCGAAACGCGTCGCTGTCTAGACTAACTATTTGGAAAGATTCATTGCATGACGAAACGAAAATCAATGCAGGTAAGAGATGTCCAAGGTTTATTGAAACGGACCGCGATGGGAGGGCTGATCGGTTGTTTTGCTTTCAACGGCTGCCTCTCGATGTGCGTTGGACAAGAACTGACAAAAGCGAATGATCCTCGAACGGTCACTCGTCTGTTCTGGCAGGATACATCCGACCAATCGCTGCAGTGCGGTGACATGGTTCGAATGGGCACGGAATGGACGATAAAGAAACACGCCGTGAGTGGGTTGGCCAAGTTGGACGCTGGAAAGCAAAGCATGGTTCAGATGGCGGCGGCCAACGGAGTCGTTTTCGCCGGGATTCACGATAACGACAACGGTAATTTGCAGAGCGGCTGGATTGCAGTGAATGCTGGAGTCACCGAGGAGGAGCATGGAAATCATTCGCATTGGCATTTTGAAAAAGAGCCATCGGTTTTGGCATCTCAGTTGGATACCAATCAAGGGAACCCAGCGCATGTTTACGAATATCAGGGTGAGATTTTTGTTGCGAATGACAAGAAGAATGGATTTACGGTTCTTTCGCCTTCCACTCTGTTGCGGTCGCGATCCTCTGCATCAAGTCGTTTCGTGTCCGCTGGCGGAGGTCACATCACTCTGGCTGCGGTTGACAAAAAAGTTTGCTACGCCACTTGGGCCGACCGAGATGGGGACAATAAAGGGAGAGTCGATGTAGTGGATCTGAGCGGTTCGGCATCAAAGAATGGTTACACCGTTCATTTACCATCCGGAGGGCTGCATGGAGCTACCGCAAATTCTGGCAAGGTTTTCTTTGCTCCGTCAGATGGAGTGTTCTGGGTGCAAGCGGACGTTGCTCTGGGCAAGAAACCCAAGGAAGTCGAGATCAACCATTTGTCATTGGGTGAGGATGCTGCGACCGGCAAGCCCTTGCGAACAGGCGCCTTCGAAAACCACAATCAATACGTACTCTTCACCACTGGCTCGGCGGATACGTCGACGTTGTGCTTGATCGATGCGAAGTCGGCCAAGCCTACGTTGGTGAAGCTGTCCATCCCTATCGAAAGCGGACTCGCGTTGACAACGCCCAAGTGTGTGTCAACTGGACCGGCTGGAAAAGACTACGCGTTCTTGTTTAGCGATCGCCGTGGAAGCGAGATAGCCGAGTCCGTATATATCGTTGATTTGGATCCCAACAACGATGGCAACTATTTCGATGCAAAAGTCGCCAAGTGTATTCCGGTTGGTACAAGCAAAATCGAGGGCCATGGCGGACATCACGAGGTTTGCTTTGTCCCGGGGCACCGATTGGCCGTGATTACCAATCCAGGAGACGGTAGCATTTGGGCAATCTCGCTTACGAACCTAGAAGTGCAGGTCAAGGTTCAAGTCTCTGGCGAGCCGACGAGGATTGTTGCTGTCGGGGGCTAGTTGCCCTAGAAGCATCACGAGGAGCGTGATGAGTGCGTACCCATTGCGCGCCGCGCGATGGATTCATCGTTTTGTTTCACTGTATCTATCATTTTAAACGTTCGAGGATATGAGTAACATGAAGAGTCCCTATCGTAAAAAACCAATCGTGGGTTTCACCCTTGTCGAGTTATTGGTCGTCATCGCCATCATTGGCATTCTAGTTGGGCTTCTGCTTCCAGCGGTTCAGGCTGCGCGAGAAGCGGCTCGCAGAATGCAGTGCTCCAACAACCTGAGGCAATTGGGGCTAGCAACGATCAATTATGAGGCAACGTTCAAGCGATTGCCGGGACTGACCGGTTCAAGTTCGTTTTCTCCACAAGCCCGGATCTTGCCTTACATTGAGCAAGGCAATCTCTCAAATTTGATCGACTACACCGTCCCTTTGTATGTTGGGCCTGCTTTCGCAGCCCGGCTAAATCCTTTCCACGCTGTCGCTGCAAGCACGAACCTGTCGGTGATGCAATGTCCAAGCGACCCAGCGGATCCCTTTTTCGACATCGTGCTATCGGATGGTCGGCCAGCAAAAATCGCGGGACTCAATTATATGTACTCGTACGGAAGTGGAACCGGTACGAACTACGACGATCGCTATCCGACGGACGGATTCGTTTGGGAGAATTCCTTTGCCAAGATCGGTGCGATTACAGATGGATTGAGCAATACCATCATGCTGTCGGAGACCCTCAAGGGTGACAAGATTGTTTCGACGGGCGCGATGCCCAACTCACCACATAGACGAATAGGCTCGTGGGGAGGGTCCTCCTCGAATCCACCGGGCGTTCCTGGATTTGTGATGGGTTCAACGATTCGCAATCCCGACTTGGCCGCAGTCTCCCAAACAATCACATCGTGGCGAGGAATTCGAGGAGAGAGCTGGATCCGTGGCGTGCCGTCCGCGGTCGTAACGAATGGATACTTGACACCAAATAGTCGCATTCCGGATGTCAACGTCCATGGGCGAGGTTGGTTTGGGCCGCGCAGTCTGCATTCCGGTGGTGCCCAAGTGACGCACGGGGACGGCAGTACGCGTCTGGTCAGCGCCAGCATCGATCGCGCTGCTCACGTCGCGATGCACACAAGCAATGCTGGTGACATTGCAACCATTGAGGATTAGCCATGTTCCTACAACATAGGTCGGGATTGAGTCTGCTCGCATTGATATGCACGGTGTCGGGGTGCTTTCATTCAGTCAACCAACCAACTTCCAAGTATTGTGCGTTGGTGAAATACAGGGGGGCTGTTCTAACCGACGTTCGAATGGATGTATTCCAGCAAGTCGCTGCTGAATGGAAGATCGTATTGAGTGGTATTCCCGTCGTCGCAGAACCGTTCTATTTGCTACCGGTACCAAAGGCACCTGATTTCGATCCGAAACTTCCGACTCGTGTTACGTTAGAATCGATTGGCCATAACGTTTTGCCGATCAAATCGATTTATCTTGACCCTATCCGAAGCCCCATCAAGTTGCTCATTCCGAGTAGTTCAACCGATCCGATCGTCGTTGAATTGCCTGATGGGGTTATCGGGAAATAGCTGCAATTGCTAGTCGCATTTCGTCTGATGACGACCCTCGCGGGCTGTTCGTTGGGGGCTTCGTTGGGGTCAGACCCTGTTTTCTGTTTACCGCCAGTTCGTTGCATGGTAAAGTACCCGTATGGCTAGACCTTTACGAATCGAATTTCCGAACGCGATTTATCATGTGATGGCACGTGGAAACGGTCGTCAAAGGATC